>JAEWOR010000022.1 GCA_023399595.1 Bacteroidota bacterium | reverse complement strand
CCCCTACACCCCCTTAGTGAACCCCTTCTAGCCCCTTGTGCAAGTCCCTAAAGACGGCATCAATAGGATATTGAGCTTTTTTGTGGAAGTCTCTAAAAATTTTGGATTAAAGAAAATTGAAATTGAGAATAAAAAGGAATTATTTCGCAAAAGGAAATGGGATGAAGGGATAGGTTTTACATAAAGAAAACCACAAAAAAACCCTAAAAAAAATTAGGGTTTAAATTTTATGCTTCGTCGTCGATCTCTTCTTCGAAGAAATCGTCGTTGTAGTCGTCGTCTTCATCATCATTAAAATCGTCGTCTTCATCGGCAAAATTACCGCCACCAAAGTCATCATCAAAAGCAAAATCGTCATCCATTAAAGGCATTGCGGATTTTTTAACTTTAGAAGGTCCTCCACTTTTGCTAGGTGCTTTTAGAGGTGCGTTCCCGAATCTGAAAACAGTGATTGGGTAGTTTACACCTTTGGTTTCATCAATAATTTCTATAAGTTCACAGAAAAATTCCCAAAGGTCTAAAAGACCATATTGGAAATGGATTTTATCTCCTGTTTTCTCGAAAGCTTCGTTTAGATAAACATCGGACATAATTTCTCCGTCTCCATCATCACTCATATCCTCTAAAGGGACAGATTTTACTATTGTACCATCATCTTCTAAAATGTTAAAAGTTGACAGCTCTTCTCCTTGAAGACTAAATGCACTCTTGATTCCTAAATGCAGGTTCCAAAGAGTTTGTTTGTCCTTAATCTCTATATCCCTAAAGATATCTTCCTTTGTGTCTAAGATAACACGAACCTTATAAACCATAACTTTTTTAAACGCTTACTTTTCCTATTAGATTTGTATGCAAATATAAAACAAATGAAAAGTGACAAAAAAGCTTTTGTGAGGTTTTTTTTAAAAAAGTTTTTTCTAAATTATTTGCGAAATTTTTCAGGCTTTTTCTAGCATAAAACTAAATTGTGTTCCTTCTAAATATTCGCTCATTACAGAGATGTTTTCGCCGTGGGCTTCAAGAATGTGCTTTACAATGGCTAAGCCTAATCCACTACCACCTTCTCTCCTACTTCTACTGGACTCTACACGATAAAAGCGTTCAAAAATACGTGGTAAAGCATCGGGTTTTATACCCATTCCGTTATCAATAACATCTATTAAAACCTTTCCTTTAAGAACCGTTGTTTTAACGGTAATTTTAGCTTCCTGACGATTAGCGTAATGAATAGCGTTTGAAATAAGATTAATAAGAACTTGGGAAATCCTGTGTCTATCTGCTTTTACAAGAATTTGTGGTTGTAAAGAGAGCAAATGAAGACTTGCGTCTGCTTTTTGAGCTTCGAGATCTAAAATTTCGAATATTTCCCTTATAAGTTGGTTGATATCAAAAGTGGAAACATTAAGGCTGATTTCTCCCGCTTCTAAACGGTTTATCATGTCTAAATCTGAAACAATAGTGATAAGTCTTTCTACAGAGATTCCAATTCTTTCTAAGTATTTATCTCGGATATTTAAGTTTTCTACAGCGCCTTCGCGAAGGGTTTCTACATAACCTTGAATGGAAAAAAGCGGAGTTTTAAGCTCATGAGAAATATTACCCACATATTCTTTACGGTAACTTTCCATTTGTTTTAAAACATCAATCTCGGAATCTTTCTGCTGATTAAAATCTGAAAATCTTTCTCCAATTTCTTTAAAGCTAAAACTTTCCTCTCTACCCTTAATAAAATCTTCTGGAAGGATATTGGATATTTTCTGAATTTGCTTTTTCCCGTAAAAATTAAAGAGCAATTCTAAAATAATGTAATTAATAATTAACATGAGGATGGCACATACCACCATTCCTATGTTAAAATAAGGACTTTTATAATAGAGATTTTTTATAGAATCAAAGGAGACCACCAAAAATAACATAATGATGGTGAGGATGCATGAAGCCGTAAAGGTGAGACGATAAAATTTCAAAATAAGAAGATTTAAAAACTTAAAGTTAAACAATAAGTTTATAACCGATACCTTTTAACGTTTGAATGGTATTAATTCCTAATTTTTCGCGTAAACGACGGATGTGTACATCTATCGTTCTTTCGCCTACAATAACGTCGTTCCCCCAAACTTTCTCTAAAATTTCTTCTCTTTTAAAGACTTTTTCGGTATTAGAAGCCAAGAGATACAACAAATCAAATTCTTTTTTAGGAAGTAAAAACTGTTGCCCTGCTTTTGAAACTCTGAAATTGTCTTTATCTATAGTTAAATCTCCAATTTCAATAAGCTTAGAAGCATCCGAAATTTGCGATGTTAATTGTAAAAGAGCATTTACTTTAGAAATTAAAATTTTGGGTTTAATCAGCTTCACTACATAATCATTAGCTCCAGCTTGGAAACCTGCTAATTGAGAAAACTCTTCACTTCTAGCGGAAAGAAATACAATAAGCGTTTTTTGAAGTTCTTTTAATTTACGAAGATCCTGACAAGTTTCAATACCATCTTTTTCTGGCATCATTACATCTAATAATATAAGGTCTGGAATTATCTTTTTAGCAATTTCTATCCCTTCGTTTCCGTTGTTTGCCGTGTAGATTTCGTAGCCTTCTTTCTCCAAATTATAGGAAAGGATTTCAAGAATATCTTGTTCATCGTCTATAAGGAGAATTTTCTTTTGGTTCATTTTTACTTTTTTGCTAGTCCAAAGTTAACAAAATTTTAACGCAGGATTAACCCAACAATCATTGTTTACACAAACTTAACATATACACCATCTTGTTTACATTTAATTAAAAAATAATTAAATATTTGGAAACCAACTGAGCATTGAAACTTGCCTTCCTTTGCACCGAAAGAAAATAGTAAATAAAAGGAAGTAAATAATGAAAATGTATAAACTTAGCATTGCGGTTTTATTTTTATCCGGATCTGTATTATCTGCACAAGAGATAAAAAAAGACAGTTTAAAAAGTGAAAAGAGCATTGAAGCTGTACAAATAAGAGCGAGCAGTAATAAGAAAACTGAAGCTGCTGTATTAGGAGAACAGAAAAAAGCCATTGTTCAGAAACAGGCTGTAAGTGCTGAAGAAATCTCCAGAAAAGGAATTTCTAATGTAGAGCAAGGACTCACAAAAGTAACGGGTATTACGGCTGTAGAAGGAAGAGGATTATTTGTAAGAGGACTTGAGGAAAGATACAATTACCTATTGATTAACGGATTAGGATCTCCATCTAACAACCCATTTCAAAAAATTATTGCTTTAAAGCAATTTCCAACGGATGTAGTAGGAAAACTGAATATCTATAAAACCTTCAATTCTAATTTATACGGAGATTTTGCAGGTGCAACCTTTGATATTGAAACGCTATCTATAGATAAACCATTTACAAAAATAGAATTTAGTGTAGGAGTAAATACTTTAAGCACTTTTAGAGATAACTTTAAGGTAGCTGAAGGAGCTTCTGGAATGACGGGATATCTTGGATTAAACTCCCAAGACAGACGTTTGCCAGAGCAAGTAAGAAACTCAAGACCCGACAACTATGTATTTTCTAAAGATGAATCCTTAAACGCTTTTAAAGACTCTTGGAATGTGGACAATGTAAAATCTATGCCCAATACAAGCATTGGTTTTACAACAGCTCAGAAATTTAGAACGGGTGAAAATGCAAATTTAAGTTTCCTATTCTCCTTAAATCAAGGAACAAAATACGAATACAAAGAAGGTAACAATAACCAGTTCAGAGTTCTTCAGGGGACCAATGGTGCTAGCAGTCTTATAGACAATATGAACTTCCTAAAGCGTAAACAATACAACTATGAAACTGAATCTTCAGTATTATTAGGTTTAGGCTACAAAAACAGAGGAACAAATGTAAACCTTAACGCCATTTATCTACAAACCGCAGACAACATTATTGAAGATAATTACGGTTACAAAGATGGTTTAACCCAAAATAAAACTTTTGGATTCTTTAGAACCAATCAGTTAGATATTTCTAGATTTTTGGATTTACAGCTTACCGCTTCACAAAAAATAAACGAAAGACATAGCGTAAAAGCTGGAGGAAGTTATGTAATTAACAACTACAGTCAGCCCGACAGAAAAATCATTGAAGGAAATAGAGAAGACATTACCAACCCCGGAAACTTTCTTCCAACGGACCAAATAATGATGAACTATGGAGGGAACAACCTTATCCGTCAGTATTTAGATGTAAACTCAAGGTTTTATGGATCTGCATATGCAGAATATCAAATGAACTTAGGGGAAAAGGGTGACAAGAAAGATTATCCAATACAGATTACATTAGGATATAATGGTTTTGCTGACCTTAGAAAAACCTCTTACCGTTTTATTTTCGGGAAAAGAGGCAACAACAACAATCCATTTGTTGTAAATGTCGACCAGCCACAAGAGATTTTCAATCAATCTATTAAAGATGGAAACCTTTATTACCAAGAAGGTTCGGATATTTCTCAGTATTTTTCAAGCTTCTATCAGTTTGTAAACGGTGGATATGCTAACATTAATTATAAGCCTTCAGAAACTTGGGATATTTTATTAGGTGCAAGATTCGAGAACGATAAAACAATTATCAGATATTCAGAGATAAGCGCTACAGAGAAAACAAATATCGAAAAGGATAAAAACTATTTCCTACCATCATTATCCATCAAAAAGGCATTAAACCACAAAAACAACTTAAGATTCTCTTTCAGTAAAACCGTTACAAGACCTATCTTAATAGAAACGATGCCTATTAAATACATTAGTCCAGATAACGTAAACATCTTAGGAAACCAAAATATTCAGTCGAGTGACAACTACAATTTCGATTTAAAATGGGAATACTTCCCAACCAGCAAAGAATTGTTTGCAGTAAATGTTTTCGCTAAAAGAATAGACAATGCTATAGAACGCTCATTAGTAGCTTCTGGAGACGCAACTGGATCCACCATTACTTTCTTTAATGCAAAAAAAGCAGACCTTTTAGGAGTAGAATTGGAAGGGATTGTCAACTTAGGAAGAATTTCCGAATCTCTTAACAAATTTTCATTAGCAGCCAATGCAACGCTTATGCATACCAATGTAGAAAGAAGCGAAGATCAGCTGAAAATGGAAGAACCAAAATGGTTTAAAGAAACTGGAGAAAAACTTCGTAAAAGAGGATTACAAGGAGCTGCACCTTATACGATAAACGCAGACTTGAAATACGAATACAAAAACAAAGATAATTTCGCAAAAACCTTCTCTTTAATCTACAATATTTCTGGAAGTAAAATTTTTGCAACAGGTGGAGCCGGAACAGATAACTATTACGAAAAACCTTTCCATCAGTTAGATTTTGTTTATCAAAACCAAATCAATAAAAACTGGAATGTAAAATTTGCTGTACAAAACCTTTTAGACAGTCAATATAAAATACGTCTTGGAGACCATAACTACACGCCATTGCAATTAGAAGATGGCAACGACATTCTTACAAACTATTACAGAGGAGTAAACTTCAACTTAACATTAGGATACACATTCTAAACAACCACATTCAATAAATTAAATAAATCTAAAATAAAATGAAAAAAAGAGTTTTATCACTATGTTCACTAGCTTTAATAGCAGGTTTAACATTAACATCATGTTCAATAGACATTAATGATGGTTTAGGAAACGAAGGAAATACAATTATGACACCTCCTACAGATGGAATTTTACCAAATGGAGGAATTTTAGAAGGATCTATCACTAAAGATTTACTAATAAAAAAAGGAAATTATACTTTAAAAGGAGTAGTAAAAGTTGCTGCAGGAGTTACTTTAACTATTGAAGCAGGAGCCAACTTTACCGCTCAAACAGCAAGTTCTTTGGTGATTCTACAAGACGGAAAAATTAATGCACAAGGAACAGCTTCAGAACCAATTGTATTTACTACAGCTACAAAAACTCCAGGAGATTGGGGAGGAATTACATTATACGGAAACGCACCTATAAAAGCTGCTAACGGAAATACATCTGCAAATTCCGAAGATGGAAACAACTTAAGCTACGGAGGAACAGACACTAATTCTAACTCGGGAATTATGAAGTTTGTAAGAGTAGAATATGCAGGTAAAAAGATTGGTGATGGAACCTCAGAAACCAACTCTATGACTTTCTACGCAGTAGGCGCAGGAACTATTCTTGAAAATCTTGTGGCTTATAAAGGAACAGATGATGGTTATGAATTCTTCGGAGGAACTGTAAGTGCTCAAAACCTAGTTTCTTATGGAAATTACGATGACTCTTTCGATTGGCAAGATGCTTGGAGTGGACAAAACAATACTAACTGGTATGCTTTCCAAACGGGTACTGGTAACTTCGGAATGGAGATTGAAGCTTCTGGAAATGCAGACAACATCGCACCAAAAATCTCTAACGTAAGTCTTATTAGAGATGCCAACACTAACCCTGAAAGTGCTAACTCTGCAGAAATTTCTGCTATTCAGTTTAAAAAACAAGGCTCAGGAATTTTCTCTAATGTATTTATTAGCGGATACAAAAACATTGGTTCTCAAAAAGCATATTCTGTTTTAATTCAAGATGCTGCTACAGAAACCAGTCAAGTAAATGCTAACAAAATTAAAGTGGAACCTATTAACTACATCAATTCCGATCAAGCAGGAGTTTGGGGGTATGCGTACACACCAGCAAATGCTAAAACATTCACAAATACAAATACAGTGAACAAAGTAAGCCTTGTTCCTGGAGCTTGGGCAACAGTAGATGGGGTTAATTTATTAGCTGCATTACAATAAAACATTTTATTTAGTTTTCTTTATATTAACATAAACCCCTCAGATCTTCGATCTGAGGGATTCTATTTTGAGTTGAATTTACTATTTTAAATCCTAACTGTATTCAAATTTTCTAACGGCTTCCAAAGTCATTTCAATCTCTTTTTCTTTAATAGCATCACTAATAAAGTAAGTCTCATAACCACTTGGAGGAAGATAGACCCCCTGAGTTAACATTTGATGAAAGAAATTATTAAACAAAGAGTGATTAGCTTCTGCAGCTTCATCAAAATTTGAAACTCTATGGGTATGGAAAAACACAGACATCATAGAACCTTTTCTGTTGATTTTATGCTCAATTCCTTTTTCATTTAAAATTTTTCCAATTCCGAAATCTAAAGCTTCTGTGGTTTTATTAATCCTATTGTAGAATTCAGCATCGTTTTTAATTAATTGTAAAGTTTTCAATCCTGCTCTCATCGCCAAAGGATTCCCACTCAACGTTCCTGCTTGATAAACACCGCCTTTTGGAGCCAAATGGTCCATAATTTCGTTTCTTCCCGCAAAAGCGCCTACTGGAAGTCCTCCACCAATTACTTTCCCGAAAGTTACCAAGTCAGCCTTTACATTAAAAACTTCTTGAGCCCCACCAAAAGCCAAACGGAAACCCGTCATCACCTCATCAAAAATCAATAAGGCACCATTTTCGTCACAAATTTTTCTTAAATCTTGTAAGAAATTATTTTCCGGAAGCACGCAACCCATATTTCCCGCAACAGGCTCTACAATTACCGCCGCTATTTCTCCTGCATTATTTCTGAAAATATCAGCCACTTGTTCAGCATCGTTATATTTCGCCAACAAAGTATCTTTAGCCGTTCCTGCTGTAACTCCAGGTGAGTTTGGGTTTCCAAAAGTAGCCGCTCCACTACCCGCTTTTATTAAGAAAGAATCTGAATGCCCGTGATAACATCCTTCAAACTTGATGAATTTATCTCTTCCCGTAAAACCTCTCGCCAATCGAATAGCGCTCATACAAGCTTCAGTTCCTGAAGAAACCATACGGATTTGGTCGATATTCGGTACGTTTTCAACAATTAATTTTGCGATTTCAGTTTCCAATTCTGTAGGTGCACCAAAAGAAAAGCCTTTGTCCGCCTGAATTTTTAATTCTTCTAAAACCTCTGGATGAGTATGCCCTAAAATAGCAGGTCCCCAAGAATTGATATAATCTATATAAATATGATCATCCGCATCTGTAAGGTAAGCTCCTTTTGCCGATTTCATAAAAACAGGAACGCCTCCAACAGATTTAAAGGCTCTTACCGGTGAATTTACACCACCAGGAATGTACTTGTAAGCCTCATCAAATAAGGCTGAACTTCTTTGGTATCTCATTGTATTAGTTAGTGGTATTTAATTCCCCTCCTCTGGAGGGGTGTCGAAAATTCATGAGAATTTTTGACGGGGTGGTTTAAAAATCAAGATTTATCACCCGGATTATATTAAAATAAAAAATTTAATTTCTAGGTTTTTTCTCTTGAAGATAAATCAATTGTCCGTTTGTTGGTCTTTGATTTTCATCCATACGGTTTTTAGCGTATAACTTATTGAGTTTTACGCCAAATTTTTGGGCAATATCGTACATGCTTTCTCCAGCTTCACTTTTGTAAGTGGGAACATTTCCGTCTGAATTTTTAGATTCCAAGAAAACAATGCTATTTTTCTTTAACTGTTTTCCGTTCAGCTCATTCCATTTCATGATTTTACTTTCGCTAATACCAAATTTATTGGAAAGGAATTTTACTGTTGTATCTTCGGGAACTACTACAAATTTCAAACCTCCGTTCGGATGATTTTTCACAAGCATGGTATTCAAAACTTCTGCTTTGCTTTTTGTTCTTTCGTAGCTTCTTGCGGGTTGTGCGTAAACTTTGGGAGATTTTTCCTCGGTAGGAATTATTGTTTTTCTATATTCTTTTTTAGGCTCATTTTTCGCCAAATATACATTGTCGTTTTTAAAGCCTGGATATTGTTTTGTAATGGTATACAATACATCCTTAGAATTGGTATTATCGTATTCGTACAATTTATATTTTTCAATTTTACTGATAAGTATATAAGCGTATCTTGGATTGGTAGCATAACCAGCTCTTTTCAGACCATGCGCCCAAGCTTTGTAATCTTTAATATCTAAATCGAAAAGTTTAGTGTAGTACTTTCTTGTTGCTAGAAAAATAGAATGGTCTTCGTAAGATTTTCTAGGATCGTCATACACCCGAAAACACTCATTAGGTGCATCATCTGTATGAGACATGGTTTTACCCGTCCAATCTTCTTTACATTTAATCCCGAAATGGTTATTCCCTTGTTGCGCCAGTCTACTTTGTCCACCACCAGTTTCTAATAAACCTTGTGCTAAAGTAATAGAAGCTGGAATTTTGTACTTTTCCATTTCTTCTACCGCGTACCCAGCGAATCTTTGAATATACTGTTCATCATTAGCCCATCCTTGAGCTGAAAATTTTGATAAAACCAAAAGGCTGATTAATAGAAAGAGTCTTTTCATCTTATTTTTTTTCTTTTTTTATGAAATCTGCAACTTTTTTCAATACTAATGTTACTAATTTTCAAATGTTATAAAATTAAATCTCTATTGTGTTTTTCTAAAAACTGATTTGCACCTTTTATCCCTTGCAAACCACCTGTATGAAAACACAAAATTTTTGCACCATCAGGGAAATAACCATCATGGATGAGTTCGAAAACCTTCATCATCATTTTCCCAGTGTAAATGGGTTCTAATGGAACTCCATACTTCATTTTAAAATCGTTGATGAATGCAATTAATTCATCATTAAATTTACCATAACCACCAAAGCTTGCATCAATCAGATTAAAATTTTGCTTAGAAGTTAACTCAGATATTTTAGTTTCTAAACTCGCATCTTTCACCACTTTAAATCCTACAACTTTTTGATCTTCTTCACAAAACTGAGAAATTCCTGCAACGCTTCCTCCCGTTCCAACTGCAATGCAAAGATAATCAAAATCTTTAGTATCGGAATTGAGCATCATTTTAACGCCTTCTACAGCAAGATGATTGCTTCCTCCTTCAGGAATAATAATAGCGTTTGGATAATGACTTTTGAAGTTTTGAGCAAGTTGATCTTTATCTCTATAATTTTCGCGAGTTACAAATTTAAAACGCATTCCATTTTGATAAGCCAATTCTAAAGTTGGATTTTGCAACCATGAATTTTGCAACTCTTCACCACGAATAATACCTAATGTTGGAATATTAAACTCTTTTCCAAGAGCCGAAATTGCAGCAATATGATTGGAAAAAGCTCCACCAAATGTAATAATGCGAGGATTTTTAGGAAGGTGATTAAGATAGTTTTTAATATTAAAAAAAAGCTTCCAGTATTTATTCCCTGAAATCTCTGGATGTATTAAATCTTCTCTTTTAATAAAAAGCTGAATATTTCTCTCAAGAGAAATTGGAGTTATGGGAACTGTAACTTCTGGAATTTCCATTTTGCAAATTTCCGTAATCTTTACGGATTTTTAGGTTAAAGGTTTTACAAAAAATATTTACAAACTCTTAAAAAATTACCATAATTTTCTATCTGCTGGAATTTCAACACCCTGAATATCGACTTCAAGAAAATTCATTAATGCAAATTTCTTGAATTTATTTTACATTTGTTGAGAAAACCTATGGAACACCCTGAGTATAAAAATTGGCTTTTTCTTATATGCATTGATTATTCTTCTACTATCAGCTGTTCTCTTTTTTTGTTTGTTGGAATCCCCTTCAACATCAATTCTGATTTCGATCGCAATAATCAACAAAATGATAAAATAGTCAATATGCTCAATACTGCAATTGAAAAACAAATTAATGAACATACGCAAAGCACCATGCATAAAGGGTTTATCTCAGAAAGCCGACAAAATACAATTGATTATTTAAAACTCATTAAAACAATTGAAACCTATGCTCAACATGGAGCGGCATCAACGGAACCCAGAAATTACATTTAATTAAAAATTACATTCAACAGTGGTAATATTGTAAAAGATATTCACACGGGAGAACCTTGTAACGCTTACCTAGAACCTTGCTTACTGATGAAAATAGAAATGAATAACAGAAAAGCCACAAACATTTTCACCAATGGACAAGAGAGAAAACTCACCATAAAGAATGATCTCGAACATCAACACACTAATAAACTATGCTATAGTTAACGATATTTCTAAAAACAGAAATAATTATTTTGAACCCGTGAAAACCCAAAACGACTTCGATAAAGAATGGGAAAAGCAAAAATAATTTAGTCCAAATATTTCCAAAAGTTCCAAAGCTTTCTTTCTTGCAAATACTTAAGGTGATGTTCATTAGCATAAGCTTCTCTTTCAAAAGAGATTCTCATATATGCTTTTTGTTTGTCTTTTAGTTTAAAAAACCAATAATAATACTCTACAACATACCAGAGGTAAAAAAATACAATCAGCATTTCCGCTTGTTGTCGTAGATGAATTTTTTCGTGGTTTACAAGGATTTTATTATCTTTATCTTCAGGTTTTCGAATAAAGATAAAAGGAAACAAAGCAATACCATTTACTTTCAACTTGGCAAGTGGTTTTTGACTTACAATAATCATAAAAACAAATATAGCAAGAATTTAAATTGCTATTTAACTTATGGCACTAAAAGATATCAAAGAAGGAGAAGATTTTTACTATAATGAGCAAGGTTATAAAGTTTTCACAGAAAAGTATCACTTAAAACGAGGTTACTGTTGCAAAAGTGGTTGTAAACACTGTCCTTATGGATATGATAAAAAAACTGACACATTTATAAAAACAAAAAATAAATAGAATACAATGAAAAAATACATTATTCTTTTGTTAGCATCTGCAACTTTAGGACTTACTTCTTGTAGTCCTTTTCAAGTACGTTCAGATTATGCGGAAACCGCCAACTTTTCTTCCTATAAAACTTATAAACTAAGAATTGACGATTTAAAGTTGAATGATATTGATAAAGACAGAGTTTTAAATGAACTTTCAAAACAATTACAAGCTAAAGGTTTAACATCAGGCTCAAATCCAGATTTAATTGTGAATGTAAAAGCCAATCATAAAAAAGTAACCGATTTAAATGTTGACCGACCTTACGGAATGTACGGTTGGGGCGGATCTTTTGGTTGGGGAGTTGGTATGAGCAGAACTTGGACCAGCAATTACAATCAAGGTGCTTTAATTGTAGATTTTATTGATGCTTCTAGTCAGAAATTAGTTTGGCAAGGAATAGGAAGCGGTATTTCTGTAGATTCACCAAGAGCTAAGCAAAAGCAAATTCCACAAATTATGGCAGAGATAATGGCAAATTATCCTCCACAAAAAGGAAAATAATTAAACTAAACTTCATAAAAAAGACCGCTAAACTGCGGTCTTTTTATTTTTATTGAGGTTAGTGATTAAACTCCCCCCATTTTAGTAGCGTTTTGAATCATTTCTATATAACCGCTCCAACCCATTGTTGAAAGAATATAGATAAAATATAACAATTGAATTGCTCCTAACACCAAACCTATAATACAAAGTATTCTACCTGTAGTAAGGTTATTATAATCAGAATACATTTCTGGAGATTGTAGATAAAGTTCATTATCTTTTTTGTACATATTCATCCCGATAAGTCCACAAACGACACCTACAATACCACTACAGCAGCAAGTTCCCACAATTGATACAATTCCTAAAATCAGCACTGTTTGTGCGTTGGGTAATTTTTGTTGATTCATAATTTAATTTATTTAATGTTTTTTTTATTTTAAAATATAGCTTTGTTTTATAAAATAAGCTCCTACCATAATTACAGCGTTTACAATTGCTAAACCTACCATAATATTGCCGTAATTCCGTTTCTTATGTAAAAAATTAAGCGCTGTAAATCCGAAAAATAATAAAAGTGTATAAACTGCAGGAAACATATAAAAAGCTTCCACAAATTTCCCTTCAAATACTAAAACTATTGCTCTTTGTGTTCCACATCCAAAACACTCCATTCCTAAGAATTTCTTGGAAGGACAGGATAACATATATTGCTCTATACTCATCATTAGCTCCTCAAATATGCAAAAATTTATTGAATTTTGAAATTATTTTTTAGCTCTTAAATATTGATGAGGAAAGAAACAATCCTCTCCAATTTCCATTGCATATTGAATTGGCAAGTATGGATTTCTTAAGATTTCACGAGCTACAAAAATAAGATCTGCTTGGTTGGTTATCAAAATTTCTTCGGCTTGTTCACCAGAAGTGATTAATCCTACTGCCCCTGTTTTAACTCCTGCTTCTGCTTTAATTTCCTCAGAAAAAGGGACTTGATAACCATTGAAAACAGAAATTTTAGCTCCATGAATATTTCCACCACTGGAAACATCTATTAAATCTACATTTTTGTTCTTTAGAATTTTCGCCAATTCTACACTTTCTTCCAAATCCCAACCGTTTTCTGCATATTCCGTTCCCGAAATACGCACAAACAAAGGATGATTTTCATCTAAAACCTCATTTACAGCCTCTACAATTTCCACAAGAAATCGAATTCTATTTTCAAAACTCCCTCCATATTCATCCGTTCTAATATTAGAAAGTGGCGATAAAAACTGATGAATAAGATATCCATGAGCGGCATGAATTTCAATAACATCAAAACCTGCTTTTAAAGCTCTTATTGCTGCATTTTTAAAATTTTGAACTTGCTCTTTAATCTCTTCCACACTTAAAACATGGGGAATTCTTTCCTCCGGATGATATGGAATAGCACTTGGAGCAATGGTTTCCCAGCCTTCTTCCACAGAAACCTGAATATTATCCCATGTAGAACCTTTTCTTCCTGCATGAGCCAACTGAATTCCTATTTTAGAATCTGAATTTTGATGTACAAAATCTACAATTTCTGATAATTTTTGAGCTTGTTCATCCGTCCAAATTCCCATGCATTTTGTAGTAATTCTTCCGCGAGGTTCTACACCAGTTGCTTCTACCATTATTAATCCTACTCCGCCTTGAGCACGACTTCCGTAATGCACTTTATGAAATTCTGTTGCGACACCATTAATGGAGGAATACATACACATTGGCGACATTACCCAACGGTTTTTAAGTTCTAAATTTCGAAATTGTATAGGTGAATAAAGCATTTTTATTTTTTTGAGTTTTAAAGGTAAATAAATATTCAAAAAAAACCTTACTAGTAATGCGTTTTGCTTATTTAGAAAAATCATTTATCTTTATCCTCCGATTTTTTTTAAATGGAAAAAGAATTAAAAATAAGCTATAGCACAATTTCAGATAGAAATTCACTGGAAGACATTGACAAAAAATTATTCAATGCGGCTTTGCAAGCCAGAGAAAAAGCTTATGCTCCTTACTCTCAATTTAATGTTGGATGCGCCCTTTTGTTAGAAAATGGTGAAATTATCCAAGGAAACAACCAAGAAAATGCTGCATTTCCTTCGGGTTTATGTGCAGAAAGAACTGCTATTTTTTGGACTTCCGCTAATTTTCCGAATGTAAAAATTAAGAAAATGTTTGTAATTGGCTCTCCTTCAGATGGTATTTCTAAAATTGCTATTCCTCCGTGTGGAAGCTGTAGACAAAGCATTTTGGAATACGAATCTAAGCAAGGAGAAAATATCGAAATTTATTTTTCTTCCGTAGAAGGAGAAATTATCAAGCTTAATTCTATTAGAGATTTGCTGCCTTTTTCTTTTGATGCGTCTTATTTATAAAATTCACAATATATCCATTAATTTTCATTAATTTTGCAAAACTTTTAGAAAAGGGAATCGCGTGTAAATCGTGGACTGTCCCCGCAACTGTAAATCATTATTAATAAAAAGATTTCTGCAAAACAGCCATTGTCGAAAGATGAGAAGGTGCAGAACTAATGAAAGTCAGGAGACCTTACTGAAAGTATTATTAACAAAAGCTTTCGGAGGAAAAGCCTGATTGACTGAACATTTCTATGTTCATATTTTAGCCTTTTGTTTTCCGATAAGCACATCTTTAACTTAAATTATTCATTCCATGAAGAAAAGAATCTTTTTTGTTGGAGCATTGCTTGTCGCTAGTACACAGATTTTTGCCCAACAGGAAACTGAAACCAAAATTGATGAAGTAACAATTGCTTCTAAAACACCTCAACAGTTGCACGAAACTGGAAAAAACGTAAAACTTCTTACCGAAAAAGATTTAGAAAAACACCAAGGACAAAGTCTTAACGATGTTTTAGATCAAGTAGCGGGAGTACAAGTTTCAGGAGCTTTTAATGGTTCTAATGAGCCGAAAATGTCTAGAATAAGAGGCGGTAAAAGTGCCAACATTCTTATTCTTCTGGACGGTGTTCCCTTGAAAGATGTTACAGGAAACGATTATACTGCGGCAGATTTAAGGCTTATTGCGCTAGAAAATATCGAAAGTATTGAAATGCTAAACGGAGCTTCATCTGTTTTGTATGGTTCTAATGCAAGTGTTTCCGTGATTAATATTAAAACAAAAAAATCTGCTCAGAAGGTTATTGAAGGAATTATTTCTGCAAGAGGTGGTTCTTATAATACATTCGCTCAAGACGGCAGCGTAAGAGGAAAAATAAAAGGTTTTAATTACCAACTGAATGCTTTTAATGAAAAATCTGATGGTTTTACCAATGCAAAAGGTGACGAAACTTTTGATAAAGACGGTTGGGAAAAACAAAACATTTCTGCCAACATTGGCTACTCCACTGATCAGTTTAGCGTTGGTGTAAATGGGGGTTGGAATCACAATCTTTTTAATTATGATTATTCTGCTTTCCAAGATGGAACTTATAGAAATAACGACAGACAGTATTTTTTGGGTGGAAATGCAAAATTCAAATATAATGATAAGGGAAGTGTACAACTTAACATCCGTTACACCAACACAGAAAGGCTTGGTCAAGACTTGATGAATAGTGCTTACACCGACCAATATTTATACGGTGGCGACAATTTTTTTGCAGATTTGTTTAATACTTATACTTTTAATGAATATTTCAGTTTAGTAGGTGGTATTCAATATGAAAAACAATCTATGGAGTCTAAATCTTTACCTTGGGGTGGTGCTTCTATGGAAAATGTTTTAAAATTTGATGACACCAATGTTACCACTTACGATGTTTACGCCAATGCTCAACTGAAATACAATATTTTTAGATTAGATTTGGGTGGAAGACTTACGAATCATTCCAAATTCAACAATCATTTTGTGTACAGCATCAATCCGTATATCGTAAAAGAATTTGGAGATTTGTATTTGAAAGGTGGTTACTCTTATTCTACTGCATTTATTGCTCCAACTTTGTATCAATCTTTTGGATCAATGCCTTATCTTAATCCCAATTTTGATTTGAAACCAGAAACCAACAATTCTCATGAAATTAATATTGATTTTGGTAAAAAAGACCGAAGCTTAAATATCTCTGCAAGTATCTTCCAAAGACAGGAAAAAGATGTTTTCAGATATGTTACACTTCCTGATTATACTGGGATTTTCGAGAATGTGGATGAAAATAAAGTGAAAGGTGTTGAAGTAAGTGGAGATTATCAAATTTGTAAATACATAAAATTGGGAACCAACTATTCTTATGTAGAAAAAGACCATGAAGAAACCATGCTCCGACAACCAAAAGTAAGAATGAATTCTTATATTGAGCTTCTACCTTTTGCTTCTACAAGAATTAGTTTATCTCATATGTTTGTAGGAAAGCGCCCTGATTATTTTTATGATGCTTCATTTAATAAAGTAGATGTAATCGCAGATCAGTTTAATCTTTTTAATTTGAATATCAATCAGAAAATCACACCTGAAATTGAAACGTATTTAAACATCGGAAACCTGATGAATACTTCTTATGTAGATGTTGTAGGATATACCACCAAAGAAAGAAATTTTACATTTGGGGTGAGCTATAAATTTTAATACAGAGAGTTTTAATATAATAGTTTCGGGCGCGGCTTCGCCG
>JAEWOR010000036.1 GCA_023399595.1 Bacteroidota bacterium | reverse complement strand
CGCCCGACCACCGACCGGGTGCGCGAATCGATCTTCAACCTGCTCATCAACGGCACGCATGGCAATCCGATCCCCGGCGCGCGGGTGCTGGACCTGTTCGCCGGCACCGGCGCGCTGGGGCTCGAGGCGCTGTCCCGCGGCGCCGCCCGCGTGGCCTTCGTCGATGACGGCGTGGCGGCGCGGGCGCTTTTGCGCGCCAATATCGACAAGGCCCGCGCCATGGGCGCGACCGATGTCTGGCGCCGCGACGCGACCCGGCTGGGCGAGAACCGCGGCGCGCCCTATGGGCTGGTCTTCCTGGACCCGCCCTATGGCCAGGGGCTGGGCGAGCGGGCGCTGGAATCGGCGCTGGCCGGCGGCTGGATCGCACCGGGCGGCGTGGTGGTCTGGGAGGAATCGGCCCCGCCCGGCCCGGTCGCGGGGCTGGAGCAGATCGACCAGCGCAAATATGGCGACACGATTGTCACATTGTTGCGCAGGGGACACGATCAGGCGGCGCGATCCAGCTTGGTGGACAGGTGAATCAGGCTCTCGCTGGAGCGGACGCCGGTCAAACCGCCGATCTGGTCCAGCACATCGTCAAGCTGGCTGGTCGATATGGCGGCCAGTTGCAGCAAAAGATCGACGCGGCCGCTGGTGGTATGGATGCGCTCGACCTCGGGCAGGCTGCGCAGCCGGGCCAGGATCGCCGCCTGGGCGCGCGGCTCGATGGTCAGCAGGCTGGTGGCGCGGATGCGATGCTCGCGCGCGGAATCACCCAGCCGCAGCGTATAACCCGCGATGGCGCCCGATGTTTCCAGCCGCTCCAGCCGCGCCTGCACGGTTGAACGCGCCACCTTGAGCCGCCGCGCCAGAACCGCTACGGACATGCGCGCATCCTGCGCCAGATGGGCCAGAATCCCGCGATCAAGTTCGTCCACCCGCCCACCTGTCGATCTGCCGAAGCTTTCGGCATATTAACGAAGCCGCGGCCCATTTCCACCCTTTTCATTGCAGCAATCGGAACCCATAGGGCGCAGACTTGTTTCCACTCCGCACGCGCACAGGAAGGACATGCCGATGGGACTGACCGAGGGCCGCGGCCCCAAGACCGTCTGGAGCAATCCCGCCGAGATCATTCGCAGGCTGACGCCGGAAAATCCGGTGATGGTCTTTGCCCCCTCGGTCCTGCGCGCCGCCGCGCAGCGTTTCCTGCAAGGCTTTCCGGGCCTGGTCACCTATGCGGTCAAGTCCAACCCGGACGAGGCGGTGATCCGCACCCTCTCGGCCGCCGGGGTCAAGGGTTTCGACGTGGCCTCGCCCTATGAGATCGACCTGATCGGCCGGCTGGCGCCGGACGCGGCACGTCATTACCACAACCCCGTGCGTTCGCAGGCCGAGATCGCCCATGCCGTCGAGGCCGGGATCAAGTCCTGGTCGGTGGACAGCCGTTCGGAGCTGGATAAGCTTTTCGCCCGCGTGCCTGCCGATAATTGCGAGATCTCGCCGCGCTTCAAGCTGCCGGTGCTGGGCGCGGCCTATGACTTCGGCTCGAAATTCGGCGCCTCGCCGGAACTGGCGGCGGAACTGCTGCGCGCGGTGGCGGATCGCGGCTATATCCCCTCGCTGACCTTCCACCCGGGCACGCAATGCACCGATCCGCATGCCTG
The DNA here is from genome assembly GCA_023399595.1 of Bacteroidota bacterium. Classification (GTDB taxonomy): domain Bacteria; phylum Bacteroidota; class Bacteroidia; order Flavobacteriales; family Weeksellaceae; genus Chryseobacterium. Next base: position 1,650 of record JAEWOR010000036.1, on the reverse strand, counting down.
GGAAAGCTACATCACAACCGCGGCCGAGATCTGCGCCATGGCCGGCGTCAAGGCGCGGCGGCTGAACGTCGGCGGCGGCTTCCCCTCGCATCGCGTGACCGGGGTCGAGCCCGACCTGGCCGCGATCTTCCAGTTGATCCGCCGTGTGACCGACGAAGCCTTCGGCACCGACGCGCCGCAACTGGTCTGTGAGCCCGGCCGCGGGCTTTGCGCCGATGCCTTCGCGCTGATCACCCGCGTCAAGGCGGTGCGCGACGGCCAGAACGTGTTCCTGAACGACGGCGTCTATGGCGGGCTGTTCGAACTGCCCATCGTCGGCAACCTCGACCGGCTGCAAGTGCTGACGCCCGAGGGCACCCCGCGCGAGGACGAGCCGATGCCGCGCATCATCTTCGGCCCGACCTGCGATTCGGTGGACCGACTGCCGGGCGAACTGACCCTGCCGGTCAATATCCAGGAGGGCGACTATGTCATCTTCCACGGTGCCGGCGCCTATTCGACCGTCACCAACACCCGATTCAACGGTTTCGGGCTGATGGCACACCTGACCGTGAACGCGCTTGAATAGGCATTAATCGACGCTTCGTTTTTCCGTGCTAGCGTCGGCGTATGGAATCAACGCGTCCGCCGATATGCCAGATCGTCCTGATGGATGGCACCTTCGCCTCGCTGACCGAGGGGCGAAGGTCGTCCATCGCCCGAATCCATGCCTTGCTCTCGGGCGAATGCGGCGCGCTGCCCGCGCCTGTGCGGGTGCATTACGCCCCCGGCCAGCAATGGGATGCCTGGCGCACGCTGCCGGAACTGGCCATGGGCTCGGCGTTGGAGCGGCATATCTGCGATGCCTATGCCTGGCTTGCGCGCGAATGGCGGCCGGGCAATCCGCTGTTTTTCTTTGGCTATTCCCGTGGCGCCTTTGCGGTGCGCTCGCTTGCGGGGATGATCGGGCGGGTCGGGCTGCTGACCCATGCCCATGCCACGCGCCGCAACGTGCAGCAGGCCTGGCAGCTTTACCGACAGGGCCGCGACCGGCTGGTCGGCAGGCTGGACCCCACGCTTTGCCATCCGGTGGTGCCGATTCGCATGATCGGCGTCTTCGACACGGTGATGGCGCTGGGGATCAGGTTGCCGCTGCTCTGGATGCTGACCGAGCCGCGCTTTCGCTTCCACGACGCGCATCTGGGTGCCGAGGTCGAGCATGGCGTGCAGGCGCTGGCCCTGGACGAGACTCGCGCCGCCTTTCAGCCGCTGATCTGGGACAGCGCCTCGACGCCGGGCCGGATCGAGCAGATGTGGTTTCGCGGTTGCCACCCGGACGTGGGCGGCCAGCTTCTGGGGCTGGAATATGCCCGGCCGCTGGCCAATATCCCGCTGGTCTGGATGATGTCGCGGGCCGAAGGGTTCGGCCTGCCGCTGCCCGACGATTGGCGCAGGCATTTCGCCTGCGACGCCACCGCGCCTTCGGTCGGGTCGTGGCGCAACTGGGGCAAGGCATTCCTGGCGCGCGCGCCGCGCCTTGCCGGGGCGGACCCGTCCGAGGTGCTGCATCCTTCCGTGCCGCGGCCCTATACCGGCCCGGCGCTGCTGGCCGGGGCGCTGGCCGATGCCGCGCCGCCGCGTCCGCATCGCCGGCTGGTCAGGGCAAGGCCG
>JAEWOR010000035.1 GCA_023399595.1 Bacteroidota bacterium | reverse complement strand
TGAACGGTTTTATATGTTTTTAACAAATCTGTTTTTTATAAACAGTTTCGGCGGCCATGGGCCGCCGAAACTGTTTAATATTCATACAAAAATTACAATTGTACCATTTCTGTCACCTCAACATCATAACCCCCTACTTGAGGCTTAATAGCTGTATTTTGGGTAATCACTTTAAACTTATTAATTCCTAAATTCTTTAAAATTTGAGTTCCGATACCATAATCTCTGTAATTAGATGCCAATGTTGGGCGTTTTTCTTGTCCATCTTGGAAATCCAAAAACTGTTGAAGTTTACGCATGGTATTTTCGGAATTAGAAACATTATTAATAAAGATTAAAACACCCTTTCCCTCTTCATTAATCATATTCGTAACCCTTTCCAATAGAGGTTTTTCACCGTTTGTCAATCTGCTTAACACATCAAAATAAGAATTTGAAGACTGCACGCGTACCAAAACAGGTTCATCTACCGTCCAAGTTCCTTTGGTTAAAGCAAAGTGTATCTGTTCGTTTGAAGTCTCACGGAAGGCATAAAAATTAAAATCACCATAGTGTGTTTTGACTTTTTTCTCTTCAATTCGCTCAATAAGGTTTCCTTTTTTTAATTCATAATGAATAAGATCTTCAATAGAAACCAATTTTAAGTCGTGTTTTATTGCTAGTTCGTACAATTCAGGAAGTCGAGCCATGCTGCCATCTTCATTCATAATTTCGCAAATAACACCACCTTCTTTAAGGCCGGCCAATCTTGTTAAATCGATAGCCGCTTCAGTGTGACCAGCTCTTTTCAAAACACCTCCTTTTTTAGCTCTCAGAGGGAAAATATGACCAGGACGCATAAAATCTGAAGGTTTAGTTTTATCGTCCATTAATGCAAGAATGGTTTTTGCTCTGTCACTTGCAGAAATACCGGTAGAAACTCCATCTCCCAATAAATCTACAGAAACGGTAAATGCAGTTTCCTTAGGATCGCTACTACGAGAAACCATGATGTCTAATCCTAATTCATCACATCTTTTTTCTGGAAGTGGCGTACAAATAAGACCACGACCATGAATTGTCATAAAGTTGATAATTTCTGGAGTTGTAAGTTCAGCAGCACAAAGAAAATCGCCTTCATTTTCTCTATCTTCATCATCTACAACTATAATTACTTTACCATTTTTAAGATCTTCAATTGCCTCAGCAATGGTATTCAATTTAATATCAGACATTTTTACTTAAATTTTTACAAAGATACTTACAAAACTAGCTTTATACAATTAATATTAAACTATAATTAAGATTTGAAAAGGTTATCAACCGCTTCTTTAAAGAGATGATAAGAATGTACTCTTTTTTCATGCTCATAAATGTGGGTAGTAATCATTAATTCATCCACTTGAAATCTCTCTTGAAAATGAATAAGTTGTTCTTTTACAGAATGAATATCACCAATAAAACTCATTTTTAATTTTTGAAGAACAGCTGCTTTTTCCATTGGGTTCCAAACTTCATCCATATCTTCAATAGGTGGCGAATAGGGTTTTCTATCGTTTCTCACTAAATTCACAAATGCTTGATACATAGTTGTCGCAAGGAATTGAGCTTCATTATAAGAATCAGCAACAATTCCGTTTACGCAAGCAATGATGTATGGATGAGGAAATTTTTCACTGGGTTGATAATGCTCTCTATAGATTTTAAAAGCCATTTCCATTTGTTCAGGAGCAAAATGTCCTGCAAAAGCATACGGCAAACCCAACTCTGAAGCCAACCAAGCGCTATCCGTACTTGAACCTAAAATATACATTGGGATATTGCACCCTTCACCGGGAATTGCTCTTACCAAGCTATCTTTATTCTCCACCGAAAAATACCGTTGAAGTTCTAAAATCTGTCGAGGAAATTGTTCATTAATTATTGCGGGATTGCGTCCTAAGGCTTGAGCAGTTAATCCATCCGTTCCAGGAGCACGACCTAAACCCAAATCTATTCTGTCGGGAAAAAGACTTTCCAAAGTTCCGAACTGCTCTGCAATAACCAACGAAGAATGATTAGGAAGCATAATCCCACCTGAACCCACACGTATTTTTTGAGTTCCGTTGGCTATAAAACCAATAAGAACAGAAGTGGCTGAGCTAGCAATACTCGCCATGTTGTGATGTTCTGCAAGCCAAAATCTTTTATAGTTGAGTTTTTCAACTTCTTGAGCAAGATTTAAGCTATCATTGAAGGTATCGTGTATGGTTTTCCCTTGTTTAACAGGTGCTAAATCAAGGACTGAAATATCAAAATTTTTCATTATTTACAATTAAAAATCAAATTAAAAATTGAAGAAATAAATAAACGAAAATTTAATCCAAAGAATCAATGAATACAATTTGAAAACTAGTTAGAAACAAAACTTATTTAATTGTTGAAATACTTTATTTTACTACTAGACTTTTTGACGCTCGCTTCGCTCGCGCCACTTTATATTTCATTCAAATCTCTTATCTAAATTCTCGGTTCTTGTTTCTTGAATCTTGCTTCTATTTACCGCTATTCTTTTCTTTTAAGTAGGTATAATGATTAATCAAAATTCTAATTTCATTGAACTCAAAATCACTTCCAAGAGCGTTTTTCCATTTCGTAAGGGTATCCAAATCCTTTTCTTTGTAAAAGAGATTTTCAAAAACTTTAATCTTTTCTTTCGCTAAAATTCTTTTAATATCTAAAACCCCTTGTTCTGCGAACTTGGCAAGATGTCCATAAATAGTTTCCACCACTAAACCTCTTTCTTTAGCGATTTCTCCTGGAGTTTTACCTTGCTGGAATAGCTGATAAGTAATGACTTGTGATGGAATTTTAGCTACCGTCATATTCACTTTCACTTCTTCATTTTTTTCATCCAAAAGTTTAGTTTCTAGTAAACAAACGTGTTTAAGACCTTTTAAATATTCCTCCAAATCATCGAGAAATACTTTAAAATCTTCATTGTATTGTTTCAAACCTTTCACACCTTTAGTTTCCGCATAAAATGATTTCAATGGACTAAAAACTTTTGAATTGGTGTTTTCAAAAAAGAAATTGACAGCCCCTTTAGCTTTTGACTCAATCTCGCTCCAATCTTCATTCTCATTGACAAATTTATAGACTTTTTGAAGCAGGATTTTCTCAAATTTAGCATTCACAGCCACCAAATTTTGAACTTCTTTTTTCAATGTTACATACAATTCTTGAGCTTTGTATTGATCTAAAAATTTACTTGATTTAGAGGAAGAATACCATATTTCTAAGTTTTGAGAAAACCACGAGCAGTTGAGATGTTTAATTAATTTCTGAATGGCATAATCGTACTTTTCTTTTTCAAGGATTTCCTCCATTTTGTCGTTGGCGTTTGTAGAAACTTGAAATTCTTCCACACGATGATCACTAAAAATAACGTCGGGAGTAATTTTGGACTTTAAGACAATACCTTCCAAAGTTCTACATCTTGACAAAGCCACATAAACCTGACCCGAAGCAAAAGATTTCCCAGCATCAATAATCAATCTATCAAAAGTAAGTCCCTGACTTTTATGAATGGTAACCGCCCAAGCCAAACGAATTGGATATTGCTCGAAGCTTCCTAAAACATCTTCTTTAATATTTTTTTCGGCATCTAAAGTGTAAGTTTTCTGTTCCCAAATTTCTTTCTTCAGCTTATAATCTTCCTCCTGACCTTCAATTCTTACCCAAACTTCTTCATTATCAATGCGAATAACTTCTGCCAATTTACCGTTATAGTAACGTTTTTCACCACTTGCATCATTACGAATAAACATAATTTGAGCCCCCACTTTTAGTTCAAGCTTTTCATCATTAGGAAAATTATTTTCTCTAAAATCCCCAATAATACTCGCGTTATAAAAATAGGATTTACCACCCAAATCTTGAAGTTTAGACTGATTGATATGATCCGCCATTCTGTTGTGAGAAGTCAGATAAACATATGCTTCATCTGTAGGTTCAAAATTAGGATCAAACCTTGAGTTGAGTTCATCAAAATCTATATCTTCTTTATCACCATCCCGAATAGCATTAAGAATTTCCAAGAATTTCTCATCTTTCTGACGATAAACTTTAGTAAGTTCAATAGTAATTAGTGGAACTTCTTTTACTGCATAACTATCAAAGAAAAAAGGCGAATTGTAAAACATTTTCAGAACATTTTCATCCCTTACTACGGGAGGAAGTTGGTATAAATCTCCAATAAAAAGCATTTGTACCCCACCAAAACGCATTTGATTTCTACGGATATGACGAAGAGAAAAATCCATCATATCCAAAACATCCGCTCTTAACATAGAAACCTCATCAATAATGATAATTTCTATTTCCCTTAGAAGCTTCAACTTATCTTTTCGGTATTTGAAATGCGGCATCAAATCAGCAATATTCATTCCCAAATTCCCATCAATTCTTTCGGTTGTAGGCAAAAAAGTACGAAGCGGCAATCCAAACATTGAATGTATGGTTACACCTCCTGCATTTATAGCTGCAATTCCTGTGGGAGCAACAATAATATGCTTCTTATGAGTTTTTTTTACAAATTCATTTAAGAAAGTTGTTTTCCCCGTCCCTGCCTTTCCTGTAAGGAAAATGCTTCTTTGTGTGTATTCTACTAAATCGAAAAGAGATTGATTCATCCCTCAAAATTACAGAAAATGATGTGTATAAAAAAGAAAGGTAATATTTTTGCTTTATAAATTTAAAAACTCTTATGAAAAACATTTTCATTGCACTTGGATTATGTGTTTTGTTGACATCATGTAAAACAACACCCAATATTGACCCAGATACCCTTCCCAAAGATATTGCATTAAAACCAGCAATTGAAAAAGATTCTATTGTTCCTGTAACTTCTCTTGATGATAGTACGGAAATGATTGCACTGGAAGAAAACATTCGAGAGTTACGCGATGAAATTATCCGTTTATCTGAATCTAAAAAATGTGATGATGCCTCACAGTGGAGAATTTCTCCTTTAGGTGCAAAACCTTGTGGTGGACCAAGAAAATATCTTGCTTACCCTAAAGAATTGGAAGCAGAATTACTACCAAAAATTACAAAATATAATAACGAAAGTGCCGACTATAATAGAAAACGCGGTTTAACCTCCGATTGTGAAGTTGTCCCAATTCCGAGTGGTGTAAAATGTGAAGATGGTAAAGCCGTTTTATTATACAACAATACCCCACAAAAAACTACAAACTAAAAAAAAGACTATCTCAGATTGAGATAGTCTTTTTAATTATTTTATTGATTTAGAAAGATCAAGCATGTCTTCAATAGGCTTTAATGCTTTTAAACGAAGCTCTTCGTCTATTAAAATTTCTGGAAGCTCGTACTTCATACACAAATACAATTTTTCCATTGTATTTCTCTTCATGTAAAAACATTCTGAGCAGTTACAAGATTCATCAAAAACCAAAGCTGGAATTAATGATTTATGTGGAGCTCTTTTCTTCATTTCGTGTAAAATACCTTCTTCTGTAGCAATAATAAATTCCTGGCAATCATCTTTTTCCACAAAATTTAAAAGTGCAGATGTAGAACCAATAAAATGGGCCAACTGAAGAACAGCCTCTTCACTTTCTGGGTGTGCAATTAATTTTGCATTAGGATGATCTGCTAATTGCTTAGCGATTCTTTCCATTGAGAAAGCTTCGTGAACGATGCAACTTCCGTCCCACAAAATCATATCTCTACCCGTTTTTTTCATGAGATACCTACCCAAATTTTTATCTGGTGCAAAAATAATTGGTCGATCTTTTGGAAGAGCTTGAATAATGGTTTCTGCATTGGAACTAGTGACAATAATATCACTTTCAGCTTTAGTTTCTGCATTACAGTTAATGTAAGTAGCAATTAAAGCATCAGGATGTTGTTCACGCATTTTACGCAATCCTTCCCCACTACAACCATCTGCTAATGAGCATCCAGCCAATGTGTCTGGTAAAACTACTTTTTTAGTTGGATTTAAAATTTTTGCAGCTTCTGCCATAAAATGTACCCCACAAAAAGCAATCATATCTGCGCTGGTTTCTTTTGCTTGACGTGCTAACTGTAAAGAATCTCCTAAGAAATCTGCAATATCTTGAATTTCTGCGGGTTGATAATAATGGGCTAAGATTACTGCATTTTTCTCTTTTTTAAGATCTAAAATTGCTTTAACCAAGTCGTCTCCCACTGGGATTGCAATATCTTTAATATTTAAAAAACCTTTTACTGGTAAGTTGGATTTTGCGATATCTAATGTTTCGTTGCTCATCTTTTTTGTAATTTTTACAATTGTTGAATAAAATTTACCTTTTCAAATCTACTGATTTTTATGAATAAATTGATTGATTAAATGTTCAACCTTTTTTTTGGCTTCATCCAAATCTTCATTAATAACAATGGAATCAAATTCGGAAGCAAAACTCAATTCATGTTCTGCTTTAGCCACTCTTGTTTTTATTGTTTCCTCGTCATCAGTATTTCTAAAACGCAATCTTCGTTCCAATTCCTCTACTGAAGGTGGTTCTATAAAAATAGATAAAGCCTGACTTCCAAAATATTTTTTCAGGGAAATTCCTCCTTTTACATCTACATCAAAAATAACTATTTTACCTTCTTTCCAAATTCTTTCGATTTCAGATTTTAAAGTTCCATAATATTTATCAGTATAAACTTCTTCATACTCCACAAAAGCATCTTGTTGAATTTTTTCTCTGAAATCTTCTGGAGAAATAAAATGGTAATCTTTACCATGAATTTCCGCTCCTCTTGGTGATCTTGTTGTACAAGAAATTGAAAATTCAAGCTGAGGAAACTTTGTTAAGGCATATTGGACCAAAGTTGTTTTACCGCTTCCTGAAGGTGCTGAAAATATGATTACTTTATTCATAAAAAGAAGTTAGAAGCTAGAAGTTAGAAGTTAGAAAAATCAATCTCTAACCTCTAAACCCTAATTTCTATAGTACGTTAAGGGTTTGTTCTTTAATTTTTTCAAGGTCGTCTTTCATCATCACAACCAATTTTTGGATGTCTGCATGGTTGGCTTTAGATCCTAAAGTATTGATTTCACGCCCCATTTCTTGTGCAATAAATCCTAATTTTTTACCATTAAAGTCTTCGTTTTCCATGACTTCTTTATAGTAATTAAGATGCTGCGTAAGTCTTACTTTTTCTTCAGAAATATCTAATTTTTCTGAGTAATACGCTAATTCTTGATAAAATCTTGTTTCATCAATATTTTCAAATTCCTTTAAGGTTTTTTGATAACGCTCTTTTACATTATCCATTCTTATTTCCTCAAAAGGAACAACTTCAGATAAAAACTGTTTAATATTTTCTAAACTTTTATCTAAATCTTTATGTAAAATTTGACCTTCCGTTGTTCTAAATTCAGTGAATTTTACAATAGCATCACTAATTTTTTCACGCAGAAAATCCCATTCTAAATCACTTAGTTCATCGGGTTTTGTAGAAATAGCGTCAGGAAGTCTAACGGCCATTTTTAGATACTCAAATTCTGGTCCATCTGGTGCGCAATCTTTAAGCTCACTCATGTAAGATTTTATTAAATCTTTATTGATTTTTACATCTCCAGAATCTTCTAAAATCTCCATATTAATATAAAAATCTACTTTTCCACGAAGAATTTTCTCTGTTAATATTTTACGGATTTCAAATTCCCTTTCTCGGTATCTTACAGGCGTTTTTATGTTTAAATCTAAACTTTTTCCGTTCAAAGATTTTACTTCAACAGAAATTTTTTTCCCTTCAAAAATACCTTCGCTTCTTCCGAAGCCAGTCATGGATAAAATCATAGTTTCTTATTGTGATACAAAGATAAACATTTAAATTAGCAAAGTGAAACATTTAATCTCTATTGTAGGCACTACTGGAATTGGAAAAACCAAGTTAGCTATTGATTTGGCAAGACATTTTAATACTGAAATTATTTCCTGTGATTCTCGTCAGTTTTTTAAGGAAATACCCATTGGAACGGCTGCCCCAACACCTGAAGAACTTTCTTTGGTGAAGCATCATTTTATTGGAAATCTTTCTGTACAAGATTACTATTCAATTGGACAATTTGAAGAAGATGCCCTTAAAAAATTGGATGAACTTTTTGCACCGCACAATGTTGTAATAATGGTGGGCGGAAGTATGATGTATGAAAAGGCATTGATAGAAGGCTTAAACGATCTTCCCGAAGCTGATGAAGAAAATCAGAAAAAACTTCAAGAAATTTTAGTAAATGAAGGCTTAGAGAAACTTCAAGAGATTTTGAAAAATTTAGATGAAGATTATTACAAAACTGTTCATTTGGAAAACCCAAGGCGTTTACTCCGTGCGATAGATGTAATATGGCAAACGGGTGAAAAATATTCTAACCTCATCTCTTCTCCAAAAGCTCCAAGGAATTTTACCACTACAAGAATTGGCATTGAAGCTCCAAGAGAAATTATTTACGAAAGAATTAACCTTCGTGTAGATAAGATGTTGGAGAATGGACTTTTAGAAGAAGTAAAAAAACTCACTCCTTATAAAGAACTAACATCACTAAAAACCGTTGGATACACTGAAATTTTTAAATATCTTGATGGCGAATGGGATTTAGATTTTGCCGTTTCTGAGGTGAAAAAAAATTCTCGGAGGTTCGCAAAACGACAACTTACATGGTACAGAGGTGAAGAAAATATTCATTGGGTAAATTATCAAAATCCTTTTGAAGAATCCTTATCTTTGCTCAATAAATTAATGTAACAATGTAGCAGTTTACCAATGTAACAAACCTTCAATAATTATTAGATTGGTAGATTTTTAGATTAAAAAAACAAAATATTATGGCACAAACTCCATCCAATATGATTGATTTAGGGACAAAAGCACCTTTTTTTGAACTTCCAAATCCTTCACACAATAATATTCTGCAATCTTTAGATGAATTAAAAGGTGAAAAAGGGACTTTAGTGATTTTTATGTGCAATCATTGTCCGTTTGTACTACATGTAATTGATAAATTAACAGAGCTTTACGAAGATTATAACGACAAAGGAATTGAGTTTATCGCTATTAATGCAAATGATGTTGAAAAATATCCTGCAGATTCTCCTGAAAAAATGATTGAATTCCAAATTGACAAAAAATTTGATTTCCCATATTTGTACGATGAAAGTCAAGCCATTGCAAAAGCTTATGATGCAGCTTGTACACCAGATTTTTTCTTTTTCGATGAAAAGTTAGACCTTATCTACAGAGGACAAATGGATGATTCAAGACCTGGAAATAATAAAGAAATAACAGGTGAAGATTTAATTATCGCTTTCGAAAATCTATTAAGTGGAGAACCACAAGAAGAAATGCAAAGACCTAGTATTGGCTGTAATATTAAATGGAAAGAATAAAAAAATGTAGGAATTCGCCTCGAGGCGAATTCCTACGTTAATAATAATATTTCAAATTTATTTCGATGGAAAAATCCATCGTTTTTTTTATCTCAAAAATGGGTTATTCCCTTTCTCAAAGCCAATTGTGGTAGGATTTCCGTGTCCAGAAAAAACTTGAGTATTTTCATCCAAAATCAATAATTTGTTTTTTATTCCACTAATTAACAAATCATAATCACCTTTCGGCAAATCCGTTCTACCAATACTTCCCTGAAACAAAACATCACCAGAAATCATAAATTTTTGTTCTTCATTATGGAAAACCACACTTCCCGGAGAATGCCCTGGAACATGATAGATTTTAAATTTGGAATCACCTAAATTCATTTCATCACCTTCCTTTATATATTGTATTTCTACTTTTACAGGTTCCACCAAAACGCCAAATCGACCTGCGCTCATCGGCAACATATCTAGAATTTCTTGATCTTCTTGATGCATATAAACAGGAACTTTAAACGTACCAAAAGCCCATTGTAAACCCATTACATGATCAAAATGAGCATGTGTAAGAACAATTTTTTCAACATTAAGTTTCTTATCGAGAATAAACTGATGAATTGCTTGGTTTTCTCTTTCATTCATATTTCCTGGATCTATAATCCATGCGTTCCCTTTTTCATTATAAAGAACATAAGTGTTTTCACCAACAATATTAAAAACAAAAGCTTGTAATTGTAACATTTTATAAAATTTTGTCCAAAAATACGATATTGTAAAAAAATGCCTAATTTTTTGTTATCTTAGTCGTAATGAAAACTTTATCTTTTTTCTTTTTGTTATTAGGTTATAGCGTATTTGGGCAGAACATTAGTGGCGTTCAGCTTTTTAACCCACAAACCAATGACGAAACTCCTGTCATTGGTTTTAATGACAAACTTATTTTACGTTTTGACGACTTTTCCAATAGCAGCGAAATCTACCGTTACACAATTAAACATTACGACAGAAACTGGCAAGATGACAATCTTTTTTTCACAGAATACGCTAACGGAAGTTTAAATGGAATGTTGGATAGATTTCAGTATTCTTTTAACACGCTTCAACCTTACACCCATTACTCATTAACTTTTCCTAATGAGAAAATGCAGCCAAAGATTTCTGGAAATTTTGAACTCATCATTTATAAAGATTCTCAAGACAAACCTATTCTCAAAAAGAGATTTTTTGTGGTGGAAGATGGAGCCAATATAGGTCTTAATATTTCTAGATATTCAAATGCACAAAAACCAAATCTTAACCAAAGAGTGGAGGTTCAAGCTGTTGCTATCAACCAAAGTTTACTGTCAAATGTTTCCTCTGTAAGCTTGAATGTTATGCAAAACAACAATCCTAATATTGTGGTATACAACCAAAAACCTACTACTACAATGGGAAATAAACTTATGTTTCAGCAAATGTCTTTAACTTTTCCTGGGAACAATGAGTTTTATTATTTCGATAACAAGAATATGAATCTTGCAGCAGATATGGTAGCTGCAACGCAAGTAGCTGATGGTAAAAATTATACATATCTACATCCTGTTTGGGCATATCCTTTAAATTATCAATATCAACCAGATGTAAATGGTGCTTTTTATTTTAGAAGAAATGATTTAGGAATTGAAAGAAATGCCGATAATGAAGGTGATTATTCTTGGGTACACTTTATGTTAGAATCGGATCCTATTGAAAATGAATTATACATTTTAGGAGTTTTTAATAATTATGAACCTCGTGAAGAATTCAAAATGATTTATGATGAAAGCAAGAAGTCTTACATTGCAAAAATTTACCTTAAACAGGGTTTTTACAACTATCTTATCGCTTCAAAAACTCCCAATGGAACAATGAATTATGGCGAAGTGAATGGTAGTTTCTGGCAAACCGACAATTTGTATCAAGCATTTTTATACTATGCTCCATTCGGAAGAAACTATGATGGATTAATGGGTTACGGAGAATTTAGAAGTCCTATTAGATAAAATTTATATTATTTTCTTGAAAAAATTAATGCTCAATATATTCCATATCTACATTAAATAATAAACTAAAAAAGTCTATTGAAACTTATTCAATAGACTTTTTTATTATTAGTAACAATTAATTTTTGATTAATAAATACTTAGAACGCCTCCAACATTTCTTCGCAAAGACCCTTCACCACCTCTATAAAATCATCATTATCATTCAAACAAGGAATATAGGTAAAGTTTTCGCCACCTGCATGTAAAAATTCTTCTTTGCCTTCCATAGAAATTTCCTCCAAAGTTTCTAAACAATCAGAAACAAAAGCAGGACAACAAACGGCAATATTTTTAACTCCATTTTTAGGAAAAGCCTCCAATGTATGGTCTGTATAAGGCTTCAACCAAGGATCTTTTAATAATCTCGATTGGAAACTAATCTGAACTTGTTCATCAGACAAACCTAATTTCTCTTGAACCAAACGTGTGGTTTCATAACAATGATTGAGATAGCAATACTCATTAAAATGCAAATGCTTTTCTTCTCTACAATTTTCTAAATTACAAGTATGGGTGTAATCTGTGGCGTAAATATGTCTTTCAGGAACACCATGATAAGAAAATAATAACTTATCAAAATTCTCAGGTAAATTCCCTTGAATACTTTTTGCTAAACTATTTATATAGTTTTCATTATTGTAAAAGGGTTTTACATATTTTATTTTAACATTGGGAAACTTCTTTTTACGCACTTCCTCGGTTTTTTCAATCACGGTTTCTGTGGTACTCATCGCATATTGAGGATACAAAGGAAGAACGCAAATTTCTGTAACGCCTTTATTCACTAATTCCTGAAGTCCAAATTCAATGGATGGTTCTGCGTAACGCATCGCCAAACCAACTGGAATATCAACAATTTTCTGAAGTTTTTCTTGAACTTTTTTTGAATATACAATTAATGGTGACCCCTGATCCGTCCAAACACTTTTATAAGCTTCAGCAGATTTTTTGGGACGCGTTTTTAAGATTATTCCTTTTACAAGCACAGCTCGACCTATCCAAGACATATCTAAAACCCGTTCATCCATTAAGAATTCATCTAAGTATTCTTTTACATCTTTAACTTCTGTAGATTTTGGTGAGCCTAAATTAATTAAAAGTATTCCCTTCATAACAATAAATAATCCTATCTGAAATGCATAATTTCATAACTAATAAATAAATAACAATAAATTATGTATTTATTTTATCCGTTAACTGCTTCAACGTGTTCTACAACCTCTGGAAGGAATTGCTTTAAAATATTTTCGATACCATTTTTTAGAGTTGCTGTAGATGAAGGACATCCCGAACAAGCTCCTTGTAAAAGCATTCTTGCTGTTTTAGATTCCGCATCATATTCCATTAAAGAAATTTTTCCACCATCATTTTCTACAGCAGGTGCTACATATTCCATTAAGATATCAGAGATTTTCTGCTCGTCATCTGTATATTCTCTGTTGATAATTTTCTCAACAGGATTTTCATGTTTTTGAGGATCTACATTAGAAATCTCCCCTCCGTTTTGTAAATAATCTGCTACAAAAGCTCTTACAGGAACCATTACTTCATGCCACTCTACAGAATAATCTTTAGTAATCGCCACAAAATTATCTGAAATAAAAACTTCCTGAGCAAATTCAAATTCATTAAAAATAGCTTTTGCTAAAGGAACTGCATCAGCTTCATTTCTAGATTTTACTTCTACAAAACCATCAATTAGCAATTTAGAAGAAACAAACTTCATAACTGCTGGATTAGGCGTCATCTCAGCATAAACCTGATAAGCTTCCTTCTTTTTTTGAAGGTAAATTCTTGGGTTCGCCAATAGTTCATCTTCAATTACGTTCTTAAGATTATCTACAATACCTTCCCATTCCACAGAATCTTGTTTAGCAACCGCTACAAAATTTGCTGTGATAAAAATACGCTCCACAAATGGGTAGTTGAATAATTCTTGTGCCAAAGGAATTTCCGAAACATCTGAATCTCTATCTAGCTCCAATGCCCCTGGAATTAAGTTATAATCCGCTACAAACTTCATTACTTTTGGATTCTCAGTAGGCTCTATAAATATTTCTCGCATTTTTTAAGTAAATTTGAATTGCAAAAATAGGCATTTAGAAATGAGTTCTTATTATAATACGATTAGATTTTTCGATTATGCTTATTTTTAAATTCATGAAGTAAACAATGTATCAAAATTTATAATAATGGCTTTAATAAAAGAAGTTTTAGGACATACTCCACAAATGGGTGAGGACACTTATTTAGCAGAAACTGCAACGGTAATTGGGGATGTAGTGATGGGAAACCAATGTAGTATCTGGTTTAATGCCGTAATTCGTGGAGATGTAAATTCAATAAGAATGGGGAACAAAGTGAATGTTCAGGACAATGCTATGCTCCATTGCACTTATGAAAAATTTCCTTTGGTAATCGGCAACAATGTTTCTATTGGTCATAACGCCATTGTACACGGATGCACGCTTAAAGACAATGTTCTTATCGGCATGGGATCTATTGTAATGGACGATTGCGTGGTGGACGAAAACTCTATTGTAGGTTCTGGCTCTGTAGTTACACAGGGAACTCATATTAAATCTGGTGAAGTTTGGGCTGGAATTCCCGCAAAAAAAATTAAAGATATTTCCGAAGAATTACTGAAAGGAGAAGTGAATAGAATTGCAGACAATTACGTGAAATATTCAAGCTGGTATAAATAATTTTAAAAGTAATAATTCTAAAATATGACTTCAAAAATCATTCTTGAAGATATTAAAATTTACTCTTACCATGGTGTTTTGTCGGAAGAAAACTACATTGGAACCTATTATTTGGTGAATTTGGAAGTTCATGCAGATATTTGGAAAGCAACGGAAACCGATCATTTAAACGACACCATAAGCTATGCGGACATTAATGATATTGTTCATCAGCAAATGGAAATGCAGTCTCAACTTTTAGAGCATGTTGCTGGAAGAATAATGAAAGAAATTCATCTTCAATTTCCACAAATTGGTTTTATAAAAATTAAAATCACCAAAACTGCTCCTCCAATGAAAGGCGAAATGAAAGGTGCAAGTGTAGAATTTGAGAAACACTTCTAGGAAAATTATAAAAATCCACTGTTTTATAGGTGGATTTTTTATTTTTGAATGATAAAAAGAAATGATGACAAAATACTTTTCGATACTTTTTTTTGCAATAAGTCTAGCTATTAATGCGCAAACAAACTCCCATCCCGATTTTCAAAAAATAAAATCGAGCATTACAATGCCCGTGAGAATTCCTTTACAGGAAATAGGAAATATCGTGAATGCATCTGTAAAAGATCTTATTTTCGAAGACAATTCTTATACGGATAATAATAACGACCAATTTAAAGTAAAAGTTTGGAAAACCCGTCCTATAAGATTAGTGGGTGGAACTCACCAAAATATTTTAATTGAAGTTCCCTTAAAAATTTGGGCAGAAAAAGGAATCGGGAAATTTGGCATGTACACTTACCAAAATACCACTTTCGAAACGGTAATGTATTTCAACACCACGTTAAACCTAAAAAATAATTGGAGTATAGAAACCAAAACCCAACCTAATGGTTTTAAATGGATAACAAAACCTGTTTTAGACTATGGCAAAATAAAAGTTCCTATTACTTCCCTTGTTGAAAAAAGCCTAAAAGAGCAACAAGAAAAATTCTGCGACACCATAGATCAGCAAATGGGAAATGAACTTAATTTTCAAGTTCATGCTCTTAACGCGTGGAATCTCTTTGCTCCTCCTTTTAATATTTCTGATGAATATAAAACTTGGCTTAAAATTTCTCCCATAAGCGTTAATTTAAGTCCATTAAAAATCTACAGAAACGCCATTGATACTACTATTGGAATCGACACCTATTCTGAAACGTTTACAGGAAATCAACCTTTAACATCTACCCTAATTAAGACTGTTCCTAACCTCAATTTTGTCAACAACCAATCCAATTCTTTTTTATTGCAAACCGTTGCTCACATACCTTTTACGGAAGCAATTTCTATTGCTCAAAAAATGTTTTTGAATAAAGAATTCGACTTTAGAGAAGGCAAATCCAAAGTGAAAATTAATGACGTAAAAGTATATGGAAATGAAGACAAAGTAATTATAGAAGCCCAAACTGAAGGTTTTGTGGAAGGGACTTCTATTATTTCAGGAATTCCCGTGTATGATGCTTCTAAAAAGAAAATTGTTCTTACCAAGACTAAATTCAAGTTGAAAACTTCTAATTTTCTCCAAAAAGCAGGTGTTATGCTTTTCCAAAGTAAAATTGTAAAAATGATTGAACAGGAATACGGAATTCCCACCCAAGAATTGGAAGAAACCTCCAAGAAAAGCATTGAAGAAACTTTTAACAAAGAACATCATAAAGGTTTAAAAATGAATGGAAAAGTCTTCAATCTAACACCTTCTTCAGTAATTGTAAAACCCAACGAACTTATTGTTATAGTTGATACCAATGCCCAATTACAATTGAGAATTCAAGGAATGTAAAAAAGTATTGAAAATCAAAAACAAAGGCTAAACATTAAAGAAAACTTATAATTTTCTTTCGGAATAAAATAAAATTACTATATTTGCACACCATAAAACGGTGCTTTGGCCGAGTGGCTAGGCAGTGGTCTGCAACACCATCTACAGCGGTTCGAATCCGCTAGGCACCTCATCGGTAAACCCTAATTCATTATTAATCAATGCTTTAGGGTTTTTTGTTTCTAGTATTTCCCGATAATTTTTATTTCATATGTGTTGCAAGCAGGGTTAATATCAATAAAAGAAAAAGAGAAAGATTTTGACATATTAATTACTGAATTAAATGAAAAAATCAGACAACTAAAATTAAAAATTGAAAATTCTATTGGTTATCTAGTTGGGGTGTATCAAAAAAAAAGGAATCTTAAACTCAAGAGATTAATTTCGAAAAAAATAAACCGCCACTTTTCAGTGGCGGAGTAAATTTTAATCGGGTTTTAATGTGACTAGTTCTTCCTGAGCAATATTAAATTCTCCCTTTTTATATATATCCTTACTGGATAAAGCTATTTCATAAGAATATACTCCTTTAGGTAAATTATATGTACACTCTTTGGTGTCTTTCTGGATTACTAGTTCTTTTTTTATGTCTTCATCTTCAACTTTAGCATTTAATCTGATAAAGATTTTCT
>JAEWOR010000020.1 GCA_023399595.1 Bacteroidota bacterium | reverse complement strand
ATCCAAAAAATAGTACAAATTAGCCGAAAATCAAGGTTAAATGTAAAAGAGGTAACTTTAGATATGGCAGGTTCTATGAAACTCATTGCCAAACGATGTTTTCCTAATGCAATACAGGTTATTGATAGGTTCCACGTTCAAAAATTTGCCACAGAAGTCGTTCAAGAACTAAGAATCCAACATCGTTGGGAAGCGATTGATTTAGAAAATAAAATTCTAAAACAAGCTAGAACCAAGAGAATAAAACCAGAAATCCAAGTTTTTAGCAATGGCGACTCTCAAAAACAACTCTTGGCAAGAAGCCGATATTTACTTTATAAAAGCCGTGATAAATGGACAAAAAACCAAGGTGAGAGAGCTGAAATTCTGTTTAATGAATTTCCTAATTTGGAAAAAGCCTACAACTTGTCCGACAAATTGAGAAGGATTTATAATCAGAATACTCTAAAATCTGTAGCAATGCTTAAACTTGCACATGGGTTTAACGAAGCGGAAGAATCGGGGTTTAAATCGTTTTCTATTTTAAAAAATACAATTACGAGTCATTATAATGATATTCTCAACTGTTTTGAAAAGAGAAGTACCAGTGCTTCTGCGGAAAGTTTCAATGCGAAAATCAAAAACTTTAGAATGCAACTTCGTGGAGTGATAGACAAAGCTTTTTTTCTATTCCGATTATCCAAAATTTTTGCCTAGTCCTCAAATTTTGTGCTTGATCCGCTTGATCCCTTTTGTGCTTGATCCGGAAAGAAATTAATGTAAAAGTAAAAACCTACTGAAAAATCAGTAGGTTTTATTTTATACTTGCGGAGAGTGAGGGATTCGAACCCCCGGACCTGTTACAGTCAACAGTTTTCAAGACTGCCGCAATCGACCACTCTGCCAACTCTCCTTTACTTTAAACCCCGTTTGTATCGTTGTTTTCAGTGGTGCAAATATAGAAACATTTTCAACATCGCACAAATGTTTTTTTAATAAAAAATTTAACTTGTTAGTTTTCAGTGAGAAAAATTTAGTTTCTACCAATATAAAGTCCGATGAAAACAGCTATAAAGCCAATTACAATGCTTAGAAGTGAATATAAAATTAAGTGAATATAATCTCCATTTTGCCAAAGACTGTAATTTTCAGCAGAAAAAGCAGAAAAAGTGGTAAAGCCTCCACAAAAACCTGTAATTAAAAGAAACTTGAGATCTGAATTATCTTTTAAAAAATGAGAAGACAATATGCCTATTAAAAAACATCCTAAAATATTAACGATAAATGTTCCTAGAGGGAAACCAGAAACATTGTATAATTTTTGAGTATAATTGGATAACAGAAATCGGCAAATACTTCCTATTCCACCGCCAATAAAAATAAAAAAAAGGTTTTTCATACTAAAAAAGCGTCCGAAGACGCTTTGTATTATTTCAATTCACCTAAATATCTTTCAGCATCCATTGCTGCCATACAACCGCTTCCTGCAGCCGTAATAGCTTGTCTGTAAATGTGATCTTGAACGTCTCCTGCTGCAAAAACACCAGGTAAGTTGGTTTTAGAAGAACCTTTCTCGGTTAGAATATATCCGTTTTCATCTAATGTAATTTGTCCTTTGAAAACATCTGTATTAGGTTGGTGTCCAATTGCGATAAAAATACCGTGAACATCTATTTTAGATTCTTCTTTTGTTTGATTATTAATAACAATAGCTCTTTCTACAAGGCTATTTTCACCTTCAATGCCAATTAATTCATGATTGAATTTCACCTCGATATTTGGAGTGCTTTTTACACGATGAATCATTGCTTTTGAAGCTCTGAAATGGTCTTTTCTTACCAACATCGTTACTTTTGTACACAAATTAGCCAAATAAGTAGCTTCTTCAGCAGCTGTATCTCCAGCTCCTACAACAATAACTTCTTTTCCTTTGTAGAAGAAACCATCACAAGTTGCACATGCTGAAACTCCGCCTCCTGCATATTTTTTTTCATCATCAAGACCTAAATATTTAGCGGTAGCTCCTGTAGAAATAATTACCGTTTTGGCTTTAATTTCTTTATTTCCTGCCCATAGTGTATGAATTCCACCTACTTCTTTAGAAAATTCAGCTTTTGTAATCATTTCATAGTGAACTTTTGTATCAAATCTTTCGGCTTGTTTTTGTAAGTCCATCATCATTGCTGGGCCTGTAATTCCAGAAGGGTATCCTGGGAAGTTGTCTACTTCCGTTGTAGTAGTTAATTGTCCACCTGGTTCTAAACCTGTGTATAATTGAGGTTTTAAATCTGCTCTAGCAGCATAAATAGCCGCTGTAAATCCACTTGGTCCTGAGCCTACAATAACGCAGTCGAATATATTATCTTCCATAAGGTATAAAATTCAGTAATATTTTTTTTGAATTTTCAAAAGTCGGAAAAAGATTCGTTATTTGCTTTATAATTACAATGAATTTTGTCAATAACGAAATTCGGGATAGTCTTTAAACTTTTACTTTGGTCTTATCAACGTTCAGTATTTTATAGACCATTTCTTTAATCAGCTGCTCATCATTTTGATTAACAGCTCCTAAACCTTTTCCTTTCATGTCAAATTCTCGAAGTAAGGAAATAACTCTTGTAGCGTGTTTCAAAGGATACAATTTCGCTGCATTAGCATATTCGGAAACAAAATAAGGATGAACGCCCAAAGCAGAAGCAATAGTTTGTGGTGGTTGAGCAATTAATGTTTGATAGAGAATAATATTAGAAAAATAATTGTACAAACTTGCCAACATCATTACAAAAGGATTATTCTTAGGGTTTTTACCCATAAAATGCGCTATTTTGTAAGCTTGATTCATATTCTTTGAACCTAAAGCTTTTTGAAGTTCAAAAACGTTAAATTCTTTGCTAATCCCAATATGATTTTCTACGTGAGTTTCATTTAAAACTTCACCAGGTTTTAAAATCATCTTTAACTTATGAAGTTCATTGGAAATTCTTGAAAGATCATTTCCTAAATATTCCGCTAATAAATGTGAAATATTCGGAGCCGTTTTTATACCCAAAACATTGCATTCATCGGCTATCCATTTCGCAAGATTATTATCTTTTACAGGCTCACTTAGAAAAAGCATTTTTGAGTTAGAAAGAGCTTTGGTAACCTTTTTTCTGCTGTCTAATTTTTTGTGTTTATGTCCAAATACTAAAACCGTAGACGGAACAGGATTGGCAACATAAGTTTCCAACATTTTTGCTTCTTCCTCATTAAATTTTAAATCCTGAGCTTCCTTTACAATAATTACTTGTTTATCGCCCATCATTGGAAACTGCCTTGCTAAGGAAAGAATTTCACCATAATTGGTATCTTTTCCATAGACAACCGTTTGGTTGAAAGCTTTTTCGTCTTCCTCCAAAAAATCATTTTCTAATGCTTTTACAGCTACATCTATAAAAAAAGGTTCTTCACCATGGAAAAAATAAATAGGTAAAACTTCTTTATTTTTGATATTTTTGAGGATTAATTCTAATTCTTTCATAACCAATGGAGCTTCCGAAGCTTAATTTTCCGAGCAATTTCGATTTTAAATTCAGGAAAGACAAAGATAAGTTTTTTATTTATGATTTGTCCCGAAAAACATGGCTGCTCTTAACTCCCGAAGAATGGGTGAGGCAACATTGGATTCATTATTTTTTGCAAAATAAAGGCTATTCCAGCTCTGCACTGATTGCTGAAAGAAAAATTGAATTAAATGGACTTACAAAAAGAATAGATTTATTGGTGACCAATAAAACAAAACCCGAAATTTTGGTGGAATGTAAAGCTCCTCACATTAAACTTTCAGAAAAAACTTTTGAACAAACCGCACGTTATAATTCTGTAATTGGAGCCGAAAAAATTATTCTCACCAATGGAATTCAGCATATCTTCGCTGTTTATAAAGATGAAAAATACCAATTTTTGAGTGAAAAACTGTAGAAGTAAAAAGTGAGAAGTGAAGATGGGTTGTTTTTTCATATAAAAACAAAACTTACTTTAGAAAGTAAGTTTTGTTTCTTCTTTAATAACGGAAAGAACAATATTGCTGTGATACTGTCCGATGTTGGGAATATTCGCTAATACTTTAATCATAAAATTATTATAATCTGCAATGTCTTTAGCAACAATTTTTAGCATATAATCATAAGTTCCGGAAAGGCTTACCACTTCTAAAACTTGAGATTCATTCATGATTTTATGTTCGAATTCTTGTAGTTTTTTTAAAGATTGTTCCTTTAAAACTACATTGCAGTAAGACATAATGTTATATCCTGATAATTCTCTATCTACTATTGCTACGTATTTTTTAATGATGCCTTTTTGTTTTAGGGATTTCATTCTCTCGTAGGTTGGAGTAAAAGAAAGACCTATTTTTTCTGCAATATCTTTTACAGAAATCATAGAATCTTCTTGTAAAATATTGAGTATATGATGATCAATCGTGTCTAATGGTTTCATTAAATACTTGGAATTTTTGGTTAAATTTCGTTTTAATTTCGTCTAAACAAAGATTTCCAATACTTCCTTTATGGGTATGGTTTAAATTTTTTCTTTCGTAATGATAAGTGTTATCTTCAATGGAATTTCCTACTTCCCGATAAGCATCTCTAAAACTTTTACCCGACAAAACAAGCTCATTAATCTTTTCGACTGTGAAAAGATAGTTATATTTTTCGTTTTCGAGTATGTTTTCTGAAATTTTGATATGCAATAACACGGTATTAAGTATTCCTAAGCATGCTTTTACATCATTTATTGCAGGGAAAATAATTTCCTTTGTTAATTGATAATCGCGATTGTATCCCGTAAAAAGATTGTTCATCAATAATGTTAATTCATTCGGGACAGCTTGTATTCTAGAGGATTTTGCACGAATCAACTCAAATACATCTGGGTTTTTTTTGTGGGGCATAATGCTGCTTCCAGTGGTGATTTCTGTCGGAAAACTAAAAAAGTCAAAATTTTGATTAGAAAATAAACAAATATCATTAGAAAGCTTAGAAATGGTAGCTGCAATGGAAGAGATGGCTACACCAACCATTTTTTCGGATTTTCCGCGCGTCATTTGAGCGTAAATTGAATTGATATTCATCTCTTTTAAACCTAATTCTTTGGTCGTAAAATCTCTATCTAAAGGAAAAGAAGAACCATAACCTGCTCCAGAACCAAGCGGATTTTTAGAAACTACGTTTAATGCTGCAGTCAATAATTCTAAATCATCCGAAAGCGATTCTGCAAATGCGCTAAACCACAATCCAAATGAGGAAGGCATCCCGATTTGATAATGCGTGTAACCTGGCATCAGCACATCTTTGTATTTTTCTGATAATTGCATTAAAGTATTGAAAAAATCTTTCGTGAGTTGTGCAATTTCTAAAACTTCAGTGCGTAAAAACAACTTTAAATCCAATAAAACTTGATCGTTTCTAGATCTTCCTGTATGGATTTTTTTTCCAGAATCGCCCAGTTTTTGTGTTAAATTAAACTCAATTTGACTGTGAATATCCTCAATTCCGTCTTCTATGAGAAGAGAATTATCTTTTGCAAGAACATACATTTCATCCAATTCCTTTTGAATGGCGGTATTTTCTTCATTTGTGATAAATCCAATTTTATTGAGCATGGCAACATGAGCTTTGTTACCCATAATATCGTATTTCGCTAAAAGCACATCAAAATCACGGTCGTTTCCAACGGTGAATTGCTCTATTAATGCTGCTATATCTTTATTTTGGGTATTGTCTTTTGCCCAAAGTTTATTATTTCCCATTTTTGTTAGTTCTTGGTTTAAATTGAATAATTAGTATTCCTCTACAATTAATTTAAAAGGTGAGATAATATTTTAATGTATTTCTCAATTCCCTTTTCAAGTTCTTCAATATAAATAAATTCATCAGCGGTATGCGAGCGTAGCGAATCTCCAATTCCAATTTTTACAGAGTCAAAAGGTATTAAAGCTTGGTCTGAAATCGTTGGTGAACCATAAAGGCTGCAATTTTCTAATTCACAAGCTTTTACAATTGGGTGACTTAAAGCGATACTTGAAGAGTTTAATCGTAAAGATCTTGGTTGAATTTCTGATGAAAGGAAACTTCTAAAAACATCTACAACTTCTGCATTTGAATACAATTCGTTGGTGCGAATATCAACTGTGAAATCGCAAAATTCTGGAACAACATTATGCTGAGAACCTGCATTGATAATAGTTACCGTAGCTTTTGTTTTTCCTAAAACCTCAGAAATTTTTTCAAACTCATAGTTTTGAATTTTCAAAATATCTTCCATCGCATTATAAATGGAATTGTTAAGATTTTCATGAGCAGCGTGGGAAACGATTCCTTTCGCTCTGCAATTCAGCACCACCAAGCCTTTTTCTGCCACCGCTAAATTCATTTGTGTGGGTTCGCCTACAATAGCAAAATTGATTTCTCCGAGTTCTTCAAGAATACTTTTTATACCGTTTTCACCAGAAATTTCTTCTTCTGCAGTTGCAGCGTAAATGAGGTTATACTTCAGTTTTTTAGCGTAAAAATGAATAAAAGTTGCCCAGAGTCCGACCAAAGAAGCGCCTGCATCATTACTTCCCAGACCGAATAATTTCCCTTCTTTTTCTTCTGCTCCAAAAGGGTCTAAAGTATAGAGTTTATTAGGTTTCACGGTGTCATGATGAGAATTGAGCAAAATGCAAGGTAATTTTTCGTCAAAATGAAGATTTTTCGCCCAAATATTATTCCCCTTTCTTTGAAAAGGAATGTTTTTACCCGAAAAATAAGATGTAATAATCTCCGCAGTTTTATCTTCTTCTCTGCTAAAAGAAGGAGTTTTGATGAGTTTTTTTAAGAATTCTAATGATTCTTGAGATAATTCGGTCATTCGTGTAAATTAATTTGGGTTCCAGGTTTTTCACCTTTGAAATAATCATTCAAAAACTTAGCATTGATGATGTGAACTTCATTGCCGCCATGAAATAAAACTTTAAATGCCGTTTGTAATTTCGGAATCATACCATCTGCAATTTGTTTGCTTTCTTTCATAGAATTGAATTCAGCTTGAGAAATGCTTTTTAAAACAGAATTTTCATCCGAAACATCTGTTAATACGCCATTTTTCTCAAAACAATAAATAAGATGTGTTTTGTAATATGGAGACATTTCTTTGGCAATTTCCGAAGCAATGGTATCGGCATTGGTGTTCAACAGTTCATTTTCGGTACTTAAAGTTACGGAACAGCATACTGGAATTACATCTTGTTGAATGAAATTTTTAAAAACTTCCGCCTTAATTTCTTTTACATCTCCCACGCAACCAAATTGAATAGTAGGATGTTGTCTTTTGGTGGAAATAATACAGTTCAGGTCAGCGCCCGTTATTCCTATAGATTTTTTATTAAAACTTGAAAACTGAGCCACAATATTTTTATTAATTAAACCCGCATACACCATGGTGCAAATGTTCATAGTTTCGGGAGATGTAATTCGTCTACCTTCAATCATTTGCTGTTGAATTCCCAGTTTATCGGCCAATTCTGTTACTTTTTTACCGCCACCATGCACTAAGATTACATTTTTACCACTTTCGGAAATGGCAGAAATGCAATTTTTTAAAGAAGATTCATTATTCAGAGTATCGCCACCAATTTTTATGATAAATAAATCTTCCATTAGTCCTTATTTTCCAATAATGTTTTCAAAACGGCTTGCATGGAAACCGTTCTGTTAAAAGCTTGTTGATAAACCAATGAATTATCTGAATCTAAAACCGCATCACTCATTTCCAAATTTCTACGAACGGGTAAACAATGCATGAATTTAGCATTTGGATTTTCCTTTAAAAAATCTTCTCCTAACAACCAATTTTCTTCTACAACAGGCATTGAACCGTATTTTTCGTAAGATGACCAGTTTTTTACATAAATATAATCTGCGTCTTTTAAAGCTTCAGCTTGATCGTGATAAACTTTTGCATTTCCCACAAATTCTGGACTTAAATCATAACCTTCAGGATTTGCAATACAGAAATCAACATCTGCAGCGTTCATCCATTCCGCAAATGAGTTAGGAACGGATTGTGGAAGGGCTTTTACTTGTGGAGCCCAAGTGAGAACTACTTTTGGTTTTATAGGTTTGTCCCAGGTTTCTTTAATGGTAATAAGGTCTGCAAAACTCTGCAAAGGATTTCGCGTAGCCGATTCTAAAGAAATAACAGGAACGCTAGCGTATTTTATAAAATCATTCAAAACATGCTCGCTGTAATCTTCTTCTTTATTTTTAAAGGCTGGAAAACAACGAAGACCAATAACGTCACAATACTGACTTAAAACTTTTGCGGCATCTTTAATGTGTTCTGTGGTGTTGCCATTCATTACGGCGCCGTCTTCAAACTCCCAAGTCCAAGCGTCATTTCCTGCATTAATGACTTGAATTTGCATTCCCAGATTTGCGCCTGCTTTTTGACTGCTCATTCGGGTTCTTAAACTTGGATTGAGAAATACCAAACCTAGGGTTTTGTTTTTACCTAATTCTGGATAAGCATTTAAGTTTTTTTTAAGTTCCAAAGCTTCTTCAATAGCTTTTTTTAAGTCTTTTATATCGTGTACTGATGTGAAATTTTTCATTATTAAAATAGAAAGTAGAGGTTAGAAATTGGAATCAGAATTCATGAAACAATATCCAATAATAGATGATTAGCTATGGACCAAAAGTTTTTTAAGAGATTTTTGCAATGCTTCTGCAAACTCATCTATCTCTTCTTTACTGATAGTCAGTGGTGGAAGAAGTCTCATTGTATTAGAGTTTGAAGCGTTTCCTGTTAATATTTTAAAGTCTTCTCTAATGATTCTTGAAACTTGAGATGATGGAATTTCAAAATCTATTGCTGCTAATAAACCTTTAATTCTGATGCCTGAAATTCCAGAGATATTTTCTAGTTTTTCTTGTAAATACAAGCCTTTCTCAAAAGTTTGCTGAATAAGATTATTGGTTTCTAAAATATCTAAAACTGCAATGGCTGCCCCACAAGCCAAATGATTTCCTCCAAAAGTAGTTCCCAGCATTTTAGCTTTGGCTTCAATTTTTGGAGAAATAAGAACTCCACCAATGGGAAAACCATTTGCCATGCCTTTGGCTGTGGTAATGATATCGGGTTTTACGTTGAAATATTGGTGTGCGAAGAATTTTCCAGAACGACCGTAACCAGACTGAATTTCGTCACAAATAAAATAAATCGAATTTTCAGTACAAAGTTTTTCAATAGTGGTGAAAAATTCTTCGGTTGGGATATTTATTCCTCCAATTCCTTGAATTCCTTCCACGATAACTCCCGCTAAATCTTCTTTATTTTCATTGAAAACCTTTATAAACTCCTCAGTGTTATTGAATTCTACAAAAATAAAATTCTCGGTTTCGTTGACAGGTGCAATGATGGTCTTATCATCTGTTGCTGCCACAACTGCAGAAGTTCTCCCATGAAAAGAATCTGAAAAAGTAATAAATTTCTTTTTACCAGAAGCGAATGAAGCGGTTTTCAGAGCGTTTTCATTGGCTTCAGCTCCTGAATTGCATAAAAATAAGGCATAATCTTCATAACCAGAAATTTTACCTAGTTTCTCAGCTAGTTCTTCTTGCAATTTATTAATGACTGAATTGGAATAAAAACCAATTTTATCTAATTGATTTTTAATTTTTTCCACATAATAAGGATGTGAATGACCTACAGAAATTACGGCGTGACCACCATAAAAATCTAAATATTGAGTTCCTTTTTCGTCCCAAACATGGCAGTTTTGAGCTTTTACAATATTGATGGGTAATAAAGGATATACGTTGAATAACTTCATTTTTTTTGGTTTAGATGTTAGACATGAGGCGTTAAATGTTAATTACGCCGGCAAAAATTCAAAGAATTTTTGCCACCCCTTCTGAAAAGAAGGGGAATTGAACGACTTTTGATTGGAATTGAACGTTTAAAATTCTAAAAGACCGAGGATTTAAGGTTGAGACCAGCTTTTTCATCGAAGCCAAACATTAAATTCATGTTTTGTACAGCTTGTCCGGAAGCGCCTTTCAAAAGATTATCGATGGCAACGTGAATTGCTAAATCATCATCCACTTTTTCTAGGAAAACCAAAGCTTTGTTGGTGTTTACGACTTGTTTTAAATCGATGGGAGTTTCAGAAACAAATACAAACTTGGAATATTTATAAGTATATTTATAAGCTTCATAAAGTTCCGCAAGAGTTTGCTTACTTTTTAGCATTAAAGTCACAAAAATTCCTCTCGAAAAATCTCCTCTCCATGGAACGAAATTAATTTTTGTAGGAAGTTTTGAAACTTGAGAAATACTTTTTTCAATTTCTCCCAAATGCTGGTGAATAAATGTTTTGTAAGGGGAAATGTTGTTATTTCTCCAATTGAAATTAGTGGTTTGATGTAAAGCTTTTCCTGCCCCCGTAGAACCTGTAATTCCGACAGCATGAACATCCGAAACATCTTCCTTGGACAAAATGGGTAACAATCCGAGTTGAATGGCCGTTGCAAAACATCCTGGATTGGCAACATGAGAAGCTTTCATAATTTCCTCTTTGTGAAACTCGGCCAGACCGTAAGTGAAAATTTTTTCTTTCCAAACTTCATCCACTCTAAAATCATTTCCTAAATCAATGATTTTTACATTTTCAGAAATTTGCTTTTTGTTCTCAATGAGCCAAGCTTTGCTTTCACCATGCGGCAAACAAAGGAAAATAACGTCGACAGGTTGAGCATTTCCTTCAAATTTTAAATCGGTTTCACCAATTAAATCTTTATGAACCTCACTTATTAGAGCTCCTTGAAGGCTTTGACTGGTTATGAAAGTGATTTCCACGTGAGGATGATGCAATAATATTCGTATGAGTTCACCCGCTGTAAAGCCTGTTCCTCCAACAATTCCTACTTTTATTTTCTCCATTATGATTCGTGTATTTGATGATAAATGCTCAGTGCATTAGAATAAATTTTCGAGAAACCTTTTACGTCTTTCTCAGTCCAAGTTTTGTTAATTTCGCCGTAAGAACCGAATTGAGAAGACATTAAATCGTTTTCAGATTCAATTCCAATTAAATTAAAATAATACGGTTGCAATTGAACTTTCACCAAACCAGAAACCTTTTCCTGAGAAGATTGGAATAGGCTTTCGATGTCTTTCATCACTGGATCTAAAACCTGTCCATCGTGCAAATAATTCCCATAAAATAAGCTCAATTGGTCTTTAATTAACAATTGATTTTTGGTTAAAGTGTGTTTTTCCAGTAAATGATGCGCTTTCACAATAATTAAAGAAGCTGCGGCCTCAAAACTTACTCGACCTTTAATCCCGATAATGGTGTCGCCAACGTGAGTATCTCGTCCAATACCAAAAGGTTGCGCGATTTCCTGAACCTCTTGAATAGCTTCCACAGAAGATTCAAAAGTTTTTCCATTAACACCTTTCAATTCGCCTTTTTCAAAAATTAAAGTCAATTCTTCGGTTTGATTTTTTGTAACCTGAGTTGGATATGCAGTTTCTGGAAGGCTTTCGTTGGAAGTTAATGTTTCTTTTCCGCCCACGGAAGTCCCCCAAAGTCCTTTATTGATGGAATATTGAGACTTTTCAAAATTCATTTCAACACCATGTTCTTTTAAGAATTCAATTTCTTCATTTCTTGAAAGTTTTAAATCTCTAATAGGCGTAATAATTTCTAATTCAGGAAGTAAAATTCCAAAAATAGAATCAAATCTCACTTGGTCGTTTCCCGCGCCAGTACTGCCGTGAGCGATATATTTTGCATTGATGTTTTTAGCATATTCCGCAATTGCAGTCGCTTGAAAAACACGCTCTGAACTTACAGAAAGTGGATAAGTATTGTTTTTGAGAACATTCCCGAAAATAAGATACTTGATACAGTTGTTGTAATAGCGTTCAGCATCATTAATCACTTCAAAAGATTTTACTCCCAAAGTATAGGCTCTTTCTTCAGTTTTCCTAATTTCTTCATCTGAGAAACCACCCAAATTCACCATTACAGCGTGAACTTCAAGGTTTTTAACTTTAGAAAGATACACTGCACAGAAAGAAGTATCTAATCCTCCACTGTATGCCAATACTACTTTTTCCATATCATTTTTTTTATTTTCTTAAACTTTGATAATAATTTTTCGTCGTCTGTTTTTTTGCTGTCCTCTTTATGTTCTTCGGGATGGTACAACATGGCTGTACAAATACAATTTTTACGCTCTTTACTTTTTAAAATATCGTAATTCACGCAGCTTTCACAACCTTTCCAGAAGATTTCATCTTGGGTGAGTTCCGAATACGTTACAGGTCTGTATCCCAATTCGTTATTAATTTTCATTACTGCTTGACCTGTTGTTAATCCAAAAATTTTAGCATCAGGAAATTGTTCCCGTGAATATGAAAAGATTTTACTTTTAATTAATCTTGCTAAACCACTTTTCCTAAAAGCTTTAGCAACAATTAGCCCTGAATTGGCTACATATTGTTTGTTGCTCCAAGTTTCGATATAACAGAAACCTGCCCAAACTCCTTCTTTTGTAAAAGCAATAATTACTTTTTTCTCGCGCATTTTAAGAGCAACATATTCTTCTGATCTTCTTGCGATACCCGTTCCACGCTCTTTCGCAGCACGTTCTATTTCTTCTAATATCTCATGAACATACTGTATGTCCTCTTCGCCCGCTACTTTTATGATAAATTGATTAGATTCCAATTTTTTACTAACATTAAAGTTGCGAAATTAGATAATAATAACTACATCATACAAATAAAATAGATATTTTTTACTGTTAAAAATGTAGATACAGTTAATTTAATCTAAAAAAATAAATATTTAGCAGAAGAAATAATAAAAAAAATCTCAAAATCAACCGATTTTGAGATTTTTTATCTATTTAAAAAGTTACACCATTATAGAAAGAAGTATTTTTGCAAACTTCTAACTTCTAACTTCTAACTTCTAACTTTTATAATTTTTCCCTATTCACCAAGTCCATAGAAAAGGCGGGGAGACAAATTGCAAGATATTCACAAGGCTCATCAAAAGGGTTGCTGTAGCGTATTCTGGCGCCTTTTTCTATCATAATACTTTCGCCTTTTTCTAAAATGACTTCTTCGCCATCTATCTCGAAATGTTTTTTTCCGGAAATAATAATGGTGAATTCATCAAATTCTGGAGTTTGGTGAGGTTCACTCCAATAAGGCGGAGCAATCATGTGTGCAATAGAAACATCTTTGTTTCCTGTGGAGTTTCCCCAATGTTCTTCAATAAGTTTTCCATCTGTTGTGGGAACTACCATTGGTGATTTTTGGATTCTGTATTTTTTCATTGTATCCAGTTTTCTTTTTTAATTTCATAAATAATATTTACGGCATCTTCTTCTCCATAATAAGCCATTACCACTTCATCTGTCTTTATTCCACCCAGTTTTTCCATGGCTTTTTGAGAGCGAATATTTACTTTTCCAACGTGGAAATGCACTTTATCTACAAATTGAAAAATATAATTTAGCATTAAAGTTTTTATCTGTTGATTAATGCCTTTTCCCCAAGAATTGGTTCCATAAAAAGTATATCCTATGGAAATGCTATTGTCTTCTTCATTATAGCCATAAAATCGTGTTGAGCCTAAAACTTCATTGGTTTCTTTATCAATAATTTTAAAAGCACCTTTGCTTTCCATAGCCCCTTGAAAAAAGTTTTTGAAAACTTCCTTTTGATAGCGATCTTTATTGGGATGTTGCTCCCAAACTTTAGGATTAGAAGCTACTTCATACACGCTTTCAAAATCTTCTTCCTGAAGCGGAATAAGTTTAAATTGAGTGTTTTCTAAAGGCTTTTGTATAGAGAAATTCATGTTTTTAAATCAATTAATTAAAGAGAAATAACATTCTTCAAGAACATTAAAATGATGTATTTGATGTCCAATTATATTAAAACCCAATGCTGCAACAGAAATATTATATTTCCAATTTTTACCCACTTTATTGAGTTCTTCAACGGAGAAATTTTTAAATAGTGAAATACTCGCATTTCTTGCCATTAATAAATCATTCACAATATCTTTGACGTCTTTTTCATCAGCGTGAGAATGATCTGCAAAATAATTTTCGTCCATTCCTTCCGAAGTTTTAATGTCTCTTGCGAAAATTAAAGCTCTGTAAGTGAAAACTCTTTCAAAATCTGCAATATGCTGCAAAACGGTATTCACAGTCCATTTTCCTTCTGCATAAGGTTTGTTTTTCAGTTTTTCTAAATCAGAAATGTTGAGACTTTGAATTTGCGTTAAACTCGCTTCAAAAGCTTGAATTAAATCGTCTTGAGGAACAAGGTTGATATAGCGTTCAAAGAATTCGGAAATTTGTATTTCAGATTTTTTCATAAGATAAATTTACATGTTTTTGCGTTCCAAATCCAGTAAAAATTGCTTCCTCCAAACACCGCCGCCATAACCTGTAAGTTTACCATTGCTGCCAATAACTCTGTGACAAGGAATTAGAATTGAAATTTTGTTGAGACCATTGGCGTTGGCTACGGCTCTTGTCGCTTTTGGGTTTCCTAAAATTTGCGCTTGCTCCAGATAGCTTTTTGTTTTTGCATACGGAATGCTACGAAGGATTTCCCAAACATTTCTTTGGAAATCTGTTCCTACAGGGGAAAGTGGAATGGTAAATTCTTTTCTTTTCCCTTCAAAATATTCTGAAAGTTCTTTTTCTAAGTTTTTAAAATGAGGATTTTCTCCTTGAACAATTGTTGCATTAAAAAACTTGGCTATATCTTGTAATTCTTTTTCCAAAGACTTTCTATCATTGAATTCCAACATACAAATTCCGTTGTTATTGGCGCAAGCAATCATGCTTCCAATGGGAGTTTCTATTCTTTTAACATCAATAATAGTGTTGGTTTTGCTTTTGTTGGGTGAAAATCCAAAATTGTTTTTAAAACCTTCTGTAAAGCCGCTCAAACTGTCGTAACCACTTTCTAAAGCTACTTCTAAAATATTTTCTCCTTGCTGGATTTTTTTAAAAGCAGTATTGAGTTTTAAAGCTCTTTGAAAAGCATGAAAAGACATTCCATGGTGTTTTATAAACCATCTTCTTACGGTGTAAGGCTCTAAACCTCTCTCTATTAAATTTTCATCTTTAAGCTTTAAACTTGGGTTTGCTTCCAGTTCTTCTAAAACTTTTTGAATATTTTCTGGAGTTTCATTGGGATTTTCTAAAGGTTTGCAGATTTTACAAGGTCGATAGCCTTTTTCTAGCGCTTGCCAAGTATTTTCGAAGAATTCTACATTTTCAAACTTTGGTTTTCTTGCGGGGCAAGTGGGACGACAGAAAATACCAGTCGTTTTTACACCCATCCAAAAAACGCCTTCAAAATCAGGGTTTTTATCAAAACAAGCTTGATACATGAGTTGATTCGTAAGTTTCATGACTTTCTACAATTATTTACCATCAAAATTAATAGGATGCATAGGAACTGACAACCGAAAAATTGACAAGTATTTTTTGAATCATTCAAATATTTATACAAAAAAAGCAGCTCAAAGGCCGCTTGTGTTATTTCTTATTGGTGGCTTCTCTTTCAATTTGCTTAGCCTCTTTCACTTTTTCAACTATTTTGTTAATAGTTTCCAATTTATCTACTTGCATCGGAACGCTTGTTTTTACGTCTTCCCATTTCATATTAAGAGCCAGAGTGTTTTCATTTAAAGGATCTAAAGAGATTTCAAAAAACTCTTGTTTATCACTCATTTTTTGAACGGGTACACTTATATCTAAAACATTTAAATTTTCATTATAAGCATCCGATCCCCATTGTTGAAAATCTTTATTGAAAATAACTTTCCATTCTTTATCCGTTGGTAAAATAAATAGGCCGTAAGTTCCTGCGGGAATTGTTTTGCCACCAATACTCATCGCTTGTCCAAAAGAGATTTTTGTAGAAGAATTTGCGCCAGCTCTCCACACTTTATTGTAAGGAACTAATCCACCAAAAATTTTTCTTCCTTTAACGCCAGGTCTTCCGTAATCCACAGTAATTTTGGAAATGGAAAATTCCTGTTCAATTTTTTGTCTAGGACTTGCTGCTGGAACTGAATAAGTTTGAGCAAAACCTATTATTCCGAACATTAGAAAAGTAGTAACAATAAGTTTTTTCATTAAATTTAATTTTAGCCTTAAAGTTAAAACTTATTACAGAGAATATTGATATTTAAAATCTTAAAAAAAACATAAAAAAATCCTTGAAGTAAGGATTTTAAAATTTACATACTGCTAGGGATTTTTTTGACTGAATCTTGAGGCGAATGTTTTTCGCTCTTTTTCTCAATGAATTTTTTAAAAATAAATTCTATAACAAGTGGAACTATTAATGCCAGTAATGATTTTAATAATCTAGATTTCATAACTTTATTTTTATTGAGAATTACAATTATTAAGCCAAAAAAACTATTTTAAATGTAAAGCTTCTCCTTCAAACTGAATTCCATCCCATCCAAAAGTGATGAAATTTCTTATATTTTGATGATCATCACCATCAGAATTTTTCAAGACGTCTGTTCTGTAAAAATCACCGAATAAAGCCAAAGTAGATTCTTTAGTAAGCTTATTTAATTTTGCAAAACTGAATACTTTGCAAGAACCATTATTTTGATTAGCTTCGTTATGAGTTTCTCCATTTTTGAAAGCAGTGGGAGTGAAGTCATAATTTTCATCAATATAAGCGATGACCTCCTTAAAATCTATTGTTTCTGGTGTATTTTGAAGTTTTTCTAATAGCATTTTTACTTATTTTTACAAAGATGCTATTTTTTACTAATGATTATGGTGTTTTACTCATCATTATTTATAATTTTATCATCTTATTTTTTTAGTAAAAGTTATGGACGATAAAAATAAAGAAAGAGTTTTTAAAATGTCTTTTGCGAGTGTATATCCGCATTATATTACAAAAGTGGAAAAAAAGGGGAGAACGATTGATGAATTAAAAGAGATTATTTTTTGGCTTACCGGTTACAATAATGAAGATTTGACTAACATTCTTAAAAATAACACCAATTTTAAATATTTTTTTGATAATGCTCCCCAAATAAATCCTAATGCCAATAAAATTACGGGTGTTATTTGTGGTTATAGGGTAGAGGATATTGAAGATCCGTTGGTGCAAAAAATTCGATATTTGGATAAACTTATAGACGAACTTGCAAAAGGTAAAAGTATGGAGAAAATTTTGAGAAATTAATTGTACTAAATTATCATTTTTTGATTTGCGAAAATTTAAAGTCTATTATTTTTTACTGATTATCCGTTTAATCACCTAATCCTGTAATATTAGCAACAATAAGCTTTTCAAAAAGTCTGTCGCCAAAATATCTACGGTTTAGCTTATAAACAAACTCATTGAGGTATAATTGGAGATAT
>JAEWOR010000016.1 GCA_023399595.1 Bacteroidota bacterium | reverse complement strand
ATGCAAGGCCTTACCAAAGGTGTATATTATGTAAAGGTGCAAGGGGAAGGTTTTGCCACAGCTGAGAAAATTTTTAAAAAGTAAATTTTTCTTCATAGAATCAGGTAGCTCTATACCAGAGCTCCTGGTTTTTTCTTTTAGCTTTCCAGCAATCACATCACCAAGATCAAAATAAACAAAAAACTCGGCTATATGTCGAGTTTTTTGCTTTGACCCAAGTATGCTTTGTTTTTCTTCTGAAGAATAATTACCAGAATCTACAATTAGAGCAAAAAGAAAAACCCTTCAAACAATGAAATTTGAAGGGTTTTGTACTCATTTGCATTTCTGCTTGCGATCCGGACGGGACTCGAACCCGTCTCGTCACCCATGACGAGATGACAGGACGACATTTATCCTCTGATTAATTTTTCAATGGAAAATCTGTTGAGCTTCTTTAGGCGTTTTTCCTCAATAAGGGCATCTTTTTTATGTTCAAACCCTTGGGTGTAAACTATTTTCCAATCACGAACTTTGGAAGTATATTTATCTTTACTATTCAAATGATATTCTAAACGTTTTTCAACATCTTCGGAAAATCCTTTATAATAAACATCTAACTGCTCAGAAAACAATATATAAACATAATACATAACAAAAAAAAGACCTCTCAAATTATTGAGAGATCTTTGCGATCCGGACGGGACTCGAACCCGCGACCTCCGCCGTGACAGGGCGGCATTCTAACCAGCTGAACTACCGGATCAATTTTTTTAAAGATAAAATTGTAAATCTTATGCGATCCGGACGGGACTCGAACCCGCGACCTCCGCCGTGACAGGGCGGCATTCTAACCAGCTGAACTACCGGATCATTGAAAACTTTAAAGAACTTCTTTGTTTTTCGTGATTGCAAAAATACAACTTTCTAGCAACTCTGCAAATATTTTTATAAAAAAATTGCTTCCCTTTCGGAAAGCAATTCATTTTCAAGGCTTTTATTTTATAAATGTGCACTTAATTTTTCTGCGATAACCTCTTTTGGACTTACTCCAACCAATTTATCTACCACTTCACCATTCTTAAAAATAAGAACTGTAGGGATATTTCTAATGCCATATTGCATAGAAACTTCTTGGTTGTTATCTACATCTACTTTACCTACTACAGCTTTACCATCAAAATCTGCTGCAATTTCTTCTACAATTGGTCCCAACATTCTACATGGACCACACCATACTGCCCAAAAATCTACTAAAACTGGTTTATCTGAATTTAAAACCATTTCCTGAAATGAGCTATCTGTAATTTCTAATGCCATTGTTTCTTTTTTTTATATTATAAATTTTATTCTAAAGTGTAAATGTAACTTTTTTCTGAAATAGAACTATCTATGCCCTACATTTGTTTTTTCTATTACTGGAAAATCCGCCATAATCTCCTCCAATGCTTTTACCAAAGCATCTATATCGGAAGTAGTGGTAAGGTGACTAAAGGACACTCTTAAAGGTGTAGAATTATCCATTTCATCTTCGGATAGAACCATCATCATTACCATAGAAGGTTTAGACGCTCCTGATGAACATGCACTTCCTTGAGAAATAGCAATTCCCTTCATATCCAATTGCAAACCAATTAAAGGATTTTTAAATGGCAAAAGAACGCTTAAAACAGTATATAAACTATTTTCTTTTTCTGCACTTCTTGCGTTAAATTTAACTCCAGGAATAGCTTTTGACAATTTTTCAATGGTATAATCTTTCACCATTTGCATATGTTGTGCGTAAGCTTCCATATTGTTTACAGAAAGTTCTAAAGCTTTACCAAGACCAACAATTCCTGCAACATTCTCTGTTCCTGCACGAAGACTTCTTTCCTGTGGTCCACCAATAATAATACCTTTCAAACCAGTGGATTTTCTTACAAATGCAAAACCGCTTCCTTTAGGACCATGAAATTTATGAGCACTACATGAAGCAAAATCTAATGGAATATCCGAAAAATCTAAAGGTAAATGCGCAACGGTTTGCACAGTATCTGAATGGAAAAGAGCATTGTGTTTTTTGCACATTTCTGCTACTTTTTTAATCTCTAAAAGGTTACCTACTTCATTATTAGCGTGCATTAAAGTAACCAATGTTTTTTTATCTGATGCTCCTAAAGTTTCTTCCAATTTTTGAAGATCAATATCTCCTTTCTCGTTTGGTCTCATGTACACCACTTCAACTCCTTTTCTGCTTTTCATATCCAGAACAGATTCAGAAACACATTTGTGCTCCAAAGGAGAAGTGATAATTCTTTGAACTCCTAAATGATCAACACAAGATTTAATAATCATGTTATTAGACTCTGTTCCGCAAGAAGTAAAAATAATTTCTGCAGGACTTACATGAAGATAATCTGCTACTTGTCTTCTTACATTTTCGATAAGAATTTTAGCTTCCTGTCCAAAACTATGTGTAGAAGAAGGATTTCCAAAATTCATCTTCATTGCGTCAATCATTGCGTCAATCACTTCTTCTGATAAAGGCGTAGTAGCGGCATTATCTAAATATATTTTGTCCATTTTTTATTTTGAATATTTAAGTTGAATACTATTAAATTTATAATTACTAGGAATGGTAAAAATTACCCAAGGCTGAGACAACACTTGAATTTCCATACCCCCTTCATTTTGTTTTTGTGGAACCTCAACGTATAAAACACCACTTTTCACACTGATGTTTTTAATCTCTTGTATGGTGTGATCTCCCGCTCTAAAGTTTCCTAAATTATACAAAACTGCTTTTTTACCAATTGGCAATAGCGGAAGTTTCATTTTAGGAGTATCTGGAGTATCTGAAATAACAGACAAAGTTCTATTAGCATTTATATAGGCTTTTGAAAATTCCTCCTGTGTATTAAGTATCTTAAAACTTATATCACCAGAACCTCCTTGTGAAGAAGCACCCAAAATCTCGGTCGATTGTTGCATTTCTGAATTTATTTCTGCAGAATTATTAGCGTTTTGTTTAGAGACAATCGCCGTACAACTCCCTAAAAACAAAGACATTAGAACAATAACTACTTTTAACATTTTAAAAAAAATTATAATTCAAAATTAGTGAAAAAAACGGAAATGACTCTCATTTGCCCACTTCAACATTTCCTTATCTCCAGAAGTATCTCCAAATGCAATGGATTTATCGAATTTTTCGTTTTCTACGGCTTTTACAATTCTTAGTACTTTCTCTTGCCCATTGCAGTTTTTACCAATAAAATTACCTGTAAAAACTCCTTCTTTAAACTCTGCTTGTGTAGAGATTAATTCCATATTAAATTTCTCAGCAAAAGGCTTTGTCCAAATATCCAAAGAAGCTGTTACTAAAAGGCTTTGTGTAGATTTCTGATTAATATTTTCAATAAAATTTAAAGCATTTCCACGAATAATATGAGGGTAATTTTTCTCAAAAAACTGCTGAGATTTTTGGTTAATTTTCTGTTCGCTCTGCCCTTTCAAAATAGAACCAATAAAACTTTTCTTTACTTTTTCTACATCTGCAAGTTTTAGTTTTAATAAAACAAAAAGTGGAACATGACGCAAAAATTGCATATAATACTTCGAAGGATTATAGAATTTAAGATACATAAACATAGTATCTTTATAGGTAAGAGTTCCGTCAAAATCAAAACAATACAATTTTTTCATGATATTTTTACAATTTCATTTTCTTAAAAATATACTCGGGGATATTTCTAATAATCATCATTATAATTCCCCAAATAGGTAGAACGTAAATATTGTTCTTTTGTTTTTTATACGCTTTAAAAATATAATCTGCAGCCTGTTTTGGACTTGCCGTAAGTGCTGAATTTAAAGGCAAACCTTCTGTCATTTTTGTCGCCATAAAACCTGGTTTAACCGTCATTACATGAACTTTTTTATCAAATAAATAGTTCCTTAAACCGCTTAAATAAGCTGTAAAAGCTGCTTTTGCACTTCCGTAGATAAAATTACTTTGTCTTCCTCTTTCACCTGCAACAGATGATAAACCAATGATGGTTCCCGCACGTTTGCTTTCCATTTTTTGAGCAAAATAATTAATTAAAGGTACCAACTTCGCATAATTGATATCGATAATTTTTCTTGTATTTTTATCATTATAAAGCCCCTCCTCTGTCCCTTCACCCAAAAATCCGGTTGCGCAGAACAAAAGATTGGACTGAATATGATCCAACTTCGTATAATTAATATCTTGCAACAAATTGAGTTCCAATAGCTCAGATTGTTGTAAAAATTTTACTTCCAAATGTTTTGCGAAACGCTCAGTGGTTTCTTTATTGGATGTAATTAAATAGATTTTCTCAAATTTTTCTCCTTCTTGTAATGCTTTTTCTACAAAAGCTTGAGCAACTTCGGACGTACTTCCTAAAACTATCATCTTTAGTTGTTATTTAAAATTCTTTTGTGTTGCATAGACACAAATTTAGGATTCTGGACATTTTTTAAGTAATTCGTCAATGAAGATTTACTCATACTGTCTTTAGTAAGATAAATTCGGCCTCCAAACTCTTCAACAATAGCATCTAACTGCGCTACCAATTTTTGCAATTTGGAATTCACTTTAAAATCCAAAGCCAAAGTATAACCTTCTACAGGAAAGGAATTATAAGCTTGTTCGTTATTTTTCCCAAACAATTTTAAAACCGCTAAAAAAGATCCATTTCCACTTTTTGCAATGGTTTCAAGAATTTTCTTCATTCCTTCTTTGCCTTTTTCCTTTGGAATCACCATTTGGTATTGTATAAACCCTGATTTTCCATAAATTTTATTCCAATTATTAACAGCATCTAACGGATAGAAAAAAGTTTCATAATCTATAATATTTTTCACAAACTTTTGGGTTTGTTTTTTAAAGTAGAGAAAATTGAACAATTTTACCGTTAAACTATTCAATACAAAATTGGGGAAATAAAAAGGAACTGTTGGACTTAATTTAGACTTAAGTTTTAATGGTTTTTCTTTTTTATTTGAAGGAAGTTCATGTTGAAAAGCATGTTCACCCCGCATTAAAATACTTCTTCCTATATTTTTACCTTTCTGTAGACAATCTATCCAAGCAACGTTATAAGTCCAACTTTCACTTTCATCAAAAAGAGCAAAAATTTCATCTAAATTATCTGCTTTTATACTTTCTTGACGGATGTAAGCGGTTTCAATATTTTTAAGTTTGAACTTTGCGGAAAGAATAATACCTGTAAGTCCCATTCCACCAATACTTGCCCAAAACTTCTCTGAGTTTTCTTCACGGGAACATTTTAAGATCTCCCCTTTTTCGTTTAACAAAGAAAATTCAATAATATATTCTGAAAAACAGCCCTCTGCGTGATGATTTTTACCGTGAACATCCGAAGCGATAGCGCCTCCAACAGTGATAAATTTAGTTCCTGGAGTTACATATAAAAAATAACCTTGAGGAACCGCTATTTCCAAAACCTCTGAAAGTAGGACACCAGATTCACACTCAATAATACCGTTTAACCTATCGAAACTAATAAATTTATTAAGTCTCTTGGTGGAGAAAATACTTTCTCCTAATGATGCATCTCCATAACATCTACCGTTCCCTCTTGCAATAACCTCATTATGATTTTTTACAAAATCCTTAATTTTCTGGAGGTCATCCTCCGATTTTATTTCCTTTTTTACCACGGGATAATTTCCCCAATTGGTAACTTCTTGTACAAAATCCGGTTTCATTACTTAAAATAGATTAAAATTAAAAAACTTACCACCCACAATAACAATGTAGATTGAATGTATCGGTCTTTATACACTATTTTAGTTGGAGATTCTGTTCTATTATACACCAAAGTTTGTTGTAAATACCTTAAAAATGCAAAAACCACAAAAACTACAGTATAAAATACTCCTTGATGAAATCTTCCTTGAACCTCTGGAGATAACGTAAACATTAAGTAACAAACAATGGCTAATGTTACAGAGATAGACAATGCAATATCTGCAAACTGCACGTTATAACCATCTAAAGCTTTTCTTGTTTTACCAGACACAGCTGCATTAATTAACTCTCCTCTTCTTTTCCCAATTGCTAAAACCAATGCCAAAACAAAAGTTAAAAGTATTGCCCATTGGGAAATATAAATTCCTGTGATATAACCTCCAGCTAAAACTCGTAAGACAAAACCTGTTGCAATAATAAAAATATCAATAATCGGAATATGTTTTAGTTTAAAGGTATAAGCCAAATTCATAACCACATAAA
The DNA here is from genome assembly GCA_023399595.1 of Bacteroidota bacterium. Lineage (GTDB taxonomy): Bacteria > Bacteroidota > Bacteroidia > Flavobacteriales > Weeksellaceae > Chryseobacterium. Next base: position 47,923 of record JAEWOR010000016.1, on the reverse strand, counting down.
AACCAATGATAAATGCAAATTTCCAAAGATTCTGCTGAAAGAAATATTGTGAAGTAAAGATAATGGCAACGTTCGCAATTAATAAACCGAATAATATAATCAGTGCATTAGATTTATGAACAGCTCCACTTGCAAGAGGTCTTTTTCTTTTTTCAGGGTGTTTACGATCCGATTCAATATCGTTATAATCATTCAGAATATAGATCATACTCGCAGCGAGAGAGAAGACTACAAAAGCAATAATACTTTTGATGAGTAAATCTATATTATTAATTCCGCCAGAAAAAAACAAGGGTACAAATACAAACATATTTTTCACCCATTGCTCTACACGTATTAGTTTTAGGTATTTCGTCATTTATGTGATAAAATCAACCGCAAAAATAATGAAATTAATATAAAGATTCTTCAATAAAAAAACAGGAAACCCATAAGATTTCCTGTTGATTGAATATATGCAATAATTCTACTGACCTTGTTGTGCGTCTTGAATCATTTTTTCGTTTGCTGTAATAGCAAATTCCACTCTTCTGTTTTTAGCTCTACCTGCGTCTGTATCGTTAGTAGCAACCGGACTAGCTTCTCCTTCTCCTTTTGTAAACATTCTGCTGTTAGCAATTCCTATACTAGACAAATAAGATTTTACAGAAGCAGCTCTTCTTTCAGAAAGTGAATAATTATACTCATCTGAACCTTTGCTATCTGTATGCCCATAGATATTAATATTCGTATCTGGATTATCTGCAAGAACTTTCGCTAATTTATCTAGGTTAGATTTTGCAGCAGCAGTTAAGTTAGAAGAATCAAATGCAAAGTTTACAATAGATTCGTTCATAGTTACTTTAATACCGTCTCCTACTCTTTCTACTTCAGCTCCAGGAAGCGTTTCTTTGATATCTTTCGCCTGCTTATCCATCTTATCACCAATAACGTTACCAGCAACACCGCCAACAATTCCTCCTAAAACAGCTCCAATTGCAGCATTTTTACCTTTACCAACATTATTTCCTAAAATACCACCGATAACAGCTCCAGATGCAACACCTACTGCAGTCCCTCTTTGTTGGTGATTAGAATTCTGTACAGTCTCACAGCTTGTTAATAATAAAGCCGAAGATAAAAATAGAGCTCCTATATATGTTTTTGTTAATTTCATTGTATTATTTTTAAATTATTTATAATTATTTCACTCCAGTTCTCTGGAAATTATATACTACTCTTACAGAAGTACCATCAAAAGGTACATTTTGCTCTAAAGAGAATTGATCTGTTGTTTGATTAATAAGTCTTACGGAATAACCAACAGTATTTTGTTTAGCTTTAGTTCCTTCAGCAATTTTTTTGAATAAAAATTCGTTTCCTCCTTTTACTTCAAATTTAATAGGTTGTGTAACAACAGGGCAATTTCCACCACCGTTAATAGTATAAGCTCCTGTATAGTTGTTAGGAATCAATCTCCAATGGCTACCAACAAAGCACTGAATGTCTGCACCTTCATCAAAAGGTTTAATTTTATAAGTCTTATCATAATCTACACTTACTATTTCCCAATCACCTTTCATTGCTAAGAAGTCTTTTCTCATATTTTGAGAATCGGAAGCATTTTTTACGCCGGAACAAGATGCAGTCAATAGGGAAACTCCCACAATACCTGCTAGTAATACTTTTTTCATAATTTATTAATTTATGTATGAATATAAAGGTACAAAAAACTGTGCCAAAAAAACTCTAAATAAAAAAAATCCGAAATAAATTCGGATTTTTTTATGAAATTCACATTTGTTATTTTCTCACTGCTTTCTTCTTAGCTTTTTGTGTTTTACCTCCTTTATTAGAAGAATTTCCTTTATAAAAGTTAGCGTAAGCATATTCAGCAGCTTTTGCTACGTCTATTACTCCACCTGCTTCTGATAAGCCTGCAAAATCATTTACAGTAGATTTATTAGATGTTTTCACTAGAGATTCAATAATCTGAGCTGGCGTTAAATTCGGCATATAAGCCAATAAGACTGCTGCTGCACCCGCCACTACTGGAGAAGCCATAGATGTTCCTTGCTCGTATTCGTATTTATCTTTAGGAACTGCAGAATAAATTTTATCACCAGGCGCAAACACATTCACCATTTTTTTATTGTAGTTGGAGAAGCTTGCTTTTAAAGCATTATTATCATTGGTACTTGCACCTACAACAATCATGTTAGTTACAAATGGTTTTGCATCTTTAGGATTCTTAAAATTGGTTGGATAATATACATTTTCCTCCACATTTTCGTTCTCGTTTCCTGCCGCTTTTACTAATAAAACCCCTTTTTCTTCAGCATATTTAAACGCATCCCAAACTACATTTTTACCAGGAGAAACTGGCTTACCAAAACTCATATTCAAAATTTTAGCGCCATTATCTACGGCATATCTAATAGAGTTAGCAACGTCTTTATCTCTTTCATCTCCATTAGGAACAGTTCTTACCGTCATAATTTTTGCTACTTTGTGAGCAACTCCGTACTGAACTTCTTTTCCATGAGGATTTCCTGCAATAATTCCCGCAACGTGAGTTCCGTGAAGTGCGTCTGGACCTTCGTAATGATTATTCCCGTATTTTTTTTCAGAATAATCATCATAATTATCACCAACAATTTCTTTACGGGGATCGAAGTCTAAATTATATTGCTGTTCCGCTTGAGGTTTAAAATAATCTAAAGCAGGTTTAATTTCCTCTCTTATTGCTTTCTCTAATTCTGCACCGGTTTTACCAGCCATTTCTGGACTTTGAGCCATTTGAGGTAAAATTTGCAAAGCGATAGCATCACCTTGATCTTGAGTAGGCTTAATTGCAGCTACATTTTCAGGAGTAAGAGTTTTATTTCCTAAAAGTTTCACCATATTAGGAATTAACTTTTCAATCATTGAATAAGTTTGGAAACCTTGCTTCGCTTCAACACTTTTCTTAGAAAAAATATCTTTAGACTTCATGTACATTGCAAACTCTTCAGGCATTTTAGCTTGATTAGCTTTATTCTTAGCTGAATCTTCGCCTTCGAAAAGTGGCTTGTATTTTTTTACAACGCGAGTTACCTCCATATTATCAACGTCAATATCACCATTTTTACCACCAATGAAACTCCATCCGTAGACGTCATCAATATATCCGTTTCCATCATCATCTTTACCGTTATTAGGAACTTCATTTACATTTTTCCACAGATTATTTTTTAAAGCTGGATGATCCACTTGCACACCACTATCTAGAACTCCCACCACAACTGGAGAAGCCTTTAAACCTTTAGATTCTAAAAATTTATATGCATTTTCTGTATTTACTCCATATACTTTTGTAGTTGCAAAATCTTTATGATACCATGTCATTAAATCTTTATCCTCCATTGGATTTTTCGCAGTAGAAACTCCTTGCGCGAAAGTAAAGCTGAAACCTGTAAGAAAAACAGCCGCTAACAATATTTTTTTCATGTTCTTAATAATAAATTACAAATAATTAATATTCTTTAAATAAGTATAAGATTCTGGTCCTTTGTTACAGACCAAATCTAAAATTGACAAATCTTTAATAAAACCCAATTTATCCGAAAACGTTTGATAATAGTCTTCCATATCAAAATCCGAAGGTTTTTTAGAAGAAAACTGATCTCTAAAATCTTTTTCCATTGGATTTTTAACGTATTCGTTATTCAAAATATATGCCTTTTCTTGTTTTAAAATTTTCAAGAAGATTTTAATGGTTTTTAAATTTAGTTGAAGCAATGAAGATTCTTTTTCAAGGAAAATTATTTCTAACTGATCTTCATAAAATTCAAAATAAGGTGAACTTTGATAAGCAGATTTTATAGAGCGCCAATGATTTCTTTGCCAATCTTCAGTGTATGAAATTTCAATATCTTTAATTTCTTTTTTCCCGTTGTGTTGTATTGGGATAATTAAAGACAGTTTTCCATTGGCTCCTAAAATATTCGCTCTGTTTCTATAAGTTTGTTTTGGAAAATTCTCATACTGTTCGAAAACAACCTCATCAGATTGCAAAAATGCCGCAAACCACGAAATGGGAGGCATATAGAAAACGGGAAGTAAAATATTTCGCATAATGTATATACAAAAATGAAGTATTATTTCAATACTTCATTTTTTATTTTTAAGATTATTCTTCTGTTTTATTCTTTTTGAAAAGCTTCATTATATATTCCCATCCAAAGAAAACGATAAGAATTAACGCTGCAATCCACCAATAAGAAGTTTTGTTAGGATCTCCTGTATTGGCTGCTTTAAACATTCTGTCCCAACGAATTCTCTTTCCGTCTGCTTGATATGTAGAACTCGCATCGCTGAACAAACCTTCTACGCTTAGCCACGTGAACATTGGTTTACCAACAATATTTTCTTCAGGAACAAAGCCAAAGTATCTAGAATCTAAAGACGCATCTCTATTGTCACCAATCATCATATAATAATCTTGTTGAACAGTATATTGATTGGTTTCTTTATCATTAATGAAGAATTTACCGTTTTTAACTTCAAATTTATTGTGCTCGTACTCTGAAATTAATTTTTGATATTCAGGTAAATTGTCAGCTGTAAGGGTAATTACATCACCTTTTTTAGGAAGTTTTAATGGACCATACCAATCTTGATTCCAAGGTTTATTGACAGGGAAAATACTTCCAGAAACATTTAATTTTTTACTTAAGACCAATCTTTGTTGAGCTATAGACTGGTTCATATCAGGATAATAATTAAGATCTGCTTTTCCTTTCTCTTCAATAATTGGGTGAATAGTTTTTACTTGTGGAAGACCTCCAATTTCCTTTGCTAACTGATCCGTTAAACCTTGAAATCTGTAATTAAATCCTCCTTCAACTTGAGATTCTTCCACAGGAAGGAATCCGTAAGTTTTATAAAGTGTTGGAATATCCAACTGAGAGCCTGTTTGTACATTAAAAGCTTGCTGAACTTCCGCATCTCCCATTCTTTTTTCTGGTTGACCGTTTACAAAAAGTTTTCCAGCTTTAATTTCAATAACATCACCTGCAACGGCAACGCAACGCTTTACATAAGGGTCTTTTCTATCAATTGCAGTATGAACAGAATCTCCAGGATAATTGAAAACTACAATATCATTTTTCTTTACTTTCTCCCAACCTGGAAGTCTTAAGTATGGTAATTTAACGGCATCTACATAAGATTTTGGATCATCTTTAGGATTGTTAGGTTCACCTGTATCCATAATGGTTCCTTGTAAAAAAGGAATTGCTAAGGGACGCATTGGTAAACGGTAACCATAATTCAGTTTATTCACAAATAAGAAATCTCCTACCAACAAAGTTCTCTCCATGGAACCTGTAGGAATCCCGAAAGGTTGTGTAATAAAAGTATGAATAATAGTTGCAAAAACTACTGCAAAAGTAACAGATCCAATAAAAGTATCTTTATTTTTTTCTTTATTTTCTTCACCAGCAACATTCCATAATGCGTCTGCTTTTTCTACTTCTGCATCTTTGGAATAATTAACAGTAGCCATATAAATAAAAGGCAAAAGCACTGTTAAAATTTGGTGTTGAATTAATTTTTTACCAAAATGTTTCATTAAATACAAATGAAACACAGACATCATAATTGGGCCAACAATTGGTAAATAAGCCATTGCACACCACCATTTCGGATGTTTGGTTTCTTTAAGAATAATAAAATAATTGTAAAAAGGGACAAACGCCAAAATTGGACTGTAGCCCATTTTTTTAAATAACTTCCATGTACAGATTCCCATTGCCACAGACAGGATGAGAACATAAATGGTATAGGTTAAAAAATAATTCATATCTTGTTTTTAAGCTTTCATTCAATATATAAGGATATTGAACAGTTGTATTAGTTAAAAATTTTTCTGTTTTGTTACAGTTTTAAATTCCTAAAACGTCCTTCATTGTGAAGTTTCCTTTTTTGTCGACAATATATTCCGAAGCTATTACAGCTCCTAAAGCAAATCCACTTCTGTTGTAGGCGGTATGCTTAATTTCAATTTCGTCCACTTCACTTCTATAATAAACACTATGAGTTCCAGGAACTTCCCCTTCACGAACAGCAAAAATCCCTAATTGATTTCCTTCCGTTTCTTCAAGTTTCCAAGCTTCGTAATGAGGATTATTTTTAATAATTCCATCTGCAATAGAAATAGCCGTTCCACTTGGCGCATCTAATTTATGAATATGGTGAATTTCTTCCAACTGACAAGAATATTCATTAACATTCTTCATTAAATCCGCTAACTTTTCATTCAAAGCGAAGAATAAATTCACGCCTAAACTAAAATTGGAGCCATAAATAAAAGCGGTGTTGTTTTCTAAAGCTAATTTTTCTGCTTCTGGCTTATGCTCTAACCAACCGGTAGTACCACTTACCACAGGGATTCCAAGCTCTAAACAAGATTTTATATTTTGAAAAGCTACTTCAGGAAGTGAAAATTCAATCACCACATCTGGATGATTCAGATTTTCTTTTGTGGGAGTTTCTTTAAGACGAGCAACCACATCATGTCCTCTTTTGGTGGCAATTTCGTCTATAATTTTGCCCATTTTTCCGTAACCTACTAATGCTATCTTCATTATTTTTTAGAATCTATAATTTAAACTTAAACCTGTTTTAGGAGTTTGAAAACCATTTTTATCATAAATAATATCTGGACGAAGGGTAAGATCTGGATCATGCCTTCCTTCGTACAAATGTGCATCTACAACGGCATCTACAATATTGAGAACATAGATAAGTCCGCTAATTGCAATAGCGTAATCCCTTTGTCTTTTGGCTCTGTCTTGTGCATTTCCTAATGCTTGAGCATCTAACCAAGGATGAGAATCATTAAACTCGTTAGGAACTCCATTAATTTTTGCTACAAAATATCCTCTATATTTTTTGTACTGATTGTCATTCCAAATAGCAATTCCTACACCTGCACCCACCGCTCCCCAAACGATAGGGATTTTCCAATATTTTTTATTATAAAACTGTCCTAAACCTGGTAAAACCGCAGAATACAATCCAGCTTTTGTAGGATTAAACTTAAGGGGTTCTATTTTTTTTGCAGGCGCATTTGCTGTTTCAATATCCGAAATAATTTCCCCTTCAGATTTTGAAATTTTAATAGAAATACTGTCTTTAGGATGATTTTCGACCCTAATGGTATCGGCTTTTGGATCTACTTGAGAAAAAGCAAATACATAACAGCTCACAAAAATAATTGAGAATAAATATTTCATTTATCTAATATGAGATAAAATTTGTTCTAACTCTTCTTCATTTTTAAAGTCGAGTACAATTTTTCCTTTTTTACCGTTTGCAGAAGTTTTAATTTCTACATTTACTTCCAATAAGTCTGATAAAGTTTTCTGAGCCTGTTTATAATTGTTAGAAAGCAAAGTTTTTTCTTTTTTTGCAGCTTCATTAGGCTTTTTCAGTTGAGCTGAAACCTGTTCTGCCTGTCTTACATTAAGATGCTCCTTCAAGATTTTCTCAAACAAGATTTTTTGAAGTTGCTCATCATCTAAACTAATAATCGCTCTACCATGTCCTGCAGAAATTTCACCACTTCTAATTGCGTTTTGAATTTCTGGACTTAATCTTAACAAACGAATAGAATTCGTGATTGTACTTCTGTCTTTTCCTATTCTGTTGCTTAAATTTTCTTGAGTAAGACCAATTTCCTCTAATAATCTTTGGTAAGTTAGGGCAACTTCAATAGCATCTAAATCTTCTCTTTGGATATTTTCCACCAAAGCCATTTCTAGAAGCTCTTGATCGTTCACCAAACGGATATAAGCTGGAATAGATGTTAAACCTGCAATTTTACTCGCACGGTAACGTCTTTCCCCAGAAATAATTTCGAACTTACTACCATCTTTTCTAAGAGTAATTGGCTGAATAACTCCTAAATTCTTGATGGATTGCGCTAAATCATTCAACGCTTTTTCGTCAAAATATGTTCTTGGTTGTGAAGCATTAGGATAAATATCCTCAATAGCAATTTCCACAATATTCCCCATTAATTGCTTTGCTCCTTCATCTGTAGCGGTGTTGATAGTGGCTTTAGATTCCGCATTTAAAATAGCGCCCAAACCACGTCCCATTGCTCTTTTTTTGTCCTTCATATTTAATTTATCGATATTATACGATTAATTTTTAACTAATTTTTCATTTTTCAATAAAACCTCTTCTGCTAATTGAAGATATTGAATGGCTCCTTTACTTTCGGCATCGTAATTTAAAATACTTTCCCCAAAACTCGGTGCTTCACTTAATCTTACATTTCTGCTGATAACCGTTTCGAAAACCATTTCTGGGAAGTGAGAATTTACTTCTTCTACCACCTGATTAGACAATCTTAATCTGCTATCATACATGGTTAAAAGCAAACCTTCAATATCCAAATCTTTATTGTGAATTTTCTGAACATTTTTAATGGTATTTAAAAGCTTTCCAAGCCCTTCCAATGCAAAATACTCACACTGAATAGGAATAATAACAGAATCTGCCGAAGTAAGTGCATTAATGGTGATTAAACCTAAACTCGGTGCACAGTCTATAATAATATAATCATAGTCATCTTTTACCACTTTCAATGCCTCTTTAAGCATATATTCACGGCTATCACGATCTACCAACTCAATTTCTGCGGCCACCAAATCTATATGAGAAGGAACAATATCCACATTAGGTGTACTCGTTTTTTGAATACATTCTTTAGTTCCTACAGAATGTTCCAACAAATCATAAGTGGAATATTTTACTTCTTCAACCCCTAATCCAGAGCTTGCATTTGCTTGCGGATCGGCATCAATAAGTAAAACTTTCTTTTCTAAAACCCCTAATGCAGCAGCTAGATTTACTGCTGTAGTTGTTTTACCTACTCCTCCTTTCTGATTGGCTATTCCTATGATTTTTCCCATGCTCGTTTTACTTTAAACCTCAAAAATACATTTTTTTTATCTTCTGAAAGAAAATAGATATTCACAAAATTGAGTTAAAAAGCTGTTATTAAAGCATTTAAACTCAAAAAAAATTATCCACAAAATCTAAGAAAATGTGGATAACTTAATTATAAAAAATAAAATGACTATTCAAATTTCATGGAAACAGGGAACTTAAAGTAGCTTCTTACAACACTTCCTTGCAATTTACCCGCAGTCCATTTCCCTTTAATTGATTTTACTGCACGAATGGCTTCACTATTGAAACTCGCATCTTTTCCGTCTGCTTTTATATTAGAAATACTTCCATCTCTTTCTACAATAAAAGTAAGCGTAGTTTTTAATATTTCACCGCTTCCATCAAAAGAAGAAGCATCAAACTGATGGAGAAATTTATCTCTAAAAGCATTAATTCCGCCATCAAATTTAGCCTCCACATCTGGAATCACTGGATTATGAGTAACAGGCTTTGGAACCACTGTTTCAACAGCCTTACCACCGCCGTCTGTTGGTGTACTGATAACAGGAGGTTGGAAAGTAACTTTCGGAGTTTCCCCACCTTTATCCACCAAACCGGGAACTGCAGTATTATAATCCTCTACTTTAACCCCTAGCTTTTCAGTTTTTGTCAACTTCGCAACAGGTGTAGGAATAGAAGTATCTATTGTTTTTAGATTATCCATTGTTTTTATAGGATCAGCTGGCTTTACAAGATCTGGTATATCTGTATGATCTACATCGCCTAAATTAATATGAATTGGACCTGGAGTTTCATGAATAACGATATCCGTTTTAAAACTATTAATGACAAAAGGAGTTACCGCTATTGTTGTAAAAAAAGTTAATCCTACAAACATAGCTTTCGTTAACATCCTATTGGATTCTGCACGCAAAGCGTAAGCTCCATATTCTTTGTTACGTCCGTTAAAAAGGATTTCATCCAACTGAAATTCTGTGTTTTGAAAAAATTTGCCCATTGCTAAGTCTTTAAATTATTAATACTATAAAAAATACATAACGGATATTAGTTTTTACAACATTCAACGAATATATTAACCACATAACAAAGATTTTGCCACATTTATATCAATATGGTATTTTTTTATAACATTTTAAGAAAAACAAATAAAACAAAAGATTAACAACCCCATCCATTATCAATTAATACGATAAAATCTATTATTTTTTCATGGTAAACAAAATTTATTTTCAAGGAAAATCAACAGTATAAAATTCAGTTATTTCCTTTATAAATCTCCGTTAATTCACCCATAACAAGCTTCATTCAAAGCCATAATTTTGACATAAGAAATCAAACAAAATATTAACCATAAAAAACTTATTAAAATGGACAAAGCACCCAACGAAATGTTTATCGGCGTTATTAACCCGTATGCATTAACAGAAGCAATTACTGGAAGAAAATTTGACTGGTCAGACCCTAAATCTATCCAAATAATTGAAGATACTTTGGAAACCAATTACGCAGAGTTGTTCGATATGAAATACAACTCACCTCTATATACAGGTTTGAAATTACAAAAAGACAATACCGCTGTTAAACTCGCAGCTGATGGAGTAAAAATAAGAACCAAAGAACAAGAAGAATCTAGAGATTTCTCTGTTTTGAAACACCTTAAAGACCTTAATGAAATGGGAGTGAATAAACTTGAAAAAATTGAGGTTGTAGAAGGAAAACTGAAACGAGGAAAACTGCAAATGACTTTGAATATTCCTAAGTTCAACAATACCATTACAAATACTTTAACAACTCCAAAAATTTATGAAATAGTATGGGGAAATCTTAAAAATATAAACGAATGGACGCCGGCAAATATGTATTGGAAAGATATGGGAGTCTTCTTTAATGAAGTTGCAGAATACAACGATCCCGTACAAGGTGCTGTGGGAAATTGCTATTTTATTTGCGCAATAGCAGCAGTAGCTTGGGCCACTCCTTACACCATAGAACATAAAGTACGAGCAATAGGAACTGGAGAAACCCAAAAAGTGAATGCTATACAATTTTTCTCCAAAGGTGGCGGCAAAGACGCCCCAACAAAAGTAATTGAAGTTACAGACAACACCATTGTAAACAATTACAATCAACCAGTATATTGCAGAAGTAATGATTCTTTTGAGATATGGCCTTCTATTTATGAAAAAGCATTCGCAAAATGGATTACAAAGAACAATACAGACAAACCAGACATTACACAAACAGCTTACGGAGACCCTGTAAAAGCCGTTGCTCAACTCAATAACAAAGCCCCTTTGTATTATTACACGAGTTCACGTACACCAGATCAATTATGGGGAGTCGTTCGTGAAAATTCAATGAGTCAGAAAACCATCAACCCAATGGTAGCTTGGACGTATGGCTCTGGAAATTATTCAGGTTCTAATATAGTTGCCAATCACGCATATACTGTTTTGGGATGGACCTACGTGAATAACAAAAAATACATCATCCTTAGAAACCCTTGGGGGGTTACAGAACCAAATGGAATCAACTCTTACCAAGGAATTGTAAGCTTTTTTGATGAAAGTTTTTGGAGACCAATCAACATGATAGGTAAAGATGGGGTTTTTGCGTTAGAAATAAGTGCATTTAAATATTACTTTGCGGGATTAGGAGTGGCAAAATAAACGCTATTCAATTGACCACAATTCAACTTAAAAATCTAGAAAAATGACACTTCCAGAACAATACCGCTGGATTACTAGAGAAGGCGGTCCATTAATGGTAAATAATGCTGTACAAATGTATGGCACCGCAGAAATTTTAGGAGCTAGAAATAACCCTATTATTTTATCTTGGGCAAAAGAAATTGACCCTAATAATAAAAACGTAGGAAGGGATTACACGGCAGATTCCATACCTTGGTGCGGATTATTTATTGCTATTGTAGCCAAAAGAAGCAACAAAGAAATTGTAAACCAACCTCTTTGGGCACTCAATTGGCGAAATTTCGGAAAAGCAGTTGCTCAACCCATGTTAGGAGATGTTCTTGTATTTTTACGAGATGGCGGCGGTCACGTTGGAATTTACGTTGGTGAAGACTCCGAATGCTACCATGTATTAGGAGGAAACCAAAGCAATACCGTTTGCATTACACGCATCAGAAAAAACAGATTAAAAGCAGCACGAAGACCCAATTACATTAACCAACCTACTAACGTAAGACGAATTCTTCTTTCAGCATCTGGAGCAATCTCTAGAAATGAATCATAAATAAAAAATCCAGCGTTTGCTGGATTTTTTATTTAGAAAAGTTCTTTTCTAATAATGTTCTGACTTCTTTCTGGTCCTACCGAAACTAGATAAACATTAATACCTAAATAGTTTTCGATAAACTCAATGTATTTCTTAGCATTAACAGGAAGTTCATCGTAAGATCTTACTTTTGTTAAATCTTCATCCCAACCTTCTAACTCTTCATAAATAGGTTCGTAATTGTACAATTTTGTAGTAGAAGAAGTGAAATAATCGATGATTTTTCCGTCTTCAGTTTTATATTTTGTAACGATTTTCAAAGGCTTAATCCCTGTAAGTACATCTAATTTAGTAATCACCAAATTATTAATTCCATTAATCATACAAGCGTGTTTCAAAGAAACTAAGTCTAACCAACCTGTTCTTCTTGGTCTTCCTGTGGTAGCTCCAAATTCACCACCAATTTGACGAATTTTTTCACCAAGTTCATTATCCAATTCAGAAGGGAAAGGTCCACTTCCTACTCTTGTACAATAAGCTTTTGCAACACCAATTAAATTCTGAAGGCTTGTTGGCGGAACACCAGCTCCTGTACAAACACCACCTGTTGAAGGCGAAGAAGACGTTACAAAAGGATAAGTTCCGAAATCGATATCCAACATTAATGCTTGCGCTCCTTCAAATAAAACATTTTTACCATCATGAATCGCTTGATTAAGCTCTAATTCTGTATCTACAATTCTATCTTTAAGTTTTTCTCCTAAAGCGATAAACTCATTGTAAATTTCTTCTACATCCATTCCTGGTTTTTCGAAATATTTTTCAAAAAGAGAATTTTTCACTTTAAGGTTTTTCTCAATTTTATCTCGAAGGATTTCAGGATTTAGTAAATCTACCATACGAATTCCAACTCTAGCAATTTTATCTTCATAACAAGGTCCAATGCCTTTTTTAGTAGTCCCAATATGGGTTCCTCCTTGTTCTTCTTCTCTGTAAGTATCCAACATAATATGATACGGCATAATTACATGAGCCCTTCTGCTGATGAAAATATGGTCGGTTTTTAAACCTTTGTCTTCAATTTGTGCAATTTCTTTCAAAAAAGATTTTGGATTTACTACTACACCATTAGCAATAATACACTTTCCTTTACACTGTAGAACACCTGAAGGAAGAAGATGAAGCACAAACTTCTCATCTCCTACGTACACTGTATGACCAGCGTTGTCTCCTCCTTGAAAACGAACTACATAATCGGACTTTGCGGAAAGTACATCCGTTATTTTCCCTTTGCCTTCGTCTCCGTATTGAAGACCTACAACTACGTAAGTTGACATAAATTTTTACTTTTAATTAGATTCATGCAAATTTAATTTTAAATTAAAAGGTGACCAAATTATGTGTGAAATTAATTCAATTAACTGTTGAAAATCAAGTCTTGAAATCTTATTTTCCTATAACCTTAGAAATCCTTAAATTTGCATTCTGGAATTACTATATGAAAGTTATTAAAGTTCACGATAAAGAATTCGTTCCTTATCTTAAAAATGAAGAATTACAAGAAATTGTAAAGGCTACAGCTCTAAAAATACATGAAGATTACAAAGACGAAACCCCAATTTTTATTGGCGTCCTGAATGGAGTTATCATGTTTTTTTCAGATTTAATGAAGCACTATCCAGGAAAATGCGAGATTGCTTTTATACAAATGAGTTCTTATGTAGGAACAGAATCTACAGGTATTGTTTACCAAAAAATGGAACTTACCAAAGATGTTAAAGACAGACACATTATTCTTGTAGAAGACATTGTAGATACAGGAAACACCGTGGAAAGTCTTTTTAAATATTTCAAAGAAACCCAAAGACCAAAATCTGTAAAAATAGCCTCTCTTTTATTAAAGCCTGAAGTTTATAAAAAAGAATTCAAAATAGATTATGTAGGAAAAGAAATCCCTAACAAATTTGTTTTAGGATACGGCTTGGATTATGATGAATTAGGAAGAAACCTAGGAGATCTTTATCAATTATCTGAAGGAAAAATCAACGAGTAAAAAATCAAAATAGTTAATCTAATATAAAAGTAAAATGACAAACATTGTTCTATTCGGCCCTCCAGGAAGTGGAAAAGGAACTCAAGCTCAACATTTAATTGAGAAATTTAACTTGAAGCAAGTTTCCACAGGTGATCTTTTCAGATTCAACATGAAAAACGATACAGATTTGGGTAAACTAGCTAAATCATATATCGACAAAGGAGAATTGGTTCCTGATCAAGTAACTATTGATATGTTAATTGACGATTTAAGAAAACCTACCGATACCAAAGGATACATCTTCGATGGATTTCCTAGAACCGCTGCACAAACAGAAGCTTTAGAAAACATTGTAAAAGATGAGCTCAACAGCAAAATAGACATTTGTTTATCTTTAATTGTAGAGGATGAAATTTTGGTGGAAAGACTTCTAAAAAGAGGAGAAACCAGCGGTAGAACAGACGACAGCAATGAAGAAATTATCCGCAACAGAATAAAAGAATATTACGCTAAAACTGCTGAAGTTGCCGAATTGTACCAAAAACAAGGTAAATATGTAGAAATAAATGGCGTAGGAGAAATAGATGAAATTTCTCAAAAACTTTTCGCGGAAGTAGAAAAAATAAAATAGTTGTTTGTTGTTAGTTGTTAGTTTAACTAAGAACCGACAACCATCAACCATCAACTAAAAAATTATGAGCAACTTTGTAGATTACGTAAAAATACATTGTACTTCCGGCCACGGAGGTGCTGGTTCCGCCCATTTAAGGCGAGAAAAATACATCCCAAAAGGCGGTCCCGATGGTGGTGATGGAGGAAGAGGTGGAAACATCATTATGAAAGGAAACTCCAATGAATGGACATTACTTCCTTTGCGTTACACTCGACATATAAAAGCTGGAAGAGGTGTAAATGGAGCTAAAAGTCAGTTAACAGGAGCGGATGGAGAAGATATTTATATTGAAGTTCCTATTGGTACCATCGCCAAAAATGAAGAAGGTGAAATTATAGGTGAAATTCTTGAAGACAAGCAAGAAATCATCCTTATGAAAGGCGGAAAAGGAGGTCTTGGAAACGAGCATTTTAAATCTTCCACCAACCAAACGCCACGTTATGCACAACCTGGACTTCCAGGTGAGGAAGGTTATGTGACTTTTGAATTAAAAGTTCTCGCAGATGTAGGTTTAGTAGGTTTCCCAAATGCTGGCAAATCAACGCTTTTGGCGGCTATTTCTGCGGCAAAACCAAAGATTGCAGATTACGCATTTACAACCCTTACTCCCAATTTAGGAATCGTTAATTACAGAAATTTCAAATCTTTTGTAATGGCAGATATTCCTGGAATTATTGAAGGAGCTGCCGAAGGAAAAGGTCTTGGTCACCGTTTCTTAAGACATATCGAAAGGAATTCTATTCTTTTATTTTTAATTCCGGCAGATGCTGATGATCATTTCCAAGAGTTTAAAATCTTAGAAAATGAATTAAAAGAATACAATCCAGAACTTTTGGATAAAGATTTCATTATTTCCATCTCAAAAGCAGATTTGTTAGATGATGAACTTAAAAAAGAAATCTCCGCAGAATTTCCAGAAAATAAGCAACCTTTATATTTCTCTGGAGTTACCGGAGAAGGCTTAATAGAACTTAAAGATGCTATTTGGAAACAATTACACGGATAAAATAGTAAAAGAGGAGTTTTAAAATTCCTCTTTTCTATTTTTGATTATAAAATCTCCCGATACTAGATTTATAGCAAGTTTTGGCATTGCAAAAAAATAATTGAAATTATTAAACTAAATTTGCATCCGTAAAACTAAAATCAATAAGTCGAACAAAAAAAATAGTTTCACAAGATTGGTTTGCAGACAAAACAACATGAGATTTCTAGAACTAGAAATCCCTTACTAATTATAAAATATCACATTTGAATTTTAAAGATCTCGGAGTTCAGGACTCCATTTTAGAAGCTTTAACAGCACAAGGATACGAAAACCCTACTCCTATTCAAGAGAAAGCGATTCCACAAATTTTAGCTAAAAAAGACGTTTTGGGATGTGCACAAACAGGAACTGGCAAAACAGCTGCTTTTGCTATTCCTATTTTGCAAAATCTATCCGAAAACGCACAACATCCTAATCAGATAAAGGCTTTAGTACTTACCCCCACTCGAGAATTAGCAATACAAATCGAGGAAAATTTTGTTGCCTACAGCAAAAATCTTAAACTAAAAACCTTAGTGATTTTTGGAGGTGTAAAACAACATCAACAAGAACAAAAAATAAAAAGAGGCGTAGATATTTTAATCGCCACCCCGGGAAGATTGCTGGATTTTATTAATCAAGGTTTGGTAAAATTGCATCACTTACAAATTTTTGTTTTGGATGAAGCCGACAGAATGCTGGACATGGGTTTTGTACACGATGTGAAAAAAGTGATAAAACATCTTCCGCAAAAGAGACAAAACCTTTTTTTCTCTGCAACCATGCCTAAGGAAATTGCTAATTTGGCTTCTAATATCCTTAGAAACCCTATAAAAGTGGAGGTAACTCCCGTTTCTTCAACGGCACAAACCATACAACAATCGGTTTATTTTGTAGAGAAAGAAAACAAGCATCAATTGCTTACTCACATTCTGAAAAACGATATTTCAGATTCTGTTTTGGTGTTTTCTAGAACCAAACATGGTGCTGATAAAATTGCGAGATTTCTTCAAAAAAACTCAATTTCTGCAGAAGCCATTCATGGAAATAAATCTCAAAATGCAAGACAAAATGCACTTGGAAATTTCAAATCTGGGAAAACAAGAGTTTTGGTGGCTACCGATATTGCAGCGAGAGGAATTGATATTGATGAACTAAAATTCGTTATTAATTTTGAAATATCTGATGTTGCAGAAACCTACGTTCACAGAATTGGAAGAACAGGACGAGCGGGTTCTGAAGGAACATCTATTTCGTTTATCGACGGTCTAGATTTAGCTAATTTAAGAGCTACAGAAAAACTGATTGGACAGAAAATTCCCGTTGTAAAAGATCATCCTTTCCATGTAGACAATTTGGTAGAGCAAAAGAGAGACAGCAATAACAAAGCTGTTCCTACAGGAAATTCTCCTTCGAAAACGCAAATTAAAAAGCAACAAGCGAAAAAGATTTATTATAAGAAAAATCAGAGAAAAAAATAGATTAACTTTTTTAATCAATTTGTAGGAATATCTCTTGAGGGATATTCCTATTTTTTTTATCTCACTCAAGAACGTTCTGAATAATTATTCTCTTTAGTTTAATTATTAAGACAATTTTTACTTTTTTCTTTCAAGTTTTTAATTTTGATTCTTTCTTTACAATAATCAACAAGAAATAATCCAATTAACATGTACTGAAAATATTCAAAATCTAGTTTAAACCTCATATTTGCGGCGTGACCAACTACATAAGGCATTGTAAAAGCTACAAAAAGCAGGAGAA
Source organism: Bacteroidota bacterium (assembly GCA_023399595.1). GTDB lineage: Bacteria > Bacteroidota > Bacteroidia > Flavobacteriales > Weeksellaceae > Chryseobacterium. The sequence goes on along the minus strand of JAEWOR010000016.1, from coordinate 30,241 downwards.
AACTAAACGCCAGTAATTTATTCCTTTTAAAATAATAAACAAGAGAAATAAGGGTAAGACTGTGTATAACTAACAAAAAAAGTTTTCTTCCCAACAAAATACCTAAGCTATTGTCATAAAAATATCTCGAAGGAACAGTCCAAATAATTATTGCATTCTGAATTCCTTTAAGAAAAATCACTTCTTTTTTCCCTTTTAGTGCATCCTGAACTTGCTTTTTATAAATCTCCTCCATTTTGAATTCATCTACGTGAGAACGCATTTTGAAAGTTACAACTTCATTCTTTGCTGGAATTAAATTCACTTTATTCCAAATATTAGCATTAGGCGTATAACTTAAATAGATATTTTGCCAAACAGGTGTTTTAGTTAAAATTACTTTATCAAAAGTTGTATAATTACGAATTACCCACGGAGAATACAATACTACAAAACTACATGCAACAACCAATATTGATTTAAAAGTAGCTTTTCTGAGAACTATTAAAGACATGATTAAAACACCAACTAATGGTGCAACAACCACTTGTGTTAAAAGTAAAATTGCTGTAATCAATCCAAAGAATATATAATGATTTAAAGCTTTATAATGTCCTTTGAAAATCTTCAAAAATGTATAAATCCAAACTAAAAATATGGGGATAAAAAGATTAGTAGATTCATAAACATTAGAATAATAAAAATAAGCTGGCGAAAAAATAAAAATATAGGCTGCTATGATTCCTGCTTTTTCTTTGTTAAAAATTTTTAAAATTTTAATGATTAAAAATGGAATTATAAAAAAGATTAAGTGCTGACAAATAACGATGGATTCCGAGTAAAACCCCGGAAAAACATACATGAAAAAACTTAAAAACAAGGGATAAACTGGAAGCTTATAAGCTGTTGGCCCAATTTTTATAAACTCAGCATACTGAGCATTGTTTACAATATTTTCGGCAATACTCCAATCTTCAAAATGAAGTCCAGAAAAACCACTATAAAAGCTGTATGCTATCTTCAATAATAAAATAAGTATCGAAAAAAACACAAAAACTTTTATTGTTAATAATTTATCGAGAACTAATCGCAGCATCTATTACAAAAATATTACTTAGAAAAAATTTTAACAGCATTTTCCGTAGTAATTCTGTCAATTTCGTCAAAAGGAAGTTGATAAATATCCACCAATTTACCAGCAACAAGCTCTACATAAGCACTTTCATTTCTTTTTCCGCGAAATGGAACCGGAGCAAGATAAGGTGAATCTGTTTCTAAAACAATCTTTTCCAAAGGAATTTTTTGTAAAAACTGATCTATTTTGCCATTCTTAAAAGTGACCACTCCGCCAATTCCTAAAATAAAACCTAAATCTATAGCATGTTTTGCTTGGTCCAGGTCTCCAGAAAAACAGTGGAAAATCCCTCTAAGTTTGGGATGTTTTTTTCTTTCCAAGACTTCAAAAACCTCATCAAAGCTTGATCTTGTATGAATAACAATGGGTAAATCTTTTTCAATTGCCCAATCTATTTGTTGTTCAAAAGCTTTTACTTGAATATCTAATGTGGACTGATCCCAATACAAATCTATCCCAATTTCACCAATGGCAACAAAATCTCTTTTATCCAGATATTCTCTTGCAATTTGCAATTCCTTTTCCCAAGATTCAGGTGTTACTGAACAAGGATGAAGTCCCATCATGCTAAAAATTTGTTTGGGATATTCTGCTTCCAAATTCAACATTTTTTCGTGGGTTTCGGAATCTATTGCGGGAAGATAAAAATGCTTTACACCTTTATCTATCGCACGTTGAATCATTTCTTTTCTGTCTTCATCAAATTCCGCAGAATATAAATGCGTGTGAGTATCAATCATTGTTGTTAGAAGTTAGAAGTTAGACATTAGATATTAGACATTAGACATTAGACATTAGACATTAGACATTAGACAAAATTAATTCATAACTAATCATCGAAAATCTTATGTTTTACTTTTGCTTGTTGAATATCAATTCTTTTCTGAAGTTCCTCTTTAAATTTAAGATATTTAGGGTTTTTCTCGTCAGAAGTTCTATGTTGTAAAGCTGTATTGATTTTAAAATTTTCGTTCATAAAATCTTTAGTTTCACTTGAAAAATAAGCATTTCCAAATTTTTCAAAAACATACTGAATGGCTTGAGAATTGGGATGAACCATGTCTTCTTTATAAAAACGATAATCCCTTAAATCATCCATTACAACCTCATAAACAGGAAGATAAAAACAATTATCAAACTGCGGAAGCATCTCATGAATGGCAGCAATTAATTTTGATTTACTCAGCTGGTTTTCTACCATTCCATCCTTGGTGTGACGAACTGGTGATACCGTAAACAAAATTTGAACATCCTCCGCACAGATATCTTTAAGCTGAGTAATGGTTTCGTAAATAGAATCGGTAAGTTCCAAGTGAGAAAGCAATCTTTTATTGAAAAACTTTTGTGGAATTTTATGACAATTGGCTACTAATTTTTTCTTAGGTTCAAATTCATAAATAAATGAAGTTCCATACGTTATTAATACCCATTTTGTGCTTTGTAAGAAAACATTCGCTCTTTCTAATTCAGCATTTATTTTCTCTAAAGTTTTATGTACAAAATTTAGATCAAAATTGGTATGATGATCCAGAGAAATAAACAAATCATCATAAGAAATTAAATCCTCATCAGTATAATATTTAGCATCATGAATTCTTGAGATCGCATTGTTAATAGAAAAAGGGTTGAAAATAGTTCCAAAAGGATTGTTGAGCGTCTCCAACTGTCCTTTGGCAAGGATATCCGACATTTCAGAAGAAAAGCAAGAACCTATTGAGAAGATTTTATCCTCAATTTCAATTTTCTGTGTGCTTTCTTTAATTTCAACCTCGGTTCTAAACTTCATTTATTTGATCTATCAATTCAAATCACCAATTACTAATCACCAATCACTTATATTCTTAGTTGTCTCTTTTCAAAAGGAAATTAGCGAGTTCCACCAATGGTTTTTTCTTTTCATCAGGAATGCTAATTTTATTAAGGTAGCTTTGTCCGATTTCGCTGTATTTTTCAATCAAACGAAGAGCTTTTTCGTCGGCTTTAGTGCGTTTAAAAATCTTTTCTACTCCGTATACCTTATCTACATTGTCCGTTTTTTTAGAATACCAAAAATCCAGTTCTTTTCTTTCTTCATCTGTAGCATTTTCACGAGCTAAAAGATATAAAACGGTCTTTTTATTTTCATAAATATCACCTGCATGTTTCTTCCCGAATGAAGCTTGATCTCCAAAAACATCTAAATAATCATCCATAATCTGGAAGGCAATTCCAATATTTTTACCGAAATTGAAAATGGCTTTAGCATCTTTAAAATCAGCTTGGGCAATTAAAGCTCCAATTTCAAAAGAAGACGCACTTAAAACCCCTGTTTTATAGGTAATCATTCGGATGTAATCTTCAAAAGTTACGTTTTCCTGAGTTTCAAAATTAATATCGTATTGTTGACCTTCGCATAATAAAAGACCAGTATGAGTGAAAATTCTAATACAAGCTTTAAAAATTTCTGGTTCCAAATCTTCAAAAAATTTGTAAGCCTTCAACATTAATCCATCACCAGAAAGAATTCCTACATTAATGCCATGTAAAGTATGTATGGTTGGTTTATTTCTTCTTAAAGGTGCCTCATCCATAATATCATCATGAATAAGGGTGAAGTTATGGAAGAACTCAATCGCTAAAGCGGGTTTTATAGCGGTTTTAAGGTCACCACCAAACATTTCGCACGCCATAAGCACCATAATGGGGCGTATTCTTTTTCCGCCATGAGAAATAATATAATTCATTGGAGCATATAGCTCTTCTGGTTTATCTTTAAAACTATATTTATTTACTGCTTCAGCTACTATTTTCTGATAATTTTCTAAGAACTCCATAAATCTATTTATTAGATACAAAAATAGGTTTTTATATGTATAGGGCACAACAAAAAACTTTGCCACTGGGACAAAGTTTTTTTTATTTAATTTTACTCAAGTTCAATAGGATTATAGGGTTTGGCTTTAACTCTATCATTTATAATCTTGCCTTCACTATCATAAGTTTTTCCCATAAAAAAAGCAGGATTATCATGATAAGATTTCTGCACTTCTCTAAATTTATTTCTTTCAACCTTGAATATAGTAGATTCATTCCTTAAATAAATATTATATTGCTTTTTGTCCATCGCTACAGCAATAAAATGGTAATCACCCTTTCTATCCTCAATTTCCATAATTAGACCTGGCAATCCATTAAAAAGATAAGGTCCATTACTAATGGGAATATCTTTAGCATACCATGCATTGTATTTTCTTCCTCTAAACTCAGTAGTAGCCTTATAACAAGTATATCCCAAGATATTTTTCGTTTGATTCTCTAAGACCCATTTGAAACTAGGTTGTTTTTCAGAATATTGATAAGTTGCTTTTGCTTTATCTTGAATTGTTATCGTATTTTGTGAAAAATCTCTCAATAATATAGGTTTCCATCTTACACTAACTGGAAAAAGTTGATTCATTTCTTTCGCTCCAATTGTCTGTAAATGACTGAATTTTTCAATTAAAGAGTCATATTTTACAGCATTTAGCTCCCCAAATTTTGAAAACTTCTCACCAATTGACAACAAACAAACAGCTTCCTTTTTACTAGTTTGCTTTTTAGGATTTGAAATAAATGAAAGTTGATAATATACATTTTGCACACTTTTATCATAAACTTGTGCACTAAACCGATCTGGAGGTAATGAAAAATTGCCTGATATCGATTGTGATTTAGCACTATATATGAAAAAAAATAAAAATATTGATAATAAAAACCTCATAAGTAAAAAATTAAAAGCCATACAATAAAACAATTGTATGGACTATAGTTTAGAAAATATAATTTGGATTAGTCACATTTTATATCATTGAAATCTTGCATAGCATCCCAAAACTCATCCATTGTATCATAGTTTGACATTTCCATATAATAAACCGCTCCACATGGCGCCTGAACTTCTATCCACTGATAGGGCAGTTTAACGATTTTCAAAATACTTTCTTGGAATATTTTCGATTCATTCATTTCGGAATCAATCCCTTTAATACTAAAATCTTTTGCACTTAGCAAACTTGCAAACCCTAAGGCTGTAATAAAAAATAATTTCTTCATCGAATTTAAAATTTTAATTAATAATTTTTAATAAATTGTTTCATTTATTCCCAAAAGTATTAAATTGACGAAATGAAATCTATTCCAATAAGAATAAAACCTATTCCAATTAGAATAAATACTATCTTTACAGAATTAACAACTATTTAAAAGGGTATGAATAATAATTTAGGCTTCAAAATTAAGAAACTTAGGGAATCAAAAAATATTTCTCAAGAAAATTTAGCAGTCCAATTAGACATTTCCCAAAGTTATCTTAGTAAAATTGAAAATGGAGCAATTGAAAAGGTCGATTTTTTCTTCATGCAAAAAGTTTGTGATTATTTTCAAGTTACACCACAATATTTTTTTGACGACTATATTATTCAAAATAACTTTAACAACAGTTACAATTCTGCTGTAGGTAATATCTATAGTACAGTTACAATTAACAATAATATTGATGAAAATTTATTTAAAAATTTAATTTACAATCACGAGCAAATCACTAATCTAGTAAAGGTACAAAATGAATTAATTGAAAAATTATTTACAAAATAAAAAACTTTGCCACTGGGACAAAGTTTTTTAGTATAAATGTTAAAGTTAATCTTAAAAAGCGCTAATAATAAAATAGCAAATACCTGCAATTAAAGCTGAAATAGGAATAGTAAGAATCCAAGCCCACAATAAGCTAACAGTAACTCCCCATCTTACGGCTGAAATCCTTTTAGTTAATCCAACTCCAATAATAGAACCAGTAATGGTATGGGTTGTAGAAACAGGAATACCAAAATGATCCGTAACAAAAAGCGTAAGAGCACCTGCAGTTTCTGCACTAACTCCTTCTAATGGAGTCACTTTAGTAATCTTAGTACCCATAGTTTTAATAATCTTCCAGCCACCACTCATTGTTCCTAATGCAATAGCAACGAATGACACCAAAGGAACCCATAAATAATGATCTGTAAAGAAATTGAAACGATCTGCAGAAGCAAGATTTACGTACAATGGATCATTAATCATATTCACATGATAATAAATGACTGCAGCTCCAATAATACCCATTACTTTCTGCGCGTCATTCAAACCGTGACCGATACTAAATAATGCTGAAGAAACCAACTGCATTCTTTTAAATGCTTTATCTGCTTTGTGCGGATTGGATCTTTTGTAAAGATTAACAATAATTAAAGTAATGATGATTGAAATAATCATACCTATAATAGGCGCTAGGAAGATAAAGAGGAAAATAGGTATTACTTTATCAAACTTGACGACACTTTGCGTGGTAAGCTGTTTTAGAGCAGTTACAATAGTATCCCACATTCCTAAATGAGGCTGTGCAGCAACAACATGTTGATAATCTAACACAAAAGCATGTGTAAGAGCTGCTCCTAAGAAACCACCAATAAGGGTGTGTGATGAAGAGGAAGGAATCCCGAACCACCAAGTAAATAAATTCCAAACGATGGCTGCTATAAGTCCTGAGAAGATCACTTCTAAGGTAATAAAGTTTTCATTAACTGTTTTCGCAATGGTGTTTCCAATTTTAAAACCTCCTGGAAGAACGTAAGCTGCTAAAAAGAAAGCCGCAAAATTCCAAACTGCAGCCCAAAGAACCGCTTGGAAAGGAGATAAAACTTTAGTAGAAACAATGGTTGCAATTGAGTTTGCAGCATCATGAAAACCATTGATGTAATCAAAAACTAGTGCTAAGAGTATAATTACAATTAAGAGTATTGGCAAATCCATTTTAAATAATTTTGATGAAGAATTATGCGTATTTCATTACGATGTTTTCCATAATATTGGCAACATCCTCCGCTTTATCTGTTACTTCTTCCAAGTAATTTAAAACTGTATTTACTTTAATAATTCTAATAGGATCATTAGTTTCGAACAAGTTCATCAAAGCCTTACTTAAAACATCATCTGCAATGTTTTCAATAGAGTTAATCTTGATACAAGATTCTTTTACTGCTGCAGGATTTTTAAAACCATCTAAGTTTTTAATAGCTTCTTGAATTTCTAAACAAGCCTTATAAATAAGTGTTGAAAACTCTGAATATTCTTTAGTATCTGGAGTTTTGTACAAGAATAAATATTTTGCAGAAGCATACATATAATCTGCAATATCATCTAAACCACTCGCTAACTGAGAAATATCTTCTCTATCGAAAGGTGTAATGAAGTTTTGACCTAATTCCACGAAAATTTGGTGGGTATAGTCATCATTTTTATGTTCAAAATCGCTAATTTTTTGCAAAAAAGACTCATCATTAGGATCAAACTCCTCGATACCATTTTGAAAAAATTTAGACATCTCTACAAGATTCTCTGCTACTTTGTTGAATAATACAAAGAATACTTTGTCTTTTGGTTGGAAGGCCTTAAAAATATTACCAATTCCCATTTTATTATTGTTTTGAAATTTTGTGCAAATATCCGTATTTTGAGTTTTCGAGATTCAATTTTAATATTAATTTTATGTTAACAATCCCGTAACACTAAAAACAAAAAAAACCACCTAAATTAGGCGGTTTATATTATGCATACCTTGCTAAATTAATTAGCAACTTCGGCTCTCATTTCTTTTCCTTTAAACTTCATGTTAGAAATATTTCCTAACAATTCGTTTTTAAAGTCTTTTTCTACTTCAAAGAATGAGAATTTTTCTAGAATTTCAATATCACCAATATCAGCACGTCTTTTTGCTTTCGCTGTAGCTTTATTAATAATTTCTAGCATATCCACTTTCTTCAAATTGTCTTTCTTACCTAAATTAAAGAAGAAACGAACCATATTTTCTTTTTTCTTTCTTGGTTTTCCTCCTCTTTCTCCTCTATCACTCCTTTCTCCTCTATCTCTATCGCGTCTTCCTCCTCTATCTTTTTCTCTTCTATCTCCTCTTCTACCGTCTCCTCTATCATCATTGCTTAGTCTTTGATCTGCAAGGTCATTTTTATCTTTATAATAAAGCACCATATCTCTCAACTGAAATTGCAACAACTGATGTACCAATTCTTCTTTGGTAAAGGCAGATAAATCTGGGATTAACTTATCATCAAACTCGATTAAAGTTTCATGTTCTGTTAATAATTTTTCAAAAACACCACCTACTTGAGCTTTAATAATCTCACTTCCAGTTGGAATTTTCTTTTCATTAATCTCAATTTTAGTAGAAAATTTAATTTGCTTTAATTTTCTAGCTTCATCTGGCTTAATTAAAGCCATTGAGATACCATCTTTCCCAGCACGCCCAGTTCTACCACTCCTGTGTACAAAAACTTCTGGGTCATCTGGTAAAGAGAAATGGATAACGTGCGTTAAAGAATCCACATCCAAACCTCTTGCTGCAACGTCTGTCGCCACCAAGATGTCAATGTTTTTCAAACGAAATTTCTTCATTACTGTATCACGCTGAGCTTGAGATAAATCACCATGAAGCGCATCCGCTGCATAACCATTTTGCATTAAGAAATCTGCAACTTCCTGAGTTTCCATTCTTGTTCTACAGAAAATAATGGAATATTGATTTGGATTCGCATCGATTAATCGCTTTAAAGCTTCTTTTTTCTGTCTGTATCCAACTACATAATACTCGTGAGCAATATTTTTCTTTACTTCATTTATAGAACCTACAGAAATTCTGTGAGGATTCGTCAAATAATTTTTAGAAATACGTTCCACTTCTTTGCTCATCGTTGCAGAGAAAAGGAAAGTTTGCTTGGTTTCTGGAGTTTCGCTTAAAATAGTTTCCAAATCATCTTTGAAACCCATAGAAAGCATTTCATCAGCTTCATCTAATACCATCCAATGGATAGCAGAAAAATCCAATGCTTTCCTGTTGATAAGATCGATAACACGTCCTGGAGTTCCCACAATAATTTGTGGTTTCTCTTTTAAGGAACGTATTTGATCCATAATGCTACTTCCTCCGTAAACCGCTGTTGTTTTAAGATGAGAAAGGTATTTTGTATAGTTTTTAATGTCTTTGGTAATCTGAAGGCAAAGTTCACGAGTAGGGCAAAGCACTAATAACTGGATTTTACGACTTGCGTCGTCTATCATATCCAGAATAGGCAGCGAAAATGCTGCTGTTTTGCCTGTTCCTGTTGCCGCAAGTGCGATGAGATCGCGAATATCCGATTGGATAAAAGGAATGGTCTGTTTCTGGATTTCTGTCGGCTGTTCATAGCCGAGTTCGCCAATCGCCTTGAGAATTTCTGGGCTTAGATTGGACTCCGTAAATAAATTCATGTAAATGATCGTCTTAATTCGGGGCAAAGATACGTTTTTTATTTTTGATAAAAATTATAAGTTTTTATTAAATTTTTATTAATGTCTAACCCCCAATAGAAAACAAGGAATATTCATAACTAATTATTAATTTTGATTATCATTACTTTACAATTTCATAAAAAAAATAACCAAATGACAGTTACAATTGAAAATTCCACACTTTTATTTTTAGCTAATTTAACTAAAAACAATAACCGAGATTGGTTTAATGAGAATAAGAGTTTATATATCAATGCTCAAAATAATGTTTTAGATTTTGTTGAAAAACTCATCCAGGGAATTGGACAATTCGATGAAGACGTTTTGAAAATAGATGCTAAAAAATCTTTGTTTAGAATTTATCGTGACACGAGATTTTCTAAAGATAAAAGCCCATACAAAACCAACTTTGGTGCGAGTTTAGGCATAGGAAAAGGAAGTCAGAAAGCAGGCTATTATCTGCATATAGAACCCGGGAAATCTTTTTTAGCAGGAGGTTTATACATGCCTGATAGCTCAACATTAAAAGAAATACGAAAAGAAATCTCTGTAAATGGAGATGAATTCAAGAAAATTTTAGATCATAAAGACTTTAGAAATAATTTTCGAGGATTAAGTGTTGAAGATAAACTTCAAAAAATTCCACAAGGTTTTGAGAAAGATAATCCGATGGCTGAATATTTAAAATTGAAACATTTTATCGTCACTCATCCTATATCTGATGAGGAGATTTTGAATAAAAATGCGATTCAACAATTCTCGCAAATCTATAAGAGTATTCAACCTTTAAATAATTTCCTGAATGCTAGTTTATAAAAAAAAGACTTTACAAAGTTGTAAAGTCTTCTGTGAGCGCGAAAGGATTCGAACCTTTGACCGTCTGCTTAGAAGGCAGATGCTCTATCCAGCTGAGCTACGCACCCATATCGTTTTTAAAAGTACGATAACTTTGGTCGGGGCGGCAGGATTCGAACCTGCGACCTCCTGGTCCCAAACCAGGCGCGATGACCGGACTACGCTACGCCCCGAATTTTATTTGCGGAGGGTATGAGATTCGAACTCATGCGACTCGAAAGTCGACAGTTTAGCAAACTGCTCCGTTAACCACTCCGGCAACCCTCCTTGCAATATTTTTGAAAGATCGTCGTTCCCTTATTGCGAGTGCAAATATAGAACAGTTTTTATAACTAACCAAATTATTTTCGATATTTTTTTTCTTAAATTTGAAGAATATTAAACATTAAAAAAACAACAAAATGAGTAAGGTATTATATATCATAGGTTTGGGATTATTTACTTTTTCTTGTACCACTCAAAAAAAAATCACAAAATCTACCTATAAGCCAAAAACAACTACCGCTAAAACAAATATAGCTCCAGCTACAACTCCTACAACTCCAGTAAAACCTCATATTTCCTCAATGAATGGGGTGGATTTTTTCACTACTAATATTAGTGACATCACCAAAAATGATAATACTATAAGTTATGGATCTATAGTTTCTGCAAAACCTTTAGGCTATAAAATCAATAAAAATTATTTCCCAGCTGTAGCTCAAAACTTTAGAGTAAAATATTTAATACTACATTATACTGCATTACCAGATGACAAATCTATTACTGTTCTTACTCAACAAGCTGTAAGTTCACATTATCTGGTTAATAATTTAGGAGATAATGACATTTACCAATTGGTAGATGAGAACAAAAGAGCTTATCATGCAGGAATAAGCGCCTGGAGAGGCGACAAAAACCTTAACGACACTTCTATTGGTATTGAAATCGTTAATCCAGGGTATAAAACAGATTCAATAGGTAAAAGAGTTTTTGAACCTTTTAATGATGCACAAGTAAGAAAAGTAGCTGCTTTAGCTAAAGATATTGTAACCCGTTATAATATTCCTGCCACTAATGTTTTGGCTCATTCTGATATTGCACCAACAAGAAAGCAAGATCCAGGGCCACTTTTCCCTTGGAAAAAATTGTATGACGAATACCAAATCGGAATGTGGTATGATGACGCCGCAAAACAAATGTTTATGGACCAAGCCAACCTTGCAGGAGATTTTGCTGTTAAAATGAATGATGCCTCTTTTATTTTTAATGTTCAATTGAGTCTACAAAAATTTGGATACGGAATGGATTCTAGCGGAAAATGGGATGATGCTACCAAAAAAACATTAGAAGCTTTCCAATATCATTTCAGACCACAAAACCATGATGGTATTCTTGATATAGAAACTTGGGCTATTTTACAAGCTTTAATACAAAAATACCCTACAAAATAATTCTTAAATTAATAATTTTGAGGCGCATCTTTGTTTCACTGAAGGTGCGTCTTATAATTTTACAACATTCTATCAACAACAGTTAAGATAATACATATGGAAAACTTTAGAAAGGAGAGTGATTTACTCGGAGAATTACAAGTTCCTATTAACGCATATTACGGAGTACAAACTCAAAGAGCTATTGATAATTTTAAGATTTCAGGACAGTTTTTGTCTTCATACCCTGAATTTATCCGAGGTTTAGCATTTGTAAAAAAAGCTGCTGCCAAAACTAATTTCGAATTAGGTTTATTGGAAGAAAATTTATATTTATTAATCGCTGAAACATGTGATGAAATTGCTGCCGGACAACTTCATGAGCAATTCCCTGTAGATATGATTCAAGGTGGTGCTGGAACTTCGGTAAATATGAACGCCAATGAAGTCATCGCCAATAGAGTTCTTGAAAAAATGGGTAAAAATAAAGGTCAATATGAGTTTTGTTCTCCAAATGACCACATTAATTTATCCCAATCTACCAACGATGCTTATCCAACGGCCCTTAAAATAGGACTTCTACAAATGAATGCAAGATTGGTAGAAAAAGTAGAAAGTATTGTTGAAGCTTTCAGAAAAAAAGGAAAAGAATTCAGCGATGTTATCAAAATGGGAAGAACTCAACTTCAAGATGCTGTTCCTATGACTTTAGGACAAGAATTTGAAGCTTTTGCTACAAACTTAGAAGAAGACATCTCGAAACTGAACAACAACGCCAGTCTTTTTGTAGAGATTAATATGGGTGCAACTGCAATTGGAACAGGAATTAACGCTCCTCTTGGATACGCTGAATTATGCGCTAAAAATCTTGCAGAAATTACTGGATACCCTATTATTTCAGCACCAAATTTAGTGGAAGCAACTCCAGATACGGGTTCTTATGTAATTTACTCTTCTGCAATGAAGCGTTTAGCCGTAAAATTATCTAAAACTTGTAATGATCTTAGATTGTTATCTTCCGGCCCAAGAGCTGGTTTATCCGAAATTAATTTACCGCCAATGCAACCTGGATCATCCATTATGCCAGGAAAAGTAAATCCTGTAATTCCTGAAGTTGTAAACCAAGTTTGCTATAAAGTTATCGGAAACGATTTAACAGTAACTTTTGCTGCGGAAGCTGGACAACTGCAATTGAACGTAATGGAACCTGTACTTTCTCATGCCATAATGGAAAATATTAATTTCCTGTGTAATGCTATAGATACCTTAAGAGATAAATGTATTGTGGAAATTACAGCCAATAAAGAAACTTGCCTAAACATGGTGAAACACAGCATTGGTATTGTAACCGCTTTAAACCCATACATTGGTTATAAACATTCTACTGAAATTGCTAAAGAAGCTTTGGAAACTGGAAAAAGCGTTTATAATTTAGTATTGGAGAAAGGTATTTTGTCTCAAGAAAAATTAGATGAAATTCTAGATCCTAAAAACATGTTAACTCCTCATAATAAATAATTAAGGTTTTTTACAATGAAATTTTTAATCATCATTCCCACTCATAATGAAGAAGATCATCTTTTTTATTGTTTGGAATCTTTAAGAAATCAAAGTTTTACAAATTATAAAATTGTAGTGGTGAATGATGGTTCTACAGACAAAACGCCATCTATTATTCAGGAATTTGAACAAAAAGACCATCGTTTTTCTTTCATCACTCTAGAAAAATCTAATCACGCTCCTGGTTCAAAAGTGGTCAATGCTTTTAATGCGGGTTTAAAAACTCAAAATTTAGATGATTTTGAGGTGGTTTGTAAATATGATTCGGACATTATTTTCCCTGAAAATTATTTAGAGAAAGTAAATGAAGTCTATAAAAAAAATCCTAAAGCAGGAATGGTTTCTGGTTTGGTGAAGATTAAAAAAAATGTTTTAGATTATTCTTCAGCCTTTAATTTTAAAGACGAAAAACACCAATGGCAATTTGAAAACATTTCTTCTACCAACCACGTTCGCGGACCTATAAAATCTTATAGAAAAGAGTGTTTTAAGGATATTAACGGATTGCGCCCCACTTTAGGTTGGGATAATATTGATGTAATGCTGGCCAAAATGCACCATTGGGAAGTAATTACCATTAAAAATTCATGGGTAAAACACCTGCGTCCTACTGCGTACAAATACAAAAAACAAAAAGCGGAAAAGCTAGGTGAATATTTTTACAATATTGGTTTAAATCTGCCTTTAGCAGCCATATCTTCAGCAAAATCTTCTTTTAAAAACAAATCTTTTTTTGAGTTTTTCACCACCATGAAAACTTTTTTACAACAAAAAGGAAATAGACAAATTTCCGAAGAGGAAATACAATTTATCAGAAATTTAAGATGGAACGAAATGCTTAAGAAAAAGTAAACAGTGAAGAAAATTGCTTACATAGAACTGGATACTCACGCCGAAATTTTGTTGAACTTTAAAGATTGTTTACAAGATTCCACCAATTTTACTGTAGATTTTTATGTTTCTCAAAAAATCGCCAGCATTATTGGTAACGACAACAACATTCATATTTGTACAGAAAAAAACATTGTACAACTTCTGCAGTTAGAAAAATATGATTTAATCATCTTAGGAACGGTTCATCGTTATTTTTCTACGTTTTTAGAAATTACAGAAAAATTTAGAACGGCTGTCATTATTCATAACACCAATTTTTCAACGATTTCTAAAGGGAAAATCATAAATAGTCTTTTTATCAAAGATTTTATTTATCGTTTAAAATTATTATGGAAAGAAGGTTTATATTCCGCATCTAAAGTTTATCAAAAGTCTCAATATCTTTTACTTTTAGATGAGAAAATCTTTGAAAAAACTCAAAATTATCTTTTAACAGAAAGAAAAAAAGAAAAAAGAGCATTTTACCTTCCTGTTTTTATCAATGAATTTTCGCAACCAGAAAAATCCGACCTCACTATTATTGTAATTCCTGGAACTGTTTCCCAAAAAAGAAGAGATTATCAGCATCTATTTTCTTTCATCAAAAATTCTAAATCTCAACAGCAATTCCATTTTATATTCCTTGGAAAAGCTTCTGGAACAGAACTTCAAGAATTAAAAGATTTAAAAAATAATCTTCCAAAAAACATTAGTATTGAATTTTTTAAAGAAAAGGTTTCCTCCACTATTTTTGAGGAATGCATGCTAAAAGCTGATGTTTTATGGTGCCCAATTCAACCGAAAACAGAATTTCTCAGTCAGGAAGAAATTTATGGGGAAACCAAAATGACGGGAAACCTTGGCGATGCCATAAAATATGGAAAACCCGCCATCTTTCCTACTCACTACAAAAACAATTATCCTTTTATTTTCGAGGAAGAAAAAGATGTTTTCAAACAGTTTTCTAATCTTAAAAACTTCCAATTTAATTTTCAAGAAAACTTCAACAAAGAGAAAATCAACAACGAGATTGAAAGGGTTTTATTGGTGATGATTGGATGAAATTTTAAGAAATCATGATAATTTAAATAGTAGGAACACGCCTTGAGGCGTGTTCCTACTATTTAAATTTAAAAATACTCTTCAAGAAATCTTTATTGATATAATTTTCAATAGGAAAAATTTTCGTGAAGTAATTTCCGATAAAAATAAGGAACAAAACTACAGATGGTTTATAAATTAAATTCAGAAAACTGCTCTCAAAATTAGGAAGAACAATAGCTACAGTTATCGCCAAAGTACAAATAATGGAAACAAAAATCATCTCGATACTTAATGGTGAAACTCCAAATTTAATATAGTTGAACGTAATTTTTATAAGGTTAAAAATAATAAGCGAAATAGCCGTAGAAAGCGCAATTCCAACCAATCCGAAATCTGTATTTTTAATGAAATAAAGATTCAAAAATACTGTACAAATAGCCAAGACAAGCATTACAATAATATTAAAACGGTAATATTTTGACATAGAAATAATATTCCCATTGAAACCCGTAGCCAAATCTATAAGAACCGCAGAACCCCAAATCCAAACAACAGGTTCATATTCTCTTAGCAAAACTCCGTTCTTTATAAAATGCGTTAAATAAGGGAATCCCACCATTATACAAGAGAACAAAACGGCGCCTAAAAAATACAGCGAAAGAGAGGTTTTTTTATGAAACCTATCCAATTCTTCCATATCATCTTCCATTAAAGTTTTATTGATGATAGGTGCAGAAATATTAAAAAGTCCTAATTGAGGAATAGAAATAAGCGAAATAAGAGCATACAAAGTGGAATAAATACCATTTTCCTCCATACCGAAATACTCACCAATCATAATGCTGTTAATGGACAAATAGCTTCCAAAAGTTCCTAAAAATCCAAAAAAACTATAACTGAAAAATTCCTTGTACAAATCATCTTTTTTAAAATAATCTGTACTAAAATCGGGTTCAATTTTCTGTAAAGAATTGGTATAAAAAATATACCCCAATAGAATAAAAAAGAAAATCCCAAAAAAGAAAGCCAATGCAAACTTCTCTGAAAGTGAGAAATAAAACAACAAACAAAAAGCTCCAAGATTAGCTATTTTAGGCATAATATTATCGAAAACATTAGCTACAGCAATTCTTTTAAAGTTGGAGGTATATTTATTAAAAATAGCGCAAAAAGACAGAATAAGGGTAAGAGGAAGAATAATTCCTTTGCTTTTCCAAGTTTCGGATTTTGTAAAATCTGGAAAGAAATAAGGAATAATAAAAAAGATGAAACTAAAAATTAAAAAATTAAAAAGAACAAATGCTAAAGACAAACTCAGCATATTATTTTGCTTTCCTTCTTTTTCAACTTGTGCAAAAAACTTCACATTAGAATAGGAAATTCCTAATACCACAAAGGGAACCAACTGTTCCGCCAATGGCAAAATAAACCTCAACTTACCGTAAAATTCAAAATCATTTGGGAAAATAAAAATAGCAGAAACCATCCCAATGGCAAAACCCAAGTAACCAATAAGGGTATATTTAAAACCTTGTCTAGCAACTACACTCATGATTAATTTTTCGGTATAAAGATGATATTATTAATGTAGTTCATTTTATTTTTTTCATCTAGAGAATTCTCGGAAAGGATTTTCTCTGAAATTTTTTCCAACTTAAAATATTGTCGGTTCAAATAATTTCCTGTAAAACCCCAGCTTTCAATTTCAAGAATAAATTTCCAAATATTTTCCATGTGATGACGTTGCTCCATTTCTACCATTAAAGTAGGCATAAATTTCTGGATGGTTTCTGTAGCTCCTCTTAAAGTTTTCATTTCATTACCTTCAACATCAATTTTTATAAAGTCAATTCTGGAGAAATTTTGTGTTTGCATCCATTCATCCAATCGCTGAACTTGCACTTTTTCAGTATAAACTCCCTCTTCGTCCACTTCTTTGAAATCGGTATTCAAAGTTCCTCTGGAAGTTCTTCTTTTTCCTTTAATAATTGGAACTTTAAATTTAGCTTCTCCATTGGAATCAGAAAGAGCAATAGGGAAAATATTCACGTTGCTAAAAATTCTTTTTAATCTTCTAAAAAGCTTCTTATTAGGTTCAAAAGCGAAAATATTTTGAGGAGACAATTTTGTTTCTAATTGATAAATAAAACTTCCAGTATTGGCTCCAACATCCATCATTACACTATCTTGAGAAAGGTAATTTTTAACCCATAAAATTTCTGGTTCGAGACCTAATTCAGAAAAATTTTTAGTGGTTAATTTTTCATTTTTTTTAAAATACCTTTCCTTATAAAATTTCGGAAGTATAAATTGAAGTAGTTCTGCAATAGTTTGATATAAAGACATTCTTCCAAATTCTGACCGAACAAAGATACATTTTCTAACAACAAAATAAACAAAACCTTAGTTCTTCTTCTAAAAAACATCATCCATTAAATGGAATGTATCATCTATTAAAAATCATAAAATAGGATATGTTATGTTAACTTAATAGAGCCTCCCTCATTTTTTCTTTGTAAATTCGAAAAAATTTTTGATTATGACGAAAAAAATTATTTTATCGGCGTTTTTACTGCCGGCGGTAATGGTTTTTGCTCAGCAAAATGGAGGAATGTGGATTCCTACTGAGCTCAATGAAAAAGAGATGAAGGATTTGGGAATGAAGATTTCTGCAAAAGATATTTTCAACACACAAAAACCAAGTATTAAAGATGCTGTTGTGCAGTTTGATGGGGGTTGTACCGCAGAAGTTATTTCGCCTAAAGGTTTATTACTAACCAATCATCACTGTGGATACGACAATATCCAATCTCATTCTACCGTTCAAAATGATCTTCTTACAAACGGTTTCTGGGCTGGAAATATGAACGATGAACTTCCTAACCCTGGTGTTACAGTAGATTTTATAGTAGACATTCAAGATATTACGGCAAAAGCATTCTATGGTGCAGAAAGATTAACAGGTGAAGAACTTACACAAACCATCAATAGAAATCTTGAGGATTATAAAAGAGCTCAAAAAATAGAAGACTATCAGAAAATTGTTATTAAGCCTATGTATTATGGTAATAAATACTATGCTTATGTAATAGAAACTTATAAAGATATTCGTCTTGTAGGAGCTCCACCACAAAGTATTGGTAAATTTGGTAGCGATACCGACAACTGGGTTTGGCCAAGACATACTGGAGATTTCGCTATGTTTAGAATTTATGCGGATAAAAACAACAGACCTGCAGAATATTCTAAAGACAATGTACCTTACAAACCAAAACATTTCTTACCAATTTCTTTAAAAGATAAAACCGAGAACGATTTTACATTTGTATTTGGTTTCCCTGGAAGAACAACAGAATATCTACCCTCTATCGCTATTGAAAAAATAATGACCGAACTAAATCCTGCGAGAATTGCCGTTCGTGATGTTACTTTGAAAACTTTGGATGAAAAGATGAGAACGGATCCTGCTACAAAGCTGAAATACTCATCTAAATATGCCACTATTGCAAACGCTTGGAAAAAATGGATTGGTGAAGTTGAAGGTTTAAAAAAATCCAATGCTGTACAAAAGAGACATCAATATGAGGAAACTTTAATCAATAAAAACAGTGGATTAAAAACTACTCTTAATAATTTAGAAACCCTTTACAAAGAGCAATCTCCTTATGCTTTAAACAATGCTTATTATAGCGAGGTTACAAGAAATGCGGAGACTATTTATTTAGCCAATCTATTCATAAATTACACCAATGCTGTAAAAGATGGTAAAATAGATGACAAATCTTTGACTAGTTTAAAAAACAGATTGCAATCTTTCTATAAAGATTACAGCAGCGAGTTGGATGCAAAGGTGATGGCAAAACTTATGGCTTTATATGCTGAAAAAACACCTCAAACATTTTTACCAGCAAACTTTAAACAAGATTATAGCGATGCTAATAAAAATTTAAGCACTGTAGAATCTTGGATGAAAAAATCTATTCTTCTAGGAAATTCCTCAGTAAATGGAGGCAATTTACCGGCAGAAATGGATAAAGTTTTTTCTGACCCTTCTGGACTTATTAAAAAATTAGAAAAAGATCCAATTTATCAATTTGCAAATCAGTTAAAGCAAACTTATGCCTCAACAACTTCAACCCAATATATAAATCTTCAAAAACAAATTGACGAAGCTCAAAAAATATATATGGCTCAGTTAATGGAAACTGATAAAGACAAAAAATTCTTCCCTGATGCCAATTCTACTTTAAGAGTTTCTTATGGTCAAGTGAAAGGTTCAAACCCAAGAGATGGTGTTTATTATGGATACCAAACTCACTTGAGTGGTGTAATGGAAAAATATATTCCAAGAGATTATGAATTTGATGTTCCAAGAAAGTTAATTGATCTTTACAACAATAAAGATTATGGAATTTATAAAGATAAAACGGGAGATATTCCTGTAAATTTTACGGCAACCAATCATACTACAGGAGGAAATTCTGGAAGTCCAGTTTTAGATGCCAACGGAAACCTTATTGGGCTTAACTTCGATAGACAATGGGAAGGAACGATGAGTGATATTAATTTTGACCCTCGTTTTAGTAGAAATATTATGGTGGATACCAAATATATACTTTTCATTATTGACAAGTATGCCAATTCTAAATGGTTAATTGACGAAATGAAAATCGTTAAATAGTTCATTTTATTGAAAATAAATAATTTGTAGGGATACGCCTTGAGGCGTATCCCTTTTTTTATAATCTTTTGAATTCTTCAACGTAGGAACGCGCCTTTAAGGCGCGTTCCTACAATTCTCCAATAATTTTCTTACATTTTTCCTATACATTTTACAAAAATGAACACACCTTGAGGCGCGTTCCTACAGTTTTCCGCAAAACATTCCTTATTTTTTGAGAAATTAATAAAATTCATTTATAATAACAATTTATATCTTTATAAAAAACAAAGATGAAATTTAAAATCCATAAACAATATAGATTACCTGAATTTGACTATTCTTCAAATAATTCATATTTCATAACTATTTGCACAAAAGATAGAATTCACCATTTTGGAGAAATTTCAAATTCAACAATGTATCTTACTGAAATAGCTGTAGAGGCTCAAAGTTTAATCGACAATGCTAACAAAAAACTAGAACATTTAATGATTAATGAATACACCATAATGCCCAACCATATTCATTTATTAATTACTCTCCATAATAAAGAATACGAGCCTTCTAATCCAAAAAATGGTTTATATCCTTTAGTATCAAAATCCATCCCTTCTTTTATTAATCATTTTAAAGGGAAATTAAAAAGATGGTCTAATGAAAATAATTTTGGTTTTTTTGAATGGCAAAAAAGATATCATGACAGAATAATTAGAGATCAACATGAATATTGTACCATTAAAAATTATATAAAAAACAATGTTAAAAATTGGGATAATGATGAGGATAATATTTAATAGATTATAAAGATTCCCAACCACTCTAGGTTTTGAATCTGCTTTTATTACTGTAGGAATTCGCCTCGAGGCGAATTCCTACAATTTATTTATTAAAATTAATACCCAAAAATCTCCTCTAATTCTAATTCTTTTAGCGTTCCCATTTTAGAAACTGCTGCTAAATCTAAATTTTCTTTTTTTCCAATAATTGCTGTATTGTAGTGTAATGGTTGTACATTCGAGTTATAAAATTCTACCAAGTCTTTCAGTTTTAAATTCTGGATTTCCTGATAAATATCTTTTCTATAATCATAGTTAATCCCAAGTTTTTCCAGTTTTAAAGTATTGAAAAAAATGTTGGTTCTTGTAATTCTGGTACTCGCAATTTGTTTAAGAACCATATTCTTTGCATTTTCAAATTGCAATGGGATTTGCGGCAAATTTTTCATTAAATCTGTCAAAGTTTCTACAGCGATATTCAATTTATCGGGTTGCGTACCAATATAAGTCTGCACATAATCGGGATGCTGAAGTTCAACATTCGCTTGGTAAGAAACATACGTAGAATACGCTAAAGATTTTGCTTCTCTCATTTCCTGGAAAACGATGGATGACAAACCTCTCCCAAAATATTCATTAAAAACATTTATCTTTCCAAAATCGGCAATATTTACATTTTTTCCCTTTCCTACTTTGCTCATTTCCACTTGCACCATATCATAAGAAGTGAAAAAAACTTTACCCCCTGTATCGGGTTCAGGGTATTTTTTTGGTTCTGAAGGTTTATCTTTTGCTTCAGTAATAAACTTATTTATATAGTTTGAGAAATTTTTAAAGTCTTTTCCGTAAAAGAAAATTTGATAATTAAAATGAAATAAGTTTTTCATTTTAAGCATCAGTTCTTCCACATTAATCTCTTCCAAACGCTTTTTAGAAATAACATCCGTATATCTTGAAACTGCCCCATATTTAGCATAATAAGTAAGCATATTCATAATTCTGGTTTTATCTTTTTTACCAGCATCACGACTTTCTAGAATGGTTTGAACGAAGTTTTCGTAAGCTTCATGATTGGGTTGAACGTCTTCCAGCCAATGTTGTAGCAAAGCAATTCCTTTTTCAATATTTTCTTCTAAACCAGTAAGAGAAATCAATAATTGATCTTGAGAAGTTTTAAAATCATTAGAAATTCCAATTTTAAAAAACTCTTGTCTCAACTCTTCAGGGGAATATTTAGAAGTTCCTAAATACTGTAAAACTTGCGTAGAAAGCGCCAATTCTTTATCGTTATCTCCTCCAAAAGGGAAAATATAATGCACTTGAGCGAGATCATTGTATTTATTTTTTACAAAACTTATTTTTTTATCTTTTAAGTTTTGAGTTTCTATAGCCTGAGAATAATCAATAAATTCTGGTTGAATTTCAGAAACACCTTCCTGATTCATGAACGCCGTTAAATACTCAGATTGCACATCTCTATTCAGTTGAATAGGAGTAATTCCTGGGTTTTCTACTCGTATTAAATTTTCATTAGCACCCTTTTCTTTGTACACCGCAACATAATTGTCTTTAAAGAAGTTTTGAGCAAAATCCATCACTTCTTGTTTGGTCACTTTAGCATACTCATCCATTTCATTCAACTCCTCATCCCAAGTTCTTTTTTTAATGTACACATCATAAAGATTTGTCGCCAATCCGTCTGCTGTTTCCAAAGCTTTTAACCTTTGAATTTTAAAATCATTCACAACAGCTTCAATTAACCAATCTGGAAAATCACCTTTTTTAACCAGATCAATTTGTTCTAAAACCATCTCAACTCCTTCATCTAAAGTTTGATTTTCTTTCGGAACAATTACAGAAGAGAAATAACCATACTCTCTAAAACCCACAGAAAAAGCGTTGGAGTAAAGTGCTCTTTGAGTTTGATTGATGTTTAAATCCATCAGTCCAGCCTCTCCTCTATTGCTCAAAATATTGGCAACAATATCCGCTAACATACTTTCTCTAGAACCATAAGAATCTGTACGCCAAGCCAACTGAACTCTTGCAATAGTTGGACTTTTAACTACTTTTTTTACAATTTGAGTTGGAGGTTCCTCAATAACTGGAGTTTTTGGAGCAAGTTCTTTAAACTGGAATTTTCCAAAATATTGATCAATAAGCAAAACTGTTTCTTCAAAATCTAAATCCCCAACCAAGACCAATGCATAATTATTAGGAACATAAAAATCTGCGAAATACTTATAAATAGCCTTCATAGAAGGATTTTTAAGATGCTCCGCTTTTCCTAAAGTGGTTTGTTGTCCATTGGGATGTTTCGGGAAAAGAAGTTCCATTAAAGCATAGTTCACCAAACGTCCATCGTTATCTTGAGCACGATTAAATTCTTCGTAAACAGATTCCAATTCCGTGTGAAAAAGCCTTAAAACAAGCTCAGAGAAGCGTTCTTTTTCAATTTGAAGCCATTTTTCAAGCTCGTTATTCGGAATATTATTTTTATAAACCGTTTCATCTAACCAAGTATGAGCATTTGTTCCCGTTGTTCCCAAAGAAGAAATAGCCTTGTCATATTCGTTTGCAATAGCAAATTTGCTAGCCTCTTGAGAAACCTCGTCTATTTTTTTATAGATTTCTTTCTTTTTGTCTGGGTTTTGTTCTGCTTTATGCTGTTCGTATAAATCTTCAATTTGATTAAGGAAATTTTTCTCTTTTTCCCAATCTAAAGTTCCCAATTTTGATGTTCCTTTGAACATCATATGCTCTAAATAATGAGACAATCCCGTATTATCCGAAGGATCATTATTGCTTCCCGTTCTTACAGGAATATAAGTTTGAATTCTTGGAGCATCAAAATTTTGGGCTAAAAAAATCTCCAGTCCATTTTTTAATTTGTAAATTCTTACTCCATTTTCATCATTGGTTACGATAGAATAATTGTAACCATTTTTATCTGTATGTTGTTGTATTTTGTGCACTTTTTCTGTTATTATAAGATCTTTTAGTAGATCCAAAAATTAAAACTTAAACTACCCACATTCTCAAATCACCTTATTAATGCGCTTCCAGCCAGTTATTTCCTACTCCAACTTCCACCAATAAAGGAACTTTGGTATCAAAAGCGGATTCCATTTCGGTTTTAATGAGTTTTGATGCGGTTTCCACCTCCGCAATTGGCGCTTCAAATAACAATTCGTCATGCACCTGCAAAAGCATTTTGGTTTCTAAATTCTGACTGTCTAATTGATTGTCAATTTTTATCATTGCCAGCTTAATAATATCCGCTGCACTCCCCTGAATTGGTGCATTTACAGCATTTCTTTCCGCATGCGCACGAACCACAAAATTGTTGGAATTAATATCTTTCAAATGACGTTTTCTACCTAAAACAGTTTCTACATAACCCAACTGACGGGCTTTTTGAACTTGTTCCGCCATAAATTCCTTTAAGATAGGATAAGTAGCGTAATAAGAATCGATGAGTTGTTTGGCCTCCGTTCTCGACAAACCAGTTTGTTCCGCCAATGCAAAAGCACCTTGACCGTAAATAATCCCGAAGTTCACTGTTTTAGCCTGACTTCTCTGCGTTTTGGTAACTTCTTCAATCGGAATTTTAAATAATTTTGCTGCCGTAGAAGCGTGAATATCTTCGCCATTTTGAAAAGCTTTAATCATGTTTTCTTCCCCAGAAATTTCAGCAATTAAACGCAGTTCAATCTGTGAATAATCGGCAGAAATTATTTTATTGCCTTCTCCCGCCACAAAAGCACCACGAATTTGTTGTCCTCTTACCGTTCGGATGGGGATGTTCTGCAAGTTCGGATTTACAGAAGCTAAACGCCCTGTTGCAGCCGTAGTTTGCGAGAAATTGGTATGAACTCTATTATCTGTTTTCTCAATTTGAGAAGGCAAAGCGTCAACGTAAGTAGATTTTAATTTTTGATAAGTTCTGTATTCTAAAATATATTTAATGATATCGTGTTTAGAAACCAATTTTTGCAAAACATCTTCGGAAGTAGCATACTGTCCCGTTTTTGTTTTCTTGGCTTTAGGATCGAGTTTCAATTTTTCAAATAAAATTTCACCTAATTGACGAGGAGAATTCATATTAAATTCTTCACCCGAAAGTTCAAAAATTTTGGTTTCTAAATCCTTTAAATCGTTTTCTAAATCAACAGATTCTTTTTTCAGCCAGTTTTCATCCAAAGAAACGCCTTCTAATTCCATTTTCGCTAAAACTTCCATCAGTGGCATTTCCACTTTGTAGAACAAATCTTCCAAACCTTCTTTCTTCAATTGAGGAGCAAAAAGTTCGTATAATTGATAGGTTACATCGGCATCTTCGGCAGCGTAATTGGTTTGCGTTACCAAATCGGCATCTCGGAAATTGCCCTGTTTCTTGCCTTTTTTCCCAATAATAGTTTCAATGGAAACAGGAATATAATTGAGATAAACTTCCGAAAGATAATCCATTCCGTGTCTTCCGTCCGGATTCAAAAGATAATGTGCAATCATGGTATCGAACCTATTACCTTTAATTTCTACGCCATGACATTTTAAAACTTTATAGTCGAATTTTAAGTTGTGAGCAATTTTCAACACCTCTTCTTTCTCAAAAAATGGCTTAAAAATCTCCAATGTTGCTTGGGCTTCCTCTTTATTTTCGGAAACGGGAATATAATAAGACAAACCTTTTCTGTATGAAAAACTCATTCCCACCAATTCGGCTTCCATCTCGTTGAGTGAAGTGGTTTCGGTATCAAAACAAACTGCTTTTTGCTTGAGTAAATTATCCACCAAAATTCGCTGAGCTTTGGGATTATTTACATATTGATACAAATGGTCATTAGATTCAATAGTCGATTTTGAAGATGTTGCATGATCCAATTCCTCAAAGTTGGCGAACAAATCGAGTTGGGTTCCGTGAGGTGAGTTTCGGATTTCGGGTTTCGAGTTTTCAGTTGTTGGTTGTGGTTCGTCTTGGTTCTTGACATTTGGTTCTTGGTTATCAGAACTAAAAGCTCGGTACAAATTCTCGTACAGCCTTCTAAATTCTATTTCCTCAAAAACTTCTTTTACTTTTTCGAAATCTGGAGTTTCTAAATCGTAGTGTTCTTGATGAAATTCAATAGGAACATCGCAAATAATAGTGGCCAATTTTTTAGATAGAATTCCCCTTTCGGCACTGGCTTCCACCTTTTCTTTCATCTTACCTTTCAAATTGGCTGTATTGGCTAAAAGATTTTCTATGGAACCATATTCTTTCAGGAATTTCATGGCGGTTTTTTCACCTACGCCTTCCAATCCAGGAATATTATCTACGGCATCACCCATCATTGCAAGGAAATCAATTACCTGTTTAGGATCTTGAATTTCATACTTAGCTTTCACTTCATCAACCCCTAAAATTTCTACCTCTCCACCTTTTGAAGCGGGTTTGTAGATTTTCACCTTATCCGTCACCAATTGAGCAAAATCTTTATCAGGAGTTACCATAAAAGTGGTATAGCCTTCTTTTTCTGCTTTGCAAGACAAGGTTCCAATAACATCATCTGCTTCATAGCCTTCAACCCCCAAAATAGGAATATGCATGGCTTCCAAAATACGATGAATATAAGGAACAGCAATTTTTATGGCTTCAGGAGTTTCGCTTCTGTTGGCTTTGTAATCTGCATAATCATCGGTACGGATATTGGCTCTCCCCACATCGAAAACTACGGCTAAATGGGTAGGTTTTTCTCTACGGATAAGCTCTATTAATGAGTTGGTAAAACCAAAAATTGCGGAAGTATCTAAACCTTTAGAAGTAAGACGCGGATTACGAATTAACGCATAATAACCACGAAAAATCATCGCATACGCATCGATGAGAAAAAGTCTTTTGTCTGCTGTACCTGTCATACAACAAAGATAGGAAAATAGAGGTTAGAAATTGTGGATTAGACTTTAGACTTTAGGCCAAATTAATTTATAACTTAGAATCAAGAACCAAGAATCAAGAACCAAGAACCAAGAGTCAAGAATCAAGAGCTAAGAACTAAAAACCAACAACTAAAAAATAACAACCAATAACTAATTCTTCTTCAACATCCAAGGGATTACAAAATAGAATGAAACTGCCGCAATAGTCATGATAACTCCTGTTGTTAACCACAATGATGTAAAACCAAAATGCTCAACAAATAAAGTTCCTAAGTAAGGCGTTATAATAAATGCTGCTGAAAAAGCCATTCCATTGAGTCCCATATACGCTCCTTTATTGTTTTCTCCAGATCGCAACGCCGTAATTGTCGCCATAAAAGGTAACGCCCAAATTTCTCCCACCGATAAAAACGTCATGGACAATAATAAAACAATAATAGAATGGTTAAATCCTAAAATAGTATAGGCGATTCCACACATTAAAGTCCCCCAAAACATGGTGCTCGCCAAAGAAAAATATTTCTCGGAAACTTGAACTAAAAACATCTCCAAAAACACAATAATAATACCGCTATATCCCAAAATATAACCTATTGTTTCTTGACTTAAATGGGCTTCTTCTTTATAAAAAATAGTAAGCGTACTGAACAATTGGAAGAAACAAATGGAAAACAATAAACAGATAAATGTGTACACCAAAAACTGATAATCCTTGTACGGACTTCGCTCTGACACGGTGGTTATTTCTGCGTTTTTCTTGTTGACTTTTGCTCTTAAAGAAGCCAGTTTATTTCTCTTTCTGAAAAACCAAACGTAAGTTAATCCCGCCAATAAAGCTCCTCCTGCATTGCAGAAAAATAAAAACTCATAAGAAATAGCAGATAAAATCCCTCCTAAAGCAGGACCAATAGAAAATCCTAAATTCACGGCCATTCTGTTGAGAGAAAAAGCTCGGGTGATGTTTTCTTGTTTTGCATATTTGGTGATAGCCACCGAGTTAGCAGGTCGGAAAGCCTCACTCACAATACTTTGCAACAAAATAATCATCGCTAAACCAGCTTCTGACTTAAAAAGTGGAATCATGCAAAAGAGTGGAACACTTAAAAATAAACTGAAACTCTGAACTTTATATTCTCCTATTTTATCGGTTATCCAACCTCCCAGCCAAGAACCAATAAGCGAACCTATCCCGAAAAAACTAAGGACAAGACCCGCATCTTTAATGCTAAACTTCAAATAATCCGTCATATAAACGCCCAAAAATGGTAAAACCATAGAGCCAGAACGGTTGATAAGCATTACCAATGCCAACATCCAACTTTCTTGCGAAAGCCCTTGAAAGGAAGCTGCATAGTTTTTAAATAGTTTCATTTTTTTATTTTTTTGATGCGAAATGCTTTTTTAAATTTTATGTTTTTGAACGCTAAGGTGCAGTTTTTTTCACTTAAACATTTCTAAATAAGGCGGAAAGAAAACCTCTGATTTAAAATTCTAATAAAATCCTTGCACCTTTCTTTTTATTTCAAAATCAAAAACTTTTACGACTCTGCGTTGAAAGCTTTTATCCTAAACCAAAAAAACAGGACTTTAAAAGCCCTGTTTATAATATATTACAGAAAATCGAAAAACGATTATTCTGGTTTATAAGAATCTTTCAGGGTAACGGTTCTGTTAAAAACCAACTTCTCATTATTAGAGTCTTGATCTTTGGTAAAATAACCAATCCTTTGGAACTGTAAAGGTTCACCAACTTCAACATCTTTTAATGCAGGCTCAGCAAAACCATTTACTTTTACCAAAGATTCAGGGTTTACAAATTCTAAGAAGTCGGTATCTTTTTCAGCATCGGGTTGCTCTACAGTAAATAGGTGATTATAATTTCTCACCTCCACAGGCATCGCATGTTTGGCGGACACCCAATGTAAAGTTCCTTTCACTTTTCTCAAGCTTTCTTCAGTACCACTTCCCGATTTTGATTTTTCGTCATAAGTAGCATAAATAGTAGTAATTTCACCATTTTCATCTTTTTCTACACGCTCAGCTTTAATGATGTATGCAGATTTCAAACGAACTTCGCCGCCTAATTTTAAACGGAAAAATTTATTATTGGCTTCCTCTTTAAAGTCTTCTCTTTCGATGTAAATCTCTCTAGAGAAAGGCACTTCACGAGTTCCAGCGTTTTCTTCTTCAGGGTTGTTTTCTGTTTCCAGCCATTCTTCTTGATCATCAGGATAGTTTTCAATCACCAATTTTACAGGATCTACAACCACCATCACACGCTTAGATTTTTTATTCAAATCTTCACGCACAAAGAATTCTAACAACTGAATTTCAATTAGGTTTTCTCTTTTTGCAACTCCCACTCTATCAATAAAATTACGGATTGCCTTAGCAGTATAACCTTTTCTTCTTAAACCAGAAACGGTAGGCATTCTAGGGTCATCCCAACCCGTAACAACACCTTCTGCAACCAATCTTTGAAGCTTTCTTTTAGAAGTAATCATGTAAGCAACGTTCATTCTTGCGAATTCTCTTTGCTTAGGAGCTACTTTATTTTCATCACGAACTTGCTCTAAATACCAATTATAAAGCGGTCTGTGGTTTTCGAATTCCAAAGAACACAACGAGTGAGAAACCTGCTCCAAATAGTCGGATTCACCATGCGCCCAGTCGTACATTGGATAAATCTTCCAAGCAGTTCCTGTTCTATGGTGAGGTTTGTTCAAAATTCTGTACATAACAGGATCTCTCATGTTCATGTTAGGAGAAGTCATGTCTATTTTTGCACGAAGCGACATAGATCCACTTTCAAACTCTCCATTTTTCATCTTTTCGAATAAAGAAAGAGATTCTTCAATAGGAC
The DNA here is from genome assembly GCA_023399595.1 of Bacteroidota bacterium. Lineage (GTDB taxonomy): Bacteria > Bacteroidota > Bacteroidia > Flavobacteriales > Weeksellaceae > Chryseobacterium. The sequence continues at coordinate 828 of JAEWOR010000016.1, read as the reverse complement.
GGTTTCTGAAAGGCGATTCTACACCATCTTCCGTAGGATTTTTTCTTTGTTCTGTAATTACTTCCGAAGGTTGTTCATCTACATAAGCTTTTCCTTCTTTAATCATTTGCACAGCCCAATCGTAAAGTTGTTGGAAATAATCCGAAGCATACAACTCTTTATCCCATTTAAAACCTAGCCACTCAACATCTTTTTTTATAGAATCTACGAATTCCTGTTCTTCTTTTTCGGGGTTGGTATCGTCGAAACGAAGGTTGACAGGAGCACCATATTTTTCGCCCAAACCAAAGTTGATGCAAATGGCTTTTGTGTGACCAATATGCAGGTAACCGTTGGGTTCAGGAGGAAAACGAAAACGGATTTGATCTTTTTTCAAACCGTTAGCTAAATCTTCTTCTATAATTTGTTCAATAAAATTGAGGGGTTTCTTTTCTTCTTCCATTCCTTTATCAATTGATATGCAAAGGTAAAGATTTTAGATTGTAGAACGATGCATTCTCCCACTAATTTATTGTTGTCGATTTTATTTTTTTGGTATTTGTGTGAGAGGATTTATGCTGTTGAATAATTTTTTGCACGACAATGTAAAACATTTTGCATCTCCTTTTGAAGGAGATGCCTACAATCACCTCCCCCTTTTGAAGGAGATGCCTACAATTACAGCCCCCTTTTGAAGGAGATGCCTACAATTACAGCCCCCTTTACCCCCTTGTATAAGTCCCTCTAGGTTCTTTGCAAGGGGCTCGAGACCCTTCGGAAGCCCCTACCCCCCTTTTCGGAACGGCCTTTAGCCCGTTGCACAACCCCCTATACCCCCTTACCTAACCC
>JAEWOR010000004.1 GCA_023399595.1 Bacteroidota bacterium | reverse complement strand
ATGCAAGGCCTTACCAAAGGTGTATATTATGTAAAGGTGCAAGGGGAAGGTTTTGCCACAGCTGAGAAAATTTTTAAAAAGTAAATTTTTCTTCATAGAATCAGGTAGCTCTATACCAGAGCTCCTGATTTTTTCTTTTAGCTTTCCAGCAATCACATCACCAAGATCAAAATAAACAAAAAACTCGGCTATATGTCGAGTTTTTTGCTTTCTCTTTTCCATACTTTCTGCTTCTTCATAAGAATTTAAATAAAGCTAGATATTCCATCTAACTATAACCCTAATTATATAAATGCTAAATACAATTTTATAAAAACTTTATCGGTACTACGAAAAGGTAGTGATTTTATTTGATGTTCATTATTCAATTTTACCTCAATAAAGTTGATCAACTGTTCAAAGCATTTTAACATCAAAAATTACAGTTATGAATATTGAGAGAATAGAATTTATAGCCTGGATGGAGAGAATTATGGAAAGATTTGATATTCTAAAAGAACAAGTTATATCCCACCAGTCTAAATTCATAGAAATTGATGGGGAGCAATTGTTAGATACTCAGGATGTTTTGCAACTCTTGAAAATAAGTTCAAGATCATTGCAAAGGTATAGGACCAATAAAAAACTACCTTATTATACAATAAGTGGCAAGCTGTATTATAAACTTTCGGACGTTCATCAGTTGATTAGAGAGAGCTTGAGCTAAAGCTATCAACAGCCAAATAATTCATCACTATTCCAATATTTAAGAATTTTATATTGAGTTTATACCTTCATCTCATTAAATAAAATAATATAATATGGAAGATGAAATAATAAACTCTCGGGAAACTAATGAAATCAAACCATCAGCAGATACATTGCTTGTTTTGAATATTCATACCAATGAGGTTGAAATGGTAAAAGGAATTGATAAAGAAGGCAATCTGCAAAAGTTTCTTCCAGAGGATAAAAAGGAAAATGACCAACTAATTAAAGTAGATAAACACAGTGATCTATTTTTCAAATTCTTTTCTAATTTTTATAGACAGCTTAAAAACCCCTCACATTTCAATTTTTTCAAGGTTTCAGAATATGATGTCGTCAATACTGCCAAAAATCTTCAAAAATATGTTAATCAGGCATCTCCTGAAGAAAAAGAAAAGTTGAAAGATTACGAAGTTTTACCTAAAAACAATAACAATCACAAAAATCAAAATATGATGGACAACAAAACAGAAAATCAGGAATTTCGTTTTCAGCCAGAACAGATCGATTGGAAAATGATGGAAAAGTTTGGACTTAATCAGGAGAAACTTGAAAAGATGAATGCTATGGATTCCTTGCTTAAGGGGTATAAAACCAATACTTTAATTCCAATCACTATTAATCTTGGAACAGCCGTCAGTAAAATGGATGTTCGATTATCTCTTCAAATAGGAGATACTGGACAGGTTGCCGTTCATCTGCACGGTATCCGGAAAGAACCTAACCTCAATAATAAATTCTTTGGGCATCAGTTCAGTGATGATGATAAGAAGAATCTTAAAGAAACTGGGAATATGGGTAGGGTAGTAGATTTGATTAATCCCAGAACAGATGAAATTATCCCATCGGTGATTAGCCGTGACCGTTTAACCAATGAGCTGGTTGCATATCGAGTAGAGTATATGAAAGTTCCAAATGAAATTAAAGGAATAAAACTGAATGAACATCAAAAGCAAACGTTACTAGAAGGAAGACCATTGTATTTGGAAGGGATGATCTCTAAAAAAGGAGAGTCTTTCGACGCCACAGTACAATTCAATGCAGATAAGCGGTATGTAGAATTTCTGTTCAACAATAAACAAGCACCACAAAAAAGTCAACATACGGATAAAGAAGCACCAAGAGTATTCAGAGGAAAAGAGTTGGATGATTCACAATATGAAAAGCTTAAAGATGGACAAACCATATATGTTGATGGTTTGGAAGATGCTAAAGGTAAAGCCTATCAGGGGTATATTACCTTCAATAAAGAAACGTCCAAAACTGATTTCTCTTTTACCAATCCCAATAAACTTAAAGAGAAAACAAAGTTTTTGGAAGATTATAAAACTCAAACAGCGGTTATTTCGCAGGGAAAAACGAGTGAAACAGCTAAAAATATCAAGGAGACTTTGAAAACTAAACAACAACAGCCTGTCAGTAAAGAGAAGGAAGATCAGCAAAAAAAGCTCAGCAAATCAAGAGGCCGTAAACTGTAAAAAACATCTAAAACCAAAGTATGAAAGCAATCATCGCAGAAAAGCCGAGTGTCGCAAGGGAAATTGCCCAGTTGTTAGGCGCTCATGAAAAAAAAGAGGGTTATTTATCCGGCAACGGATATTTTGTTACCTGGACATTTGGACATTTAATCTCATTAGGTATGTTGGAAGATTATGGTATAAGAGGTTTTGATAAAGCTTCTTTGCCTATCTTTCCAAAACCTTTTATTCTGACTCCCCAAAAAATAAAGAAATCAAATGACTATCAACCTGATTATTTGGCTTTACAACAACTCAATATTATAAAGCAAGTCATCCATCAATGCGATAGTATTATTGTGGCTACAGATTCAGGAAGGGAAGGTGAGTTGATATTTCGTTATATCTATCAATACACACAATGCAATAAACCTTTTGAAAGGCTCTGGATCAGTTCCCTTACCGAAAAGGCAATACAGGACGGTTTTAAAAACCTTCAGCCCAGCGATGCGTTTGACGGTTTATATGAAGCAGCAAAAGCAAGAAGTGAAGCTGACTGGCTGGTAGGAATCAATGCTACCCAGGCATTAACCATCGCAGGAAACCAAGATATTTATTCATTAGGCAGAGTACAAACACCAACTCTTGCTATAATCTGTCAAAGATTCCTACAAAATCAAAACTTCATCAAGCAAAAGTACTTTCAAATCCAGCTATGTCACAGAAAAGAATATATAGACTTCACCAGTCTTTCACTATTACAATGGGAAGAAAAAAAGCAGGCAGAACAAATCCAAAAATCCATAGAACGAGAGGGAAGAGCTGTTGTCGAGGATGTATCCATTACAACAGTGAAGGAACAATCTCCTTTACTTTTCAATCTCACAGAATTGCAGAAAGAAGCCAACCGAAAGCTTGGCCTTTCTGCCGATGAGGTTTTACAGCTTGCCCAAAGCTTGTATGAAAAGAAATTTATTACCTATCCCAGAACCGGCAGCAAGTATATTCCTGAAGATTTATGGACAGAGATTCCTGAACTGGTCAGAATCCTCAATACAAATAATCAATTTAAATCAGCCATATCTACTTTAAAATTCGGAAACTTCAATAAGAGAATTGTTAATGATGTAAAAGTAACGGATCATCACGGTTTACTCATCACTACGAAAGTTCCATCCGCAATTAGTGCTATGGAAAAAGCCATTTATGAGATGATTGCTTATCGTTTATTAGAATCTCTATCCCATGCCTGTACAAAACAAATCAGTCACATTATAGCAAAAGTACATCATTATGAATTCCAGATCAAAGGATCTATAATCTTGGAGAAAGGCTGGCGAGCCATAAAAGGAATTCTTTCTGATAATGAAATTCCCAATGTTGAAGAAGCTCTTACAGAACTTCCAGAACTCAAAATCGGCGATGAACTGAAGATTTCAAAAACCGAGTTATTGGAAAAAACCACACAACCACCTAAACTTTACACAGAAGCCGATCTTTTATCAGCCATGGAAAACGCAGGAAGTTCGATTGAAAACAAAGAAGAAAAGCAGGCATTATCTACTATCGGCATCGGAACCCCAGCAACAAGAGCTTCCATTATTGAAACCCTACTTAGCAGAAACTATATCATCAGGAAAAGCAAAACCCTGCATCCTACAGATAAAGGCTTACAGGTTTACAACCTTGTCAAAGACAAAAAAATAGCCAATGTCCAGATGACCGCAGAATGGGAAATAGCACTGGATAGAATTGAAAAAGGTGAACTCAACAAAGACCTATTCATGAACGACATCCAAGCCTATGCAGCAGAAATCAACAACGAACTTTTATCACTCCATATTCCTCACGAAAATATCCCACAATTAAAATGCCCCAAATGCCAACAACACAATCTCATTATCAAAGACAAAATCATAAAATGCCCTGATGAACAATGCAGTTGGATTCTCTTTAGAACCATATGCGGAGTTCAACTCAGTATTAAAGATCTTACTTTGTTATTAACTCAAAACAAAACATCATTAATCAAAAACATGAAGAGTAAAAACGGTAAAAATTTTGATGCTTATTTAGCTTTAGATGATAAATTAAATTTGATTTTAAATTTTGCTAAATAATTAAGGATGAGATATTGTCATTTTCTGCAATCAACTTTAAGCTAATTCCCTGCACAAGCTTTTATACTCCTGTAATGAATTTGCAAACTCTTGGGCGAATTCAAAATTACTTATTTGATATTCCTCATTAACACCAGTGCCTGATGAAAATCTGAGTCTTCCATACTGAACGACTGGTATCTGATAATTGCTCTTGAATCTTTTGTCAGGAGTTCCGTTTTTATTGACTTTCTCCCATGTTTTTCTAATAACTTTTGAATCACGAGAAACACTGCTGGTTTCTGTAAAACTTACAGAAGAAAATGTAACAGTAAGTTCATCAAATCCAATAATTGCAAAGTTCTGATCATTTTTATACATCAGTATAAATGTTGGATAAAAATATAAATCTGCTCCGTTCACATTTTGAAAATATAAGGCTTCATAGTTTGATGTAATGATGGGAAGAGATTTAAAACCAATTCTTGCATCTCTTCTGTTGACCAATGTGCTGGCACTAGATCGCGCAGCCACACGATCCTGAAAGTGCGCTCCTGTGATATCCCATACTTTATGGGCTGTGGTTAGATTTTTAAAAGAATGCTGTAATTGTTCATACTTTCTCTTAGAGGGATCATCGAACTGTATATCGATATTAACAGCCGAGTTATCAATTACAATCTTGGTTTCTTTAATAGCTTCTTTTTGTGCATTAATATCCTCATTTATCTGTTGTACAATATTTTTGTTTATCAACCCATATATAAAGATATAACTTGCAACCTTCTTGGTCTTGGTAAAGGTTAACGCTTTTTTTATTCTCTTCAGATCCGTCTTCAATTCCGCTTTTTGCTGTTGAGCCATTAAGATAGATTCTTTGATACCTGCCATATTTTGAGATGTTATCTCATGAACATCGGCACTAAAAATGTTATCTGATAACTCAATGTAAAAAGGTTGTGATTCAGGATAAGATTGCAGGGAAGTCCTTGGTGATGAAGATCCGGAAAGCCTGTATGAATTTGAAAAACCTGAAAAACTGGTATTAAGCCTTGTACCTGACGAACTCAAATTTACACTCATACCTTTAACGCCTATACTGGTTGAAATTCCTCTTTTGCTGAAATTCAAATGTACACCGGGAATTATTTTGATTCTTTTTCTGTATGACCAAGCCATGATATAGTTTTTAAGACGATTGCAATCACAAATCTAAGTTACTACGGACAGAAAAGTTTACGGAAAACCGTAATCCTATCAGGAATTATTCTTCCTTATCTCATTGAGTTTTTTAATCAACCTCTCTTTCTCACCACTTCCTGTCGTTGAAAACCTTATCAAGGGAATCTTATACTTCTCCAAGATCTCATTCTTCATGACATCTCTTTTGGCTTGTCGGCTTTCCATTTTATGATATTCATACCCATCAACTTCTATGGCTAGTACAGGATTTTTTCCCAGTTTATTGTAGATCAGGAAATCAAGATGTGTGGCGTGATGTCTGGCATAGCGCTCTTCTTCAGAACTTAATCTGGAAAAATCTAATAATAAATTTCTTAAGGGATGATGGATGATAACGCCATATTTTGAAAATTGATCGTCAGACAGTACTTTCCTGATTAACGCATACATTAGATTCTCACTGTCGAAAACAGATTTCCTTTTTTGATCTGATAAAAGGGCTCTTCTTTTTTCTTCATAGCCTTTGTACAGGTAATCAAAAATAGAATGTACTTCACTATTGATCGTGCTGAAATTATTGTAATCAATATAGCGGATCAGATCTGAGATGTTCGTGTCGTTGTCACTTTCATTTCCGTTCACCAATAAAATCAGTTGATCTTTGGCTCTGGATATGGCTACATTCAGACGGTTAGGATTGTCGGTGAATTCAGAGATTTCATTATCTACGGTGGAGAGAATAATCACATCATTTTCTCGTCCCTGAAATTTATCCACCGTATCAGCTTTGATATCTGTTCCGTGAAATGTTCTTTGTAGTGCGATGGTCTGATTACGGTATGGCGTTACAATTCCCAAGTTCACACCCTCCAGCTTTTGTTGTGGAATAATTTCCTGAATAATTACATCAATCTGCCGTTGATTCTCTCTTTGCCGGGCATGATTGCCTTCAGTTGTTTTATAGACTAATAAAGGTTCTCTTTCCGTCTGTCCTTCCGAAAGAATGATCAACTGGTCATTATAAAACTTACGGTTACAGAAATCAATGATTTTAGGATGGCAGCGATAATGCTCTTTTAACAGTGTTTTAGGAACCTTCGGAAATACTTCTATAATGGAAGAAAGCAGGCTATGATTGGAATAACGATATGGTTCCGGGATATCATAGTTCTTAAAGATCTGATCTGTATTTTCTGCTGTTGCAGAATCCACTACATTGGGGAGCTGTTTTAAATCTCCCACAATGACGGTCTGTTTTGCGCAGGATAATGCGAGTACACCTGTTGCAAGATCCACCTGTGAAGATTCGTCAACAATTACATAATCGTAGACTACATTTTCAGCAAGACTTCTCCTTAACGAGTAGGTTGTACTCATAATGACAGGATAATCATTAATAAATTCTTCTGATTTAAAACGAAGATCCCATTCGGTATATTCTGAACGTTTCTGTTCTTTATATTTTTGGTAGAGTCTGTTTTTAAACAGCTGCATCGATCCTTCCGTATATTCTTTCATTTTATCATGGAAGCAAAAATGCTGTAGTGTATTGTGAAGCTCCTCTTTTCTTAGGTCAAGCTCTGAAATTTTTACTCCATAGTATTTTGACTGAACAATCCTGATCATCTCTTCATATGATAAAGTATAAAAAATCTTATCTCTCACCCCATACAGAAAAGAGAATATCAGTTTGCGCCACCAATAAAATCTCTTGCCTGTTTTCTCATAGTCTTCCAACGTCACCCATAATGAAAGCAGCTGATCTGAACTGACATTCTTTTTAAAACGGATTTCAGTTGCCAATGCGACATCATCCGTAAAATGCTGATACTCTGTTTTGATCTTATCGATTTCCAGTTTGAGTAAAGCTAATTCATTCTTTAATTCCAACTTTTCAGAAAGCTCAGTAAAAAGAAGTGGAGTAGACTGCATAAGGGATTGTTCCTGTTCTTCCTCTAATCTAAAATCTGACAGATCCGGGATTTCAGTCTGAGCATTGACAAATTCCTTTTTATTCTGGCTGCTTCCTAGTAATGCCGCTATAAAAGAAACCCCATTGCTCTCCAGTTTCTCAAAAACATTTCTTGTCGCTGAATTATTGCTTGAAACAACAGCCACACTCTGATTATTCATCACTGCATTGGCAATAATATTAAGAATAGTCTGGGTCTTTCCTGTTCCGGGAGGACCTTCTACAACACTTAAAGGATTTGAAAAAGCATTGTCAACTCCCGTTCTCTGACTCAAATTAAATCCAAAAGGAAAGATTTCAATAGGAGAGGCGTGGTAATTTTTACTGGGTTCTTTTCCATTAAGATAATTACACAGAATAGAAGTCTCAGGAATAAAACGTATACTCCCATAGCTATTGGCTAAAATATTATTGCCTTCCTCTGTTTTCAAACCAACACTTTCTGCAATCGCCTTTAGATAAGAAAAAATATTTCCGGCTCTCTCACTTTGAATAGCAGATCTCACCATCTTAATTCTATGTTGAGGATAAGAATAGGCTTTACCGCTACTTTTATACACTACGACACTCTTATTGCCCTCAAAAGAATAAGATTCTATCTCGTTGGTCTTGTCTTTACCATCAATGTAGATTGCTTCTTTTCTAAGGATATGTGCATTAGATTTTTGCATAGGTTATTGCTTTTTACAAATATAATAACAAGTGAAAAAATATTTAGCAAATATAAATTATGAAATTGGTTTAAGATTTTCAATAACATAATAATGCTTTACACTTTAATAGAATTTACATGCTTGATAATTTAATAGATTGATAAGCAGTGATAAGTGTGTTGAAATTCTTAAATTAACTAGACAATTGGAATTGCGCAAGGTAATTAGAGAAATTTTATTAAACTCACTGATATTTTTATGTAATGAAAGGGTTATACATTTTCTTAAGCATTTACTCACTTATATCATCACATTTTTTCTCTTAATTACGGAAAAACGTAATTACTGATAATGTATTTTTAATATATTTGGCAATATGTTATTAATCATAATATTAGCGAAACTATTAATCATAATACATTAGAATATATTTTATTCAATTACATAAATGGTAGACAATAACGAAGTAAAGCAAGAAGGAGCTTTTCCGGAACGTGACCTCCAAATTCATAATATAGGTTCATATACCTTGGATTTAAATGCTAACAAACATACTAATTTAGAAGCTACTGATAATGAAGCTGACTACATGAATTTTATTCATGGTATTGTTCACGAAATTTCGACACAAGGAGGTAGACAGTTTATATGTAATAGCATGCATACTGAGGTTATTAATATTGTCAGTCAAATTGTTAACGGCAATATAGATTTCAGTGAAGTAGAAGCAATTGCTGATAGATTACTAAGAATTGAAGTGGAAGCTCAAGAAAAAATTTCAAAATTAGGGAAACAACTGCATGAAGGTTTGCTTATTATTTCGCATATTACTGATAGAAATGTTGAAAAAATAATCATTTGTAAAGCTGAAACTCTTTCCTACATAGAAAGAAAAACCTTTACCCAACAAGATGGATTTCCATTAAAGAAAAAAATTTTTAAATCTGTTCAAATTACTTTTGACAATGACAAAAATATAGAAGAGATTTATGTTAATGATATTAATGAATCAATATCAAAATATTGGTGGGATACTTTCTTAGAACTTGCAAAAAAATACGAAGATGAGGAAAATACGAAAAAAGCATTTTCTATTATAGAATCTAAAATCCTCAATATTATTAGAAAGGAATCAAATATTGATTTTTGGAACTTAAGAAATACTACTATTCATTATTTCCGCTCCAATGAAGAGTTTGAAATAGAGGATTATATTGAAAAATGTCTAAATGGTTATGCTCCAGAGAAAGAAGATTTAGATATTGAAAAATTTGCGGTGAAGGCTAGAGAACTTCCTACAAAGTTTGCTTTTGATCCGCAGTTTAGCTTAGTTAAAAAGGCAATCACTGCGAAAATTAAGAAAACTATTAGTTTACATGAGAGTATTGATTTGGTTATTAAAGGAGAAGTAAATCCTGGTACAATAGAAAGTGCTCGTAACGACCGAAATGAGAAAGGTATATTTATCAAGACCTCAACGGGCTTCGATGAATTTGGTGGTTAATCCTTAAAAGTATGAGGTATCATAATTTTTTTAATAGTATTGGAACTCCTAACAAAATTGAAATTTTTGAAGAAGATTTCAATGAATTTACAATAGAATATTCATATAAGGCAATCCTATTACCTACAGAAGAAACTATCAAAAATATTCTTGTGGAAGTCAAAAATTCTGATATTTGTTCTGTCTATTTATCTATTGATCAGGGTGAACCTATTATAATCAAAGATGATAATAATTTTTCATCAAGTTTCAACGATCTAAATAATTTATTGTCAAGTCATGAAGAGGGAGAAAAAATCAGCGTTAAAATCAATATTTATAAGACTTCAACCAATAACCAATTCCACTTTTATTCAAAAGACTGTTTTTTCAATTATATAAAATCATTTGACAGTTTAAGTTTAGCAAACTTTTTCTCCAGCAGTATTTTTAATCATACATCAAAGATATATATATTAATAAATGACTTTTTTGGTACGCTAAATAGTAGTAGATTTTTTATTGCTGAGCAATACGAGGCAGAAAATGAGGATTATGATTACCGTGAAAAGAGAACTAGTAATATTATTTCTAATAATCATTCATCATTTTTTGGTAAACTAAAAGTTCTTCCAGAAGATTTTATTTTCAGCGGTAATGGCGAAATTGAATTGTTAACATTGGAGCAATTTCAAAGGTTGGGCAAAATTCTTTTGATATCATCAATTTTTGATATTACTGATCTAACAAAAGAAAATTTTTATTATAAATTAAATGGCTATAAGTCAATAAGTGAATCAATAGAAGCCAATAATATTAATACTGAAAATTTAGATGATTTTTATAATGTATATTTATGGATATACAATAGCGGGAATATTTTAGATAAGATTGGATTAGCCAGAAATCTAATCTCTTTGCATCTAAAAAAAGGCTCTAGTTTAGAGCTTGAAGGGGATGTATTTGAATCGTTAAAATCTAGTTATAAGATTTATGAAAAACAGAATGTAAAACAATACATTGAAGTTAGAAACAAAATGTCTGACCAAATCTTAGATTACGGTAAGCGCGTAGCCAGTTTTACAGATAATTTTGCTAACGGATTTCAAAAGTCTGCGCTTTCGTTGGTTACATTTTTTTCTTCTTTAATAGTTACCCGAATTCTTGCTACACCCAAAAATAATTCGGATTTCATCATGTATAGTACTCTGATAACATTAGTATTTATAGGAATCACATTAATATATATGGTGATCTCAAGATTTGAATTGACTGAACAAGAAGTGCGATTTAAAAAAAGTTATGAAGACTTTAAAACTAGGTATACAGATTTATTAACAGAAGAAGATATTGCTCGTATTCTTAATAATGATGAAGAACATAATTCTGATTTATTATATATCAAGAAAAAGAAAAAGTGGTATACTACTCTTTGGATTGTAGTGCTTGTTCTAATATTAATTGCTACAATTATATATTATATTTTTGGCAATGCTAATCAGACTTTGCCAGAAAATATTATTCCCATTCCAAAATTTGTATAAATATCATTCAATATTTTAACTAACTTTTTGCGAAATTTAAATTTTGTTGTAACTATTATTTTTTACTTCTAATTGTATGTCCGCTTAAAACTAAATTCCAATTATTTGGAAACTGTTTACTTTTCCACACAATTTCAATGCTTTCAGGTGTTGCTATAGAAATATCTTCAATATAGATAACAGCATAAAAATTTTCGAACCTAGAATCGTTGACATAATTTATTGCATCAATTTTTATTTGATCCATAAATTCATCAATATTATCATTTGCGGCATCAATATATTTGTATTCTATTGCAGTTTTCAGCTCAGGGATTAATATGTCTGGATTGTATGTTTTAAACTGTTGTATAAATGAGGCTTTGTTTCTTAGTCTACAACTAGGATAATAAAGTCCTAAAATCCATTTAACTTGCTGATATATGTCGCTTTCGTTCTTTATTGGTTTGTTTAAGTTTTTTATTATAAATCCTGTGTTTTGTAATATAGAATACAACTTCAGCTTTTCGTCTACTTTTATTTTTGAATAATCGAAAAATGCGAATGGCTCCAAATACCTTCTAAAAAGCTGGGTTAGGACTAATTCATTCTCACCTTCAGGGTTAGTTAATTCGGACTCATGTGTGTTTTTTTCAAATTGTTTATTTAATTCATATTTAAAATTCTGTAACAAAAGTGGCATTTGTCGAATTTCTAAATATGATTGAATAAGAATATATAAATCTTTTAATCTTTTTTCAATCCAGGATTTAGTCCAGCCAGGATAATCTTCTTCAAAACCACCATAACTCTCACCCATCATCATATTGAAATGTTCGTTTTCAATTGAAGTTATTGTCTTCCTAATATTTTTTTCGATTTTTTCAATTTCCTTTGTGTGAAACATATGAAGTTGTTATCTTATTATAGTTAAAGATTGGGTTTCTTTCCAATCTTTGGTAGTTTAATTTCAGGCTCGTTGTATATTTCTCTAATTAAATCATTATAGCTATTTTCCACATTTTCATCATTAGTTACATCAATATGAATAAATTGCTGCATAAAAGTAGGTATGCTCTCTGACATATTTCCTTTTCTTAATAGAGGAATAAACTTTTCATTTTTGGTCAAATTATTATATAACTCCACATTCATAATTGAATATTCATATCCAACACCCCCCGTTCGTTTATCCGCCTTTAACTTATAGTTTGGTGTAAAAATTATTATTACTCTTTGAGCTCGCCCTATATTGTTTTCTACAAAATATTGCAAGTTTGCACCAGGTCTGAGATAAAAGCGATCTAATATTACTTCAACTCCATCATCCGATAATCTGTTGGCTAATTTAAGTACCCAATCTTTGTGCTCTTCATCATCCCACGAATAAGAAATAAAAACTACAGGTCCTGCCGAAATATTATCTTCTATCTGTTCACTATTCTTCACTTTTTGCAATGGTTGCCCGTTTAAAAGATGTTCAATTTGCTCAACTTTATGATTTTCAAAAGGTTTTGTAATATCTAGAATCCTCCTAATAACTTGAAGACGAATATTTTCGTCTAGATCTTTGAGAATATCATAATAAAAAATCTTTCTACTTGTGCTCTTACCTTCTTCGTTTCTTTTTTCTATGTATTGTGGATATGTTGGGAAATAGGGAGAAAAAAATCTTACTGTATTTATGAATCGTGGACCAGAAAAGTAAGTAGCAGTATCGTCTTGATTGTTAATTAATTCAAACAGCCGATTATATATCTCAATAGATAAACTTACTTTTTTTTCTTTATTTTTATTATGAGAAACTCCTTTTTTGATCTGTAACAAATTGAAATCAGATATAATTTGTTTGCAAAAATCATCTTCGGGGTAATTTTTTGCGTAGTTGAATGCTTCATCTAATGGCTTTCTCTTAGCAATCTCTACAGTAAGTTTTTTATGCTGTTCTTCTGTCAGAATATAAAATCGACCATGATGAAGAATATTTAAAGTAATCAGATGCTCTAAAATATCAATTTGATCTATACTATATTTTTCAACTTTCTGTAGGAATTCAGAAACGAAAGTATTGGATGCAAAAGTTAATAGAGTATCAACTTTTATATTTTCTCTTTCATTATATAAAATATCCAGAATTTCCTTCCAATTTTCATTTAATAAATATTTGTATAAGTCTTCTTGGCTAATCATTAGTTTATGGTTTTTGTGCAATTGCTTTTAACTTTGCAACTAATCCAAATATAAGGAATAAACAATCATAATGGAAATAACAAACATCTAAAGTATAGTGGAGGTAGTACTTAACTAAAATAACTATTACCGTTACATCCATCTAAAAAGTAATCATCATCCATTAAACTTTTGTACATTATAGTCTGCCAATCAAGCACACCAACACTATTTAAACAACCTAAATAGGTTTCCTCAAGATGATGTCTCAATTCATCCCTGCTTCTTTGTGAATGATTTTTTAAATTTAACTGCCTTGTTCTTAATTCTCTATTCGCTTCGTTGGCGAATAGTTCATTAATGTTGTAAGCATTAAAATGATTAACTGAGCGATTAAATTTGTTATCGTCCCAATGTGCTAGCCTAGAAACTTTGTAACTAAAACTTAGTGGTTCTCCAATTATAAGTTCAGCAACTATCCAAGGCTCTGTATCCACAACATCAAAGTAGGGATGAAAAGTCTGCGTTTCCTTACTGGTAGGATAACTAATCATCTTTTCAGTATTGCAATCTCTACATGATGGTACTAAATTCACAGGTGTTACAGAAAGATATGGATATTCACTTTTGGGAAGGAAATGGTCAATAGTTTTAACTGTCTTAACGTTACAATAAGGGCATATGTTAAATGGTGCAGAAAGAATAAGCCAGTCATAAAAAATTCTTGCATTTGGTCTATTCAACATTCGATATTCATAATAACTTACTAAGGATTCTTTCGTTACAGTTAAGCTAGTTGGAATTCCTCTGTGAACTTCAAAAAGACTATTGTCTTGTACTTTTGTAATGTACTCATTTTCCAAAAGTGTTAAAGCTAATCTATTTGTATCAATCTGATCCCTCGTTGATTCTTTTACATTGTCACTTATGAAAACATCTAAAATATTGTCAACGGTTTCTGCTGGTCGTGATATACTTTTCATTTACCTTTCTTTATCATAAAATAGGCTTCTCAAAATTGATCTACCTTCTATACCTAATTGCTCATCAATTTTTCTTAATGCACTTTCGTAGTTATAATTTTCTTGCACCAACTCTTTTAATATTTTATAAAAGCCAGACTCAGTGACTTCAAGCCCAAAAACCTCATTCGTTAATACACCAATGTTTTCACCAAAAGTTTCTAATCTAGGTCTTTCAAATTTTGAGTAAGCTCCCATTCTCGAGAGTTTATAAACACAAGAACTTGGAACTTCCTGTAGTACAATAGGAGAATGAGTTGTCATTATGCACACAGCATTTCTATCCAATAGTAATTTAGATAATGCTCTAATAAATGATGATAGAAGAGGTGGATGTAGGTGAATTTCAGGCTCATCGAAAAATACTAGACTTTTCTCCTGTAATAATTCTACCAGTTTTGTTATGGTAAGTAGGATTATTTTATGTCCAGAACTCAGTTTTGCGAATTTTGATCGTAAGACTGCTGTATCATTGGTTTTATATTCCTTTTCTACAAATTCTATTAAATTTTCATTTTTGAAAACAGGATCACTTTCTAACTCTGAAACAATGTTTTTCCATCTAAAAAATCTTTTAGAACTAATAATCAAATTAATACTTGATAAAAAGTTGTCGGCGAAATCATTAAGGGAATGTTTGTTTTCAACTTCCATTTTTTTTAAGCCAACAAAATGATACTTTATTTCTTTATTTTCAAACTTATTGTGAAATTCATATTCGTCGAAGGCGCTGAAAGTGACACATATAACATTAGAAAATTTATCACTATCGTATTGTGTATTAAAAACGAAACGTTCATCGCTCAAATCATTGCTTGGTTGTAAGACACTATTAAGCATTTTGTTCAAAAGATACGATTTACCTACCCCATTACTGCCTATAATTATCTGAATATTTGTTGGTGGATATTGTTCTGCAATTACATTAAATTCGATAGGAGAGGAATGCTGATTCTCCGAAGAATAAGTAAAACTGTAGTCACTTAGCCTAGCTCCTCCATTAGCAATTCTTTTAAACTGATTAGCTATTGTAGAATACGAAATATCTCTCATAAGAGAATTGGTAGTTACTTCTTCAGTTATTGCAAGATTCAATTTTTCACTATTTAGGGCAATATCATTAAGACCAAGTAGAACAAAATACTTAACTTCTTCTGGCAATTCATTTAAAGTTTCGTAGTAAGAATCTTCAGTTCCTAGAGAAAAATACATTTCATCAAGTGTTTGGAAAGATTCTCCAATCTTGATTTTTTTCTCGGTAATACCTGTTTTTTGGCCTGTATATGCGATTCTTACAGCTCCAATTGTGCATTTTTTTCCTTTAGAATCAACATACTCAACACCGAACAAAGTATAATATGAATAATCATTCCAATCGTCCCAAGTTAAAAGGATTGTGTTTTTTGTATTTACTGGATAATTTCCAAATTTGTCTGTAACTAAAAATTTCATTTCTGACATTTACAAGTAGCTTAATTGTTATAAACAAATCGTTCTATTCCTTTTAGTTTCTTTAGAACCTTCTATCGGAAAATCCATGAAATATCTGTCTGATAGATCAACCGATGTTGTCATGTGGATAAGATTTGAAATAAAGTAAGAATGGGATAAGTCTTCAAGTTCGTATAAATTATAGAAATTCGAATTACAGTTTGCATCAATAGGTGGGTCTAATCCTATACCGTCTACCCAATGTCTAATAAAAATATTTCTACCCAATGAGAAATGATTTATTACTCCACGTGATAGTCTTATTGAATCATCAATGACTCGCGAGTTAATCTTCCCGCCATAATCGAAGGAAATTAAACCTCTAAAAATCCTGTGTTCATCTGTGCGACATAATGTTGGAAAGCGATTAATAAAATTGAAATTTTCTACAACTTTACTTAAACCATTTTTGTCTGTACGACTTGATGATATGTTTGATTTTACTTCAATTATTGCTTTTACAGAAGTTGGTGTAACTATTACAAAATCTCCTTCTTCAAATACAGTAGAATGATTATTATCGTAAACGATTATATCTATTTGTTTTGATAAAACATTTTCTGTGGGCGTAATTTGCTGTAGTATAAAACCCGTTGCTACAGATAAATTGTTAGGCAGTTTTGTTTTTAAAAGCGACTTTAGCTTTTCCTCTTTGTATCTTCCATCTTCACCCCAATGTGCATCTCCAATCAAATTTCTGACCCTGTTTTTTATTACGTCAAGCTCTCTATTCAAGGATTTTTGATATTCTAAGGTGTTAATCATGGTTTTAAAGTTTGTTTTAATCCAAATATACAAAATTTCGTAACTAAAAATTTCTGTTTTACTTTTCCTATCTTTACAAAAAGCACATCTATGAAAACATTAAAAATCTACAGTGTAGTTGCAACTCTTGTAATAATCGCATTATCCATCAGTCTTTATCAGACCAACAAAGAGTACAACAAAACAAAAAAAGAACTCAAAGAAACAGAAGAAGTCCTAGAACAATGTTCCGATCGTTACTATAAAGAAATTAGTAAGTAAAAGAAAAATCCTAACTCTTTTGAGTTAGGATTTTCTTCTATTATGATTTTTAAATTCTTTTTGTAATTCTTTAATTTCAATTTGAAGTTTTTCATATTCACTGTCTGTCAACTTAGTAAACAAAATCAATATGTCAATTTTGAAAAAATTACAAAACTTTACGATACTTTCTATAGTTGGATTAGTTTCTGCTCTTTCAATTCTACCAACTTGATTACTTGAAAGATTAATCTCATTGCCAAGTTGCAATTGCGAAAGTTTACCTTTCAATCTATGAAATTGAAATATTTTTCCAACTTGAAATTTTAATTCATCTACTTCCCATATATACATTTAGTAAATTTTGGGATTTCTTTAATTTTTCATAAACACATATATGTGTTGTATGTAATTTTTTGCTATATTTGTAAAATAGGTTACAGAAAATGTAACTTTGCGATACTTCAAAGAATATTAGAAGCTATTGCTTAGAATCTTGTATTAGAAAACTGGTAATTTTAGAATGCACAAGACGATAAGCAGAAAGCTCACGACCTAGGCGTGGGCTCTCTTATCTTGTGCAAAGGTATACCAGTACCCCTAATACGGATAATGTAGAGTCTCATGCCGTCTTTTTCCAATGCAGTTCGCTTTATCTCTACAGTAAAATCTAAGCCCGCTTTCTAAAAAATAGTATCATGCACGATACAATAGGAGGGTACAACCTATTGAGGCTTTAAATAGCTCACTTGGGACACAGATTTATTCATATTAAATTCTTTCCGGTGCCTTGCGGATACTGCTTACAGAACCTCACCAGTCCTTTTTCATACCAAAGGGCATCAGGAAAGTTTTTATTCATCGACGAATCTATCACATTAATTACAAAAAATAAAAAATAAAAAAGCCCCTTCCCATACAGTTTGACGACATAGGGAAAGAGCAGATCAGTAATTAATTTAACGATTAAAAACCTTTTACAAATCTATGAAAAATTCCTATTACAATATAGGAGGCATTTTCTTTGGGCTCATGTTTACCGCTGTAAGCATTACTACAAAAGCTCAGGTACGCACCATTTCCGGTACCGTTACATCATCAGGTAAACCACTTTCAGGAGTTGTAATCTCCCAGGAGAGTAGTGATCAGGTAATCATAACCGGCAACAATGGAACCTATACGTTACAGGTTTCAGCAGAAAATCCCATCCTATTGTTCAGACACCCTGATTATGCTGAAGAAAAATTCACACTCACTAATCAGAAAGTCGTTAATATCAGCTTAGAACAAAAAGTAAAGGGAATCGAAGAAGTTATTCTCAACGCTGGCTACTACAAGGTAAAAGACAAAGAAAGAACCGGTAGTATCGCCAAAGTTTCAGCAAAAGATATAGAAAATCAGCCTGTGACCAATGTATTGTCAGCAGCACAGGGAAGAATGGCAGGAGTCAGTATCACCCAAAATTCAGGAACTCCCGGAGGGGGATTTGATATTCAGATCAGAGGCAGAAACAGCCTTCGAACCCGAAGCAATTCTGTAATTGATGGGAATCAGCCACTCTATATTATTGATGGTGTTCCTGTGGGTACGGGAATCAGTTCCTCCTATGCAGGGAGTATCCTTCCTAATGCAGATATAAATCCGCTTAATAGTATAAATCCTAACGATATTGAAAGTTTCGAGATTCTGAAAGATGCGGACGCTACTGCCATCTATGGCTCACGGGGCGCTAATGGAGTGGTATTGGTAACCACCAAAAAAGGCAGAAAGGGAAATTTAAAACTGACCCTGAACTCTTCATATGGTCTGAGCCATGCTATTTCAAACCTCAAAATGATGAATACCGCTCAGTATCTTGATATGAGAAAGCAGGCATTTGCCAATAGTAATATCTCAGTCTATCCTGCAAACGCCTATGACATCAACGGAACCTGGGATTCCAACCGTTATACGGATTGGAGAAAGGAACTGATTGGTCATTATGCCGCTTTGTCCAATACCCAGTTGTCACTCAGTGGGGGAAGTGAAAATACCAATTTTTTGCTCAGTCTTGGTCATAATGAACAAACCACGGTGTTTGGCAGGGATTTCAGGTACAAAACCAATACCGTTTCAGGAAATATCAGCCATCGGTCTGCTGACAGAAAATTCAGTTTCAACTCATCGAATATTTTTACGGCAACAGACAATAATCTGATTACCTCTGATGCAACCAGGCAGTCGTATATTCTGGCCCCCAATGCACCTGCTCTTTATGACGAGGAAGGTAACCTTAACTGGGAAAACAACACCTTCACGAACCCTGTAGCTGCCTTTGAGAACTCCTATTCCAATAGCAATCTGCAATTCCTTAACAACATCAGTATGGAGTATGAAGCTTTTGAAAACTTTAAGCTTAAGCTCAACGGAGGCTTGACTTATCAGACTTTTGAAGAATGGTCACTTCGCCCGAGTACAGCGTATAGTCCTTCTGCTGGAGCAACATCCCTCAATTCAATGTCTTCAAAATCCAACCAGAACAGACTGTCTATGGTGATAGAACCGCAGATAAGCTGGATGTACAAAACAGGTAAACATAAATTTGATGTATTGGCGGGAGGGACTTATCAAAGAGATGTTTCAGACCGGGGTGAAATTCAGGGAACAGGGTTTGAAAGCAATGCATTTATCTATAATATAGGCGCTGCGATCAATAAAGTAGTTCTTGACCAGATCAGTACTGAATACCGATATGGTGCATTTTTCGGCAGAATCAACTATCAGTACGATAAAAAATATATCCTCAATCTTACAGGAAGAAGAGATGGAAGCAGCAGATTCGGCCCCAATAATAAATACGCTATGTTTGGTGCTGTTGGAGCCGCATGGTTGTTCTCGGAAGAAGACTTTATGAAGAACATCTCATGGCTCAGTTTTGGAAAGCTGAGAGGGAGTTATGGTTCATCGGGAAGTGATAATATCGGGGATTACCAATATCTGGATACTTTTGCCACCGCCAACCTCATCTATAACGGCAGTACAGGATTGGCTCCAACAAAGCTCTACAATCCTGATTTCAGCTGGGAAAGAACAGTTAAAACAGAAGTCGCTCTTGAATTGGGACTATTTAATAACAAGCTTAACCTAAGTGCTGCATATTACCGAAACCGTTCTGGAAATCAACTCGTAGGTTATCAGCTTTCCTCAGTAACGGGATTCAGCAGCGTACTGGCTAATCTGGATGCAGTTATTCAGAATACAGGACTTGAATTTGAGGCCAGTGGAGAAATTATCAATAAGAAAAATTTTTCATGGAGAAGCTCATTCAATATCACCATTCCACGAAACAAACTGATTTCCTTTCCGGGACTTGAAGGTTCCTCCTATGCTAATACTTATGTGATCGGGCAACCTGTGAACATTGTTAAACTCTACCAGCTTCAGGGGGTAAACCCTAATACTTTGGTCTATGATTTTACCGATTTTAATGGCGATGGAAAGATTGCATCACCGGATGACAGGCAGGTGATCAGAAACCTTGGCCAGCAGTTTTATGGAGGACTAAGCAATGAATTACGTTACCGAAACTGGAACTTTTCTTTTTTATTGCAGTTTGTAAAGCAACAGAGCCGAAACTATAACTCAGCAATGTCTTCTCCGGGAATTATGGCGAATCTTCCAGTAGAGGCATTGAATGTGTGGTCGCCCTCGAATCCTAATGGACTTTATATGCCGTACCGCTCAACGTCTAATTCTTCAAACAGCCTGTTCCAAAATAGTGATGCCAGTGTTTCTGATGCTTCATTTATAAGACTTAAAAATGTACAGCTTACTTATAATCTTTCTTTGGATTCAGGTGTTTTCAGGGAAGTCAAGCTTTATTTTCAGGGGCAGAACCTTTTAACATGGACGAAGTTCTTTGGAATTGATCCCGAGATGACCACTTTTGGATTCCTACCTCCTTTGAAGACGTATTCATTTGGTATTCAGCTTACGCTGTGATACACCCATATCGCAGACTACGACCTTCACATTATTTAACCCAATACAAAAACAATGAAATCAATATTCAATAGTATAATAATGGCAGCGCTCATCTATCTGATGAGTACTGCCATATCATGTGAAAAAATTCTTGAAGTGGAATTGCCTGACAATCAAATGTTGTCAGAAACCGTCTTCAATGATACTCAGACTGCCAACGCAGTATTATCAGGACTGTATGCAGGATTATGGGAGTCATCACCTGTCACCGGAGATCAAAGCGGAAGGCTTCTCAGTCTCTATACTGATGACCTGACCTATTATGCAGTAAGTGCAACCAATGGACTGCCTGAACTATCCAACAATACACAGATCGATTCCAATCAGTTTGTCAGCTCTTTCTGGAATGCTGCGTATCAGAAAATATATGTCAGCAATTCCATACTCGAAGGGCTGGAAGGAGCACATAATATTTCAGCAGCTGATAAAGCAAGGATAAAAGGTGAGACCTTAGTTATCCGTTCTTTACTCTTTTTTTACGTTCAACAGGTTTACGGAGATATTCCGTATCCTGTGACAACCAATTATATGATCAATCAGAATATTTCAAAAACACCTTCTTCAGAAGTACTGATGAGAATTGAATCGGATATAAAAGAAGCTATTGAACTGCTTAGCGACACTTACCGTCATAACGAACGTATCTATATCAATAAAAAAGCAGCTCAACTTCTTTTAGGCAAGATTCAGATGCAGCAACTGAAATGGACAGAGGCGGAAGCCACTTTGAAAACAGTTGTTCAAAGTCCGCTCTATCAGTTTCAAAATGATATCACCAAGGTCTTCCTTAAAAACGGAAACCATATTATCTGGCAGCTCAGACCTAAAAATAATGGTGATGCAGTTAGGGAAGCAACTATTTATTATTTTGTCAATGTTGCCCCCACCTCAATGGCACTTTCTGCATCTTTGATCAGCTCATTTCAGAATGGAGATCTTCGCAAGCAGTATTGGATGGGAATGGTTACAGTAGGGGGTAACACTTGGTACAGAGCGGAAAAATACAAAGCAAGGTCTGCCAACTCCACAGAAAATTCCATTGTCTTCAGACTGGAAGAATCGTATTTGCTTTTAGCAGAGGCTCTAGCACAGCAAAATAAAATGGCAGAAGCTTTACCATTCATTAATCCTATAAGACAGAGAGCGGGACAGCCTTTGCTTAGCAACTCTGTTACACAACAACAGCTTCTCGAAGAAATTCTTAATGAAAACAGAAAAGAGTTTTTTACAGAAATGGGGCATAGGTTTCTTGATTTGAAAAGAGCGGGAAAGCTTAATGAACTACAGCAGACTAAACCGAACTGGCAAGATAAACATAAAGTATGGCCTCTTCCACAACAGGAACTGCTACTCAATACCCATCTGAATCCTCAAAATTTTGGCTATTAATGAGAGCATATTGTTTTATTATTCTGCTGTTTTCTCTGCATTGCTTTAAAGCACAGAGGTCGATTAAGGAATTGGATCAGTGGATGTCACGCTTCTCAACGATGATTGGTCAGATGAAAGTATCCGATGATCAGCGATTCGTTTTGCTGACCAAAATGTATGCGAATAACTCTGATTCAGTTTTTGTGATTGACCGCCAATCAGCTGTAAGACCATTCGATACCATTTTAAAAAAGAGCAACATTAGCTTTCTAAATAATCATGTTGTTTTTGCTTCAGGACAAGGTAAGGCAGAACTGATTGACCTGAAGATAAAAAAAAGAGAAATTTACAATTATGTGCAGCGATGTGCTATCAATGAAATCCTGAAGCAATACGTAATATTAGGTATTGATAAAAACCTGAAAATTTATAATGCTAAAGGAAAAGTGCTTCATCATGAGGCGGGAGTATTTAACTATAGTATTTCAGAACAAGGACAGGTTTATATCCTTGCTGCAAGGGGAGGGGCACATCAAATATTGAAATGGAATGGTAATTCTATGAAACAGCTTTATTCAACTGCAAATCAAATTATTGCGATGGATCTTTCAGAATCAGGAAGGTTTATTGCTTTAAGGGAGAAAGAAAAAACAGATTCTGAGTCAAAGATCAGGATCGCATTGTTAAGAATATCAGATGGAAAATTTTTTTATAAGAATAATATCAAACTTGCAGAAGCTAAAAACGTAAAGGTAACTGAAATAGGTCATTCCGAAAGCTTTTTAATTGATATTGTTGCAAGAAGAACTTCTGAAAAAATACAAAAACTTGAAATATGGTATGGAGGAGACAAGTACCTGCGTAACAAGGATCAGGAGTGGATTGAGCATCAATATATCATATGGAATGTTAAAAATAATGAAGTTCATTCTATTTCTCATAAAGCAATGCAGATTTTTATAGCCACAGGTAATCCACGTTATTTTTGGACTTATAATCTTAAGGAAGATAATGATTACCGCGGATTCAGAAGCCTGAATATATATCGATATGACCTTTTGAAAAACAGATCTGAACTTATTTTTGAGAATGCTTCAGAAATGGTAATAGGAAAAGATAATCGCTATACTATTGGATTTCTGATGTATAAGAATCAATGGATGGTCTATGATCATCTGCTGGAGAAAACGAAAATTATCGATTATAACGAAACATTGAGCTATCCAATCTTTATGCCTAATGGAAACTTACTCTTTAAAGGAGAAGATCGGCTAGTCACTTATCATCTTGAAACAGGGTTGTTAAAAACAGTATTCAAACAAGAGAATAGCAAAATCAGCTTTCATGAATACACTGGAAAAATGATTCATCAGATGGAATCTTTTAAGATAACGCAACGAACAGCTGAAATATCCCAACCGTTGATATTGCATATCAGAAGAGAGGACCATAATGATTCTGGATATTATTCTTATGATAAAGGAAAATTCAAAGAAATCATGCCGTTCAGCAGCAATAGGATTAAACTGTTTTCGAATAAAGATAAACAAGATTTGATGTATGCGATTGAAGAGAATTACAACCTTTCACCCCAATTGTACAGTAAAAGCAAGTTATCTGGTCAAAAACAGGTACTTTATACAACCAACCATCATGATAAAGAAGTTATGGATCTGCGGCAGTATGTTATTCCATATTCCAACAGTGAAGGTAAGCATCTGAAAGGAGTTCTTTATTATCCTATTGAATTTAACAGGATGAAAAAGTATCCCATGGTGGTACAGGTATACGGTATTCAGCATGATGAATTCAATAAATACCTTTATCCTGCCTGGGGAGCTAGTGGATTCAATATTCGTCTGCTACTTCAGAACGGTTATATGGTTTTTCAGCCCGATATTGTTTCAGATGCCAGAGGTCCAGGAATTTCGGCGCTTGATTGTGTTCATTCCGGATTAGATGCGATTCAGGGAAATTCAAATATTGACTTCAAGCGCGTCGGTTTGATAGGACATTCATTTGGTGGTTATGAGACCAATTTTATCGCAACCCATTCAGAAAGGTTTACAACGTATATCTCAGGAGCAGGTCTAAGTGACATTATGAATACTTATTTTTCTTTTAATGAACTGTTTAAAATAGCAGACTATTCAAGATTTGAAACTGGACAGTTTTCAATGGAAGTTCCTTTTTCAGAAGATAAGGATCTGTATTATAGAAATAATCCCATAAATTTTATTGAAAAAGTAAATGCACCAGTATTGCTTTGGGCAGGTAAGAAAGATATCAATATTCCGCCAACGCAAACCATGAACTTTTATATGGGATTATTAAGAAACAGAAAAAAGGTGGTTGTACTGATGTATTCAGATCAGGAACATACAATCAAGAAAAATTCTGATGACATTAGGGATCTTAATACTAAAATTATAGAGTGGTGGGACTATCATCTGAAAAATCAGAAAGATATAGGATGGATTGATAAAGAAATGAAAAGGGACGCTGAATAGCGTCCCTGATTTTGTACTTAATACAAAGTATTAAGGAATTTTATAAAGCGGTGTCCCACACATCGTGTCTGAACCAATTCTATGCAATTCAACACTGTTGTCCAATGCCCATTCACAGACATCACCAGAAACGATATTGCTACATTCCTGATGAGCATCCTCACATTGGAACTGACCACCACCCAAGCTTACTATTCTGTAAGCTGGCTCTAAAGCTCGTGTACTCTTCTTTGCCAACATGGTGGCAAAAGCTGACCCTGTTCCCAGTGCTACTAGGATGACAGGAAAAAGAATTTTTTTCATAGTAAAAAAATATTTGATTTGCTGCCTACTCTGAAACACGGTTTTCGGCTTCCCCGTTTTTAAAATGTTTTTTCAGGGGTTGGGTAAGTTTATATTGTACCAGATGATTTCCAACAATTGCATACAAATGCTCATCGGTAACTCTAAAATCTGACATGCTGTTGTTTTTAATGTTGTCGATGTACATGCTGCCAATATATTTCTGAGATACTGTATCATAGATGTCGATAACTTCGCTTTCCTTCCATCTGTTTAAAGATTCATGTTTTCCTCTTAACTGAGCGGGGTTAAATAACAGACCTCTGTATACAATTGCATGTCCATTGACTTTTAATGCGGGTTTAGACATTTTAGATTTCCCATTTGAGAGCGGGGATACTTTAATCTGTGCAATTTTAGTGGTGTCAATAGTTCTCAATCTGTGAATAAGTTGCATTGAATGATTCATTACAAGAAACTGGTTTCTATAACTGTAGATATAGCTTACAGTCGGTGTTTTAGAATCAGATGACAAATAGCCGTCAGAATCAAAAAAACCATCCAATTGCTTTTCAAGTAATTCAGGATGCAGTTTCACCTGGTTTTTACCATTGCTATTGATTAAAATTGTTCCTAGAGTTAAATTCTTGGTTTGAGATGAGAGGGTACGAATTGCAATTTTATTACTGTCGATAATTTCAAGCTGGCTAAAAAATGCATCGTTTAAACTGATTATTTTATTTTGTGCATCACCTAATTTGCCTTTTAATATGATGGGAACATATCCATCGTAGATATAATAATTATTATTTTTAACCTTAATCTCTATTTTTTTAAATGGATATTTGCTGAGTTCCAGATCAATTTTGGTGTTTTTAGTTTTATATAAAAGTGAATCAACTGCTAATAAATTTTGAGGGAGACTTCGATTAGCTAAGTAAAGCTCCTTATTTTTAACACCAGCAAAATAAAATGAATGGTTTTCCAGATTCATACTTTTTATTTTTAAAATGGGATGCATCAAAAACCTTCTGGTAAAATTGTTTTCTTGTTTTATAATATATTCTGACTTAAAAAACAATATAATGACAAGAATACAACTCAAAATATTGGAAACTCCTAAGATTAATGCTATTTTAAGGTTAGTCTTATGACCAGCTCTTTCAATTATGATAACTGATAAACCTCCCATAATTAAACAAAAAATATTAAAAATCAAATGTTCAGTCCAACCCATTTTCTCTAGAATACCACCACATGAACAAGGAACAAAATCACTATAATTAAGAATTAGAAAAATGTAGATCGTAAATGCAGTCATAAGTGCTGTTGATGTGTATAATCCCAAAAGATTGCTTCTCGGAAAAATGAGAAGTAAAACTATTACTAGTTCTAAAACAATAACTGCATAAGAAATAAAGCCAGCGTAAGCGCTTAGTAATGGTGACTGAGCAATTTGTACTTGGAAGTTTTCAAAATCTAAAAGTTTACTTACTGCAGCATAAATGAACAGTAAAATAAAGAAATTGGATATAATTTTTACTATAATGCTTTTATAATCTTTCATAGTTGATATTTAAAGTTTTAACAGGCAATAATTAACTTCCATTTGGTTTTCCTTCCACAATAGTCTGGCATCATTTCACCTTTCGATAGGGTTACAGTTGTTCTGAAATTCCCCATACTTTCCCAGATGCCGCTTTCTGGACATGGTAAGCCTGTAACAACTGATATGGAGGTATGAGGAATCATAACATATAAATTTTGATTAATTATTGGTAATATTTTCGCCAATTATCACCGTCTCTAACTGGTGGGTCAGGTTTATTAGGGTCTATGGTATCTCCTGCGGTTTTGCTTGAATCTCCTCGTTTTATAAAAGTGTTTTCCGTTTCATTAATTTGATTTTTATACATAATGTTTTCTTCTCTATTTGCACAATTTTGTAAACAAACTGAAGTAATTGCTAGACTAAAAATGGGGATAAGCTTTTTCATTTTAATTGTTTTAATTTTTATTATCCCGGCCGGATTGATATGGAATTCTGAAGACAAAGGTATTCGACTGATGCTGCAGAAAAAACTGCTCTATGACGTAATTTTAAAATTATTACGTCTCAATTTTAAAATTGTACCATTAATAAAATCCACTTTAAAACTTATTAATGGATATAGGTCTTTGATTTTTCTTTAAAAATGTATAAAAGGCTGAAAATACCTCTATTTAAAAGGAAAATTCTTATTTTTGAGATGGTGAGGTTCTTAATATCAGTATATGAAAAAGTTAAATTACTTTCTCGTCTTATTATTTACGTTTTCTCAACTATTATTTTCTCAGGAAAAAAAAGGAGAGACTTTCGGTGAGATTAGAAATCATTATGAAACATTAATCATTGATGACATCCACGCAATGCCATTTGTGAAGAATTATATTCAAAAAGCAAAAAGAGAAAATAATAACTCTAAATTACTTCAAGGATATAGGGATGGAAGACAATTTGATTACAAAAATAAAATTCAATATGCAGATAGTGCATTAACAGTAAGCTTAAAGTCAGGAAATAATGAGGATATCAGTAAGGATTATTTAAGCAAAGGGATTATTTACTATTTCTACCAAAAGAAATACAAACTTGCTTTGGATCAATACTTAAAATCATATGAATTTTTAAATGGATCAAAAAATGATTATCATCATTATAAAGTACTTTATCATCTAGGAATTGTGAAAGTACACTTAGGATATTATGAAGAGGCTTTACAGCATTTTCAAGATTGTGCTGTTTTTTATGGTTCAGATAAACATCATAACCTTCATGAAAACGAGAAGTTCAATTACAAAAAAGCTTATTTGAATTCACTTCATCAAATGGCAACTATTCAAAGATATCTTAAGAACTTCACAAAGAGTGACAGTCTTAGTACATTAGGCTATCGACTTTCCAAAAATGATGATGAGTTCATTCTTGAAAATAGTTATTTTCTAAAATGTATAGGTATTTCTAAATTTCTCAAAGAAAATTATGCAGGAGCACAAAAGGATTTAGAAAAAGCACTTCCTGTTATTTTAGAGCGAAATGATTTTGCATGGGGCTCTGTTATATATTACTATTTAGGAAAAGTTTCGAAGGTATTAAATCAAGATAAAAGTGCAATTGATTATTACATTAAAATAGATTCAATTTTTCAAAAGCAGGAGTTCATTTTCCCTGAGATTTACAGAGGGTATAACTGTTTAATTGAGTACTATAAAGGTAATGATGTAAAAAAAGAACTTTATTATACTAAGCAATTACTCAAAGCAGATAGTCTAATAATTTTGGATTATCCTTATCTCTCTCAGAAACTTCATAAAGATTATGATCGAAGTGCATTGATTGACCAAAAAAATTATATAGAAAAGATAAGCAAGAGAAAAATAAAGTATGCTAAAATTTTAATTTTTATTGGTGTAATCATCCTCATACTTTTTGTAATTCGTTATGTTAAAGATAAAAAAATAAAAAAACAATATCTTCTTCTTCAAAAAAAAATTGAGGAAGGAAGCTATAAGATGACGGATATTATACATAATGAACCTGTTTATGAATCTCTAAGGAAAACCTTTATTACCCCCGAAATGACAAAGGAGATTAAAGAAAAGCTTGAGAAATTTGAAATGGAATTACAGTTCAAAAGGAAAGGTTTAACTCAAAATAGTATAGCTAGTCAGTTAGGAACCAATTCGCACTATTTGTCTGTATATATTAATGAAAATAAAGGAATGAATTTCAATAAATACATGGCAAAATTAAGAATAACATATATAACCAAATTATTAAATACAAATAACAAATATCTGAATTACACTATTGAAGCTCTGGCTGAAGAGTGCGGAATAGCAGCTCGACAGAACTTTTCAAATCTTTTCTTTGAAATTAATGGGATTCGACCTACAGACTATATAAAAAAGCGAAAGCAAGAGTTAGGGATTAGTTGAATGTGGCTTTGCTTAACTTTTTTTGTAAACTTCTAAAAAAATGCGGATGAAAGGAAAATCAAAATAGAAAATACAAAAAAAATTATATTAAAAAACTATTGATTTATGAGTGTAATAATAAAAGGATGATAAAATGAAACCTTAAAATTAAAACAATAAACAACTCAAAGTTTAAATTTTTTACATAAATTTTATCTCAAGGAGTATTTTCTTTCTGCTCATTTGCATTTCTGCTTGGGATCTGGCATCATTGATGAGGTTGGTTCTAGTCTAGAATGAAATTACAATTTTCCCACTATAGGATTTTGTGGAGGTATTTATTGATGGAATTAAAGGATTATTTATATGTAAATACATATGATTTTGATTAAATAATTTCATGTATATGTTTTTACATATAATTTCATATATTTGTATAGAATAGTTGTAAAAACATATAATTATGTATGCTAATCTTGCTAATTTTATTAAGACAAAAAGGAAAGAAGCTAATCTTACTCAACAAGAATTTGCCGAAAGAGCAGGTGTTGCACTTACTGTCGTTCGAAAAATAGAACAAGGAAAGGAAAATCTCAGTTTGTCAAAAGTCAACCAAGTGCTTCTGATGTTCGGAAGTAAACTCGTTCCTGCTAATCTAAAAGAAATTGAGAAATGAGACAGGGAAGAGTTTTTTATCAGAATTATTTTGCGGGAATCGTTACGGAAACTAACGATGGTGATTTTACTTTTCAATACGACCAAGAATATATTCAGAAATTCCCCAATCAGTTTATTACGTTTTCAATGCCAGTTTCTGGGAAAGTGTATAGAGAAAATCGGTTGTTTCCTTTTTTTGAAGGATTAATTCCGGAGGGTTGGCTGTTGGAAATTGCGTCTGAAAGTTGGAAAATCAACAAGAATGACAGAATGGGATTGCTTTTAGCATGTTGCAAAAATTGTATCGGTGCAGTGAGTGTAGAACTTATAAATTCGGAAGAAAATGAATAAAAAATGTTTATACTGCTATCAAGAATTGAAGTCTGAGCAGGATTTTCATCCGCATTGCAGTCAGAAATTTTTCGGAACAGCTTCTGCCCCAATTCTGGATTATACATTGCAGGAAATGGAAGAACTGGCAAAACAAGTCATTGAAACTTCTGTAGCAGTTCCAGGAGTTCAGCCAAAATTATCAATGGGATTAATCAAGAATATTCTAAATGATGGAAGCAGAGGAAGATTAACGGTGGTTGGAGCTTTGGGCGGAAACTATATTTTAAAACCTCAAAACTCCACTTTTTCAGAAATGCCTGAAAATGAACATTTAACGATGAAAATGGCGAAAATTTGTGGTATTTCAACAGTTCCTTCTTCGCTCATCCGTTTGAAGTCTGGTGAATTATCCTATATCACAAAACGAATTGACAGAGAGGAAAACGGTACTAAAATTCATATGCTCGATATGTTTCAGATTTTGGAAGCATTTGACAAATATCGTGGTTCGGTTGAAAAAATAGGAAAAGCCATTGAAGAATATTCTTCCAATACGTTATTGGATTTGTTACGTTTTTATGAAGTGGTTATTTTTAGCTATTTTACGGGCAATAATGATATGCATCTCAAAAATTTTTCGCTTATTTTTAATGGCAAGAATTGGGAATTTTCAGCTGCTTATGATTTGTTGAATGTTTTTTTGCATTTGCCAGAAGATAAAGAAGAATCCGCCTTAACGATTGCTGGAAAAAAGAAAAAACTATCAAAAAATGATTTTATTGATTTAGGATTAAAGTTGGGCTTAGCTCAAAAACAAATTGACAATACCTTTAAACGATTTCTAAAAGCAGAAACCAAAATAATTTCCCTTATTCATCAATCTTTTTTAAGTAAAGAATATCAAGAATTGTACATCCAATTACTTCAAAAACGTTTAGAACTTTTCAAATAAGACCATGTTCACGATCAATTTTCTGTATCGTATTTGTACCATTAAAATATAAATAACTGATAATCATATATTGTTATTTTTGAAGAAGTGAAGTAATTTTACAACAACCTTCAAAGTTTCTAAAACCTTGAAAGTTTAAAAATAGAATCCCTTCGTGAAAATGAGGGGATTTTTTTTAGTATTCAATTTAGTATTGAATAATATTTCGAATGTCAATTTTGCTGAAATATTTAAAACTTAGACTTTCAAATCTTATCTTTGCAGACCTAAAAAAATATAAAATGTTTTCAAAAATTATAGTACATAAAGTTGGTAACAAAATAAATGGAGATTCGCTACATATTTCTCAAGAGGAATTGCAGTTAGAAGACGATATGAAAGAACTTTTGTTCAATTATTTTGTTAACGCATTTAAGTCTGAAGAGCAGTTTCAGTTTTATAGTGATTCCTATTTAGTGAATAATCCTGTTTATAGTGCTGTCTCAGAGATTTTTGAAGATAAAGATAAATTTGTATGGGAGTCCGAAAATATTGCGAAGCATTTATACGATTCAGCTGAAAATCCAAGAGTGCAAAGTGGTGAACTTTTCGTTGTTTATTTTCCTGGGGAAAGTTTTGAATCTGCAGATGGTAAAAGCGCTAAAATAGATTCTATTGGGATTTTTAAAATGGAGAAAAAAGAACCTTTCTTAAAATTCCACTCTTCTGAAGACGATTTCCAAATGGAAAGAGATTTTGGAGTTGGACTTTCAAAATTGGATAAGGGGGCTATTATTTATAACAATGATAAGGAATCGGGTTTCACGCTTTCTGTTGTGGACAATAACAAAAACGGCGATATGTATTATTGGTTTGAAGATTTCTTGAAAGTGAAACAAAGAAATGATGATTATTTCCATACGCAAGAAACTTTGGCGGTTTACAAAGATTATATCACCAAACAACTTCCTCAAGAATTTGAAGTTTCAAAAGTAGATCAGGCGGATTTCTTAAATAAATCAATCAACTTTTTTAAAGATAAAGAAAAATTTGATTATGATCAGTTTACGAAAGAAGTTTTAGGTGATGAACACGTTATTGAAAGCTTTTCAAATTTTAAATCAGATTACGAGCAAGATATGCAAATGAGTATTTCTGAAGAGTTTCCCATAAGTGCATCGGCGGTTAAAAAACAGCAGAGACATTTCAAATCTATCATTAAACTCGATAAAAATTTCCATATTTATGTTCATGGTGACCGCAAAATGCTAGAACAAGGGGAAGATGATAAAGGAAAATTCTATCGTTTGTATTTTGATGAAGAGAAATAATTGTAAACTTTCTCAATAAAATTATCCTTTTTGTAAGGCTGAAAAAAATGTTCACTTTTAAGTGATTTATACACAAGTAACTTTAATTGTAAAAATTTCAGTTGAACCTCGCAATTTGTAAGGGATTTTCACTTTTTATAGTATAAAGGTGAAAGTTTATAATTTTCCATTTATCAATAAATATGGTTTTTGTGTGAAGCTCTTTGTACTTACGAAGGGTTTCTTTTGGTTTTTACTTTATTATTATATTTGCTATTCTTTTAGAAGCATGAAGGATTTATATTTAGGATATATCGTTGTAATTTTTAGTTTGTTTTTTCTTTTAAGTAATACAAATAAAGAATATTCCGTAAGCAAACTTCGAGATTTGTACGGAAGTGGAAATCCTCAAATTTGGCCAAAACCATTTCTTTTTGATGAAGCTAAAGAAGGTTTTCAGGATATAGGAATATTGCCCAAAATGGAGTTTCCTGCCGAAAATCCTTATTCAGAAGCTAAAGTTCAACTAGGGAAAGAGCTTTTTTTTGATCCTCAATTGTCGGAATCTGGGAAAATTTCTTGTGCAACTTGTCACTTACCCGAAAAGGCTTTTTCAGATGGCAAAATGGTCGCTTTGGGACATAAAGATCAGGAGGGAATTCGCAATACTTTAAGCATTATGAATTCTGGATATTCTACAACACTTTTTTGGGATGGTAAAGTAAAATCTTTGGAAGATCAAGTAAAACATCCTATAGAAAACCCTATAGAAATGAATCTTCATATGGATTTGGCCATTAATAGGATTGTCAGCAATAAAAATTATAGGAAATTATTTAGAAAAGCCTTTGGGAATAAAAGAGTAACCGAAGAAAGATTGGTAAAAGCTATTGCTACTTATGAAAGAACTTTGGTGAGTGGGAAATCGCGTTTTGATGTTTTTATAGAAGGTAAGAAGGATGAATTTAGCGATGCTGAAATCAGAGGTTTGCATTTATTCAGGACAAAAGCCAATTGCATTAATTGTCACAATTCTGGGACTTTTTCGGATAATAAATTCCATAATATAGGTTTGGATTTTTTTAGTGAAGACGATAATGATCTTGGAAGGTATGAAATCACTAAAAACCCCGAAGACAAAAGGAAATTCCGAACTCCTAGCTTGAGGGAAGTTGCTCTTACAAAACCTTATATGCACAACGGACAATTTCCAGAACTTAGAAACGTAATGATGATGTATAATGTTGGTTTTGGAAAGCAGAATTTAACTCCCGAACAATTGAAGGATCCTCATTTTCCTAAAAAATCGGGAATGATAAAATCTTTAAACCTTGAAGATGAAGAAATTTCTGATATTATTTCCTTTTTAAGAACCTTAAAATCTTATTAATCAACATAAATTACAAAAATTTTTTAATTATATTACTTTTTTCGGAAAAATAAAGCCCTAGAATATTCATAATTCATCCTAGCGATATGGAGAACGGAAATTCCTTGTGGGCATTCCACTTCGCAAGCTTCTGTATTAGAGCAATGTCCAAAATCTTCGGAGTCCATTTGTTTTACCATATTCATTACGCGTTCATTTCTCTCTTCTTTTCCTTGCGGAATTAACGCCATATGACTTATTTTGGCTGCCGTAAAAAGAGCTGCACTTCCATTTTTGCAGGTTGCAACGCACGCTCCACAGCCAATACAAGCCGCTGCATCAAAAGCTTCTTCCGCTGTTTTATGCGTAATAGCAATGGCAGTAGCATCTGGAGCTTGTCCAGTATTAATAGATATAAAACCTCCAGAAGAAATAATTCTGTCGAAAGCGGAACGATCCACTTTTAAATCTTTTTTTACAGGAAAAGCTTTTGCCCGAAAAGGTTCAATAATAATAGTTTCCCCATCTTTAAAAGAACGGAGATGCAGTTGGCAAGTTGTGGTGTTTTTTAAGGAACCATGGGCTATTCCGTTAATCATCATTCCGCATTGTCCACAGATGCCTTCGCGACAATCATGATCGAATTCTACAGGTTCTTGGCCTTCAATAATAAGTTTTTCATTTAAAATGTCTAGCATTTCCAAGAAAGACATCTGAGGATTAAGATCTTTTAAACTGTAATCCACCAGTTTTCCTTGACTTTGTTGGTTTTTCTGTCTCCAAATTTTCAAATTCAAATTCATTGTTCTTGCTTTTTTATTTATAACTTCTTACAATGGGTTGGATTTCTTCAAAAAATAAAGGCTCTTTTATGAGTTGATGTTCGGTGTTTTCTCCTTTCCATTCCCATGCAGAAATAAATTGATATTCTTCATCATTTCTTAGGGCTTCACCTTCAGGTGTTTGATATTCTTCTCGGAAATGTGCTCCACAAGATTCGTTTCTTGTTAGGGCATCCCAACACATTAAAGTTCCAATTTCTAAATAATCGGCAACGCGACCCGCTTTTTCTAATTCAGAATTCATGGTATCACCACTTCCAGAAACTTTTACATCAGCATAAAATTCTTGTTTCAGTTTTTTTATTTCTTCGATAGCGAATTTCAAACCTTCTTCATTTCTGGCCAATCCACAATAATCGTACAAGAGTTTTCCTAAAGTTTTATGAAAATAATCTACGGTTTTGCATCCTTTAATATTGATGAAATTTTGAAGTTGATTTTTTACGTTATTTTCAGCTTTTTCAAATTCTATATTGTCGGTAGAAATTTTTCCAGTGTGTATTTCTTTAGATAAATAATTGGCAATGGTGTAAGGTGCAATAAAATATCCATCTACAGAAGCTTGAAGCAGAGAATTTGCTCCCAAACGATTGGCTCCATGATCAGCGAAATTGGCTTCTCCTAAAGCAAATAATCCAGGAATGGTAGTCATTAATTCATAATCTACCCAAAGTCCACCCATTGAAAAGTGCGCAGAAGGGGAAATCATCATCGGTTCTTTATAGGCATCATATCCTGTAATTTTAAGATACATATCGAATAAATTTCCGTATTTCTCCTGGATTTTTTCTTTTCCCTGTTCTTTAATCGCTTTGGAAAAATCGAGATAAACAGCATTTTTTAAGGGGCCAATTCCAAAACCTGCATCTATTCTTTCTTTGGCGGCTCTAGAGGAGATGTCTCTTGGAGCAAGATTACCAAAAGCAGGGTATTTTCGTTCTAAATAATAATCTCTTTCACTTTCGGGGATCTCATTGGGCGCTCTGTTTTCATCCTTGTTTAAAGGAACCCAAATTCTACCATCATTTCGTAAGGATTCAGACATTAATGTGAGTTTAGACTGATAATCTCCAGATTGTGGCAACGAAGTAGGATGAACTTGTATCCAACTAGGACAAGCTATTAAAGCTCCTTTTTTATGGGCGCGCCAAATAGCAGAACCGTTACAACCCATTGCTAAAGTAGATAAATAGTAAATTTTACCGTAACCACCTGTCGCTAAAACTACTGCGTGTGCAGCATGTCTCTCTATTTCTCCTGTGTCCAGATTTCTTACGATAATTCCTCTGGCTTTTCCGTCTATTACTACCAAATCTAGCATTTCGTGTCGGGAAAATAGTTCTACACTTTTTTTACCCACTTGTCTCATTAAAGCTTGGTATGCGCCTAAAAGCAATTGCTGTCCTGTTTGACCTCTAGCGTAAAACGTTCTACTGACTTGCACTCCTCCAAAAGAACGATTATTAAGGTATCCACCATATTCTCTTCCAAAAGGAACGCCTTGTGCCACGGCTTGATCTATAAGGTTTAAAGAACATTCTGCCATTCTGTAAACATTGGCTTCGCGAGCTCTGAAATCTCCTCCTTTTAACGTATCTACAAACATTCTGTAAACACTATCACCATCATTTTTATAATTTTTTGCAGCATTTACTCCTCCTTGTGCTGCTACAGAATGCGCTCTTCTTGGACTGTCTTGAAAGCAAAATGCTTTAACATTATATCCCATTTCACCTAAAGATGCAGCTATGGAACTCCCTGCTAATCCTGTTCCTACAACTATAATATCCAGTTTTTTTCTATTGGAAGGGTTTACAAGCTGACTCGTTTTTTTATAGTTTTCCCATTTTTTTTCTAATGGTCCTTCTGGAATTTTTGAATCTAAAATCATAAAATTTTATTTTAATGATGAGTGAAGAAAATATAAATAGGCATTAAGGAAAATCCAAAACAAATAATTACGGAGTAGGCAATACCAATGGTTTTAATAGCTTTTACGTATTTGGGATGATAAATTCCTAATGTTCTAATTGCGCTATGTATACCGTGAATTAAATGAAAACATAATGCAGCCATGGAAATGATATAAATAATAACATACCACCATTCTTTGAAAATAGTGATCACTAAAATGTACAAATCTTTGTTTCCGTTTTCGTCTAAGGCAGGGTTTCCGAATTTGTAGATATACCAGAAATTTTGAAAATGAATAACAAGGAAAATTAAAATTAACGTTCCTAAAATTCCCATATTTCTAGAAGACCACTTGCTAGCTCTTCCTCTTCGATCGGACTGATAACTCCCGCCAGATTTTTTGTTTTTTAAAGTAATAATAAGCCCATCTACAGAGTGAAGAATAATACTTATGTACAAAATATAAGAAACTATTTTAATAAGAATGTTTCCTGATAAATAGTGCGAATAAGCATTGAACTGAAGATGTGCTTCTTTTTGAGGCAAAAAAAGTTGGAGATTTCCTAAAAAATGAATCAACAAAAAGAAACTCAGGAAAAAACCAGTAAAAGCTAAAAGAAGTTTTCTAGAAAGTGTAGACAACATATTTTTTCATTTTATATTACCCATTGTGTATTATGAATTAAAAACCAGAGAAGTCATTCAATTAGTTAGAAATCAGTAAATTGAATTTGTGTGCGACATTTACAATGAACAACTAGAATGCAAATTACAAAAGAATTTTTGAAATTTTACTTAAAATATCAAATGAAAATTTACTTTCCTATGAAAAACGAACTATAAAATTGAAGGTTTTGGAATTGATAAATTTTACATTAACTGCTGAGTTTATGGGTGTTGACAACGAAAATGATTTTTAATTATATCAACAACTTAAAAGTTAGTATTATTTAAAATGTACAACAGGCTATTATGAGTAAATAAGGCGA
The DNA here is from genome assembly GCA_023399595.1 of Bacteroidota bacterium. Classification (GTDB taxonomy): domain Bacteria; phylum Bacteroidota; class Bacteroidia; order Flavobacteriales; family Weeksellaceae; genus Chryseobacterium. The sequence continues at coordinate 3,641 of JAEWOR010000004.1, read as the reverse complement.
TTCTAACTATTAAAAACCTATTTTCAATTAGAGTACTATAAATGTGTAGACTTTAAGTTGTTGATTTACATTATATTTGACTAAAATTCAATTAAATTTCTTGAAAAATTGCGCAATTTTTCAAGAATTATTAACTTTGAGAGTTAGAGTAAAGAAAAAAACATTAAAAATAAATTTTTAAAAAACAATTAACATTATGAAAGTTACCGTAGTAGGAGCTGGTGCTGTAGGAGCATCTTGTGCAGAGTATATTGCGATGAAAAATTTCGCTTCAGAAGTGGTTTTAGTGGATATTAAAGAAGGTTTTGCAGAAGGTAAAGCTATGGATTTAATGCAGTGTGCGTCTCTTAACGCTTTTGATACTAAAATTACTGGTACAACAGGAGATTACAGCAAAACAGCTGGGTCTAAAGTAGCAGTTATTACTTCTGGTATCCCAAGAAAACCAGGGATGACAAGAGAAGAACTTATTGGTATTAACGCAGGAATTGTAAAAGAAGTTACAGAAAACTTAGTAAAACATTCTCCAGACGTGATCATCATTGTAGTTTCTAACCCTATGGATACTATGGCTTACTTGGTACACAAAACTTCTGGCCTTCCAAAAGAAAGAATCATCGGTATGGGTGGAGCTTTAGATTCTGCACGTTTCAAATACAGATTGGCGGAAGCTTTAGAATGCCCAATTTCTGACGTTGACGGAATGGTAATCGCAGCGCATTCTGATACAGGAATGCTTCCTTTGATGACGAAAGCGACAAGAAACGGAGTTCCAGTAACTGAATTTTTATCTGAAGAAAAACAAGCTTACGTAGCTGAAGAAACTAAAGTGGGTGGAGCTACATTGACTAAACTTTTAGGAACTTCTGCTTGGTATGCGCCAGGTGCTGCTGTATCTGTTTTGGTGCAGTCTATCCTTTGCGATCAAAAGAAAATGATTCCTTGTTCTTTAATGTTGGATGGCGAGTACGGACAATCTGATATCTGTCTTGGTGTTCCAGCAATTATTGGCGCTAACGGTGTAGAAAAAATTGTTGATATTACTTTAACAGACGCTGAAAAAGCGAAGTTTGCAGAAGCTGCTAATGCAGTAAGAGAAGTAAATGGCGATTTGAAATTCTAATTAAGTTTGCTTAAATATACTAAAGGAGTACAGAAATGTGCTCCTTTTTTTGTTTTCAGCTAAAATTAATGAGATGATAATCAGTGTATAATGAAATGTTTAGTGACGAATTTTAATTTTGATGTAACATAATGATATACTTGTTTGTCTTATATTAAAAACAACACATGAAATTATTTTTGGCAAGTGCGGGATTAGTTTGTAGTACTTTTTTTATGGCTCAAACCACCGTTCAAGATACCATAAAATCAAGCTCCATTGAAGAAGTAAAAATTGTTGCTAAAAAGCCAACCGTAGAAACTAAAGTGGACCGAACCGTTTTCAATGTTGCCGAAAGTTCCATTCTTGCAGGAAATACCACTTGGGAGGTTTTAAGAATGACGCCTTTGGTAAGTATAGATAGCGATGACGTTATAAAATCTGAAGGAGAAAATGTAACCGTTTATATCAACGATAGAAAATCGGTTTTCACAGGAAAAGAGTTGAAGGAATATTTAAAATCTATTCCAGCCGATAATTTGATGAAGATAGAAGTCATTACCAATCCGTCTTCAAGATACGAAACAACTGGACAGGTGATTAATATTGTTCTTAAAAAACGTGACGACGAAGGTATAAAAGGGAGCGTTTCTATGACCAATACACAGAATAGAAAGAACAATCAATATTCGAATCTTAATGTGAATTATCACAAAAAGAACTTTACACAAACTTTGGTAGGAAGTTATAATGACAATACAAATGTTTCGTCTTCTTTAAATGAAATTAAAGAATATAAAGATAATTCATACACAGAAATTCACCAAAATGGCAGGTGGAGAGGTAAATCTCCATCGGTTTCTTCTACTTCTGAATTAGAATTAAATGATAAAAATAACATTGGAGTTATTGTAGAATTGTATCAGAATAAGAGCAGGTCTGAAAACGCCTCAGATGGTGTTAAAACAATCAATGATATTCTATACAATAATTATCATTTGGATCAGAATCAAAATTCGAAATACCGAGTTTTAAGTTCAAATTTATTTTACAAGTATTATGACAAGGTTAAAAACAAAATCTTGGATGTTAATTTAGGGGTAAATTATAATGGACAACAGACGGATAGAACTTTTGATAAGACTCAGTTAATCGCACCAATATCCACCAATACCAAAATTTTTGAAAATACCGAAACTAGAAATTATTATTTAAAGTTAGATTATTCTCAGCCTTTAGATAGTGTGGGGAGCAGTTTTGAAGTGGGTGCGAAATTTAATTTTAATAACAATGTTGTACCCAATGATTATTACGGGTTTTTAGATCAAAATAATCAACCTACTAACTTGCACAACAGATTTAAATATACAGATAATCTAAATTCAGTTTACGCTAATTATAGTACTAAATTTTTTGAAAAATTAGATGTTAGAGTAGGTTTGAGGTATGAATACATTACTTACAAAATTCTTCAGGAAACAGATCATTTAGAAAGGAAAGATTCTTATGGAACTTTTTTACCTAATGCCCTTTTGAAGTACACTTTTACACCTAATTTCAATATTTCCACTTCCTATAATTACAATTTATGGAGGCCTTGGTATTCGGAATTTAATCCTTTTGAATTACCAAATAACGACGGGACATATACTCGTGGAAATATGTATTTAAATCCCAATCCGAATCATAGATTCACCTTTAAGGTTGGTGTTTACAAAAAGTATTTTCTTTCTGCATCGTATTATTTTACCGATCAAGACTATTGGACAGATTATGAGCGTGAAGGAGAAAAGCTGGTAATTTTTGAAAATAATTTTGATGGGAAATCTAAGCGTTATAACTTTAGTTTAAATACCAATCAAACTTTTTTCAAAAATAAGTTAAATGTCAACTTAACGGTAGGGGTGAACTACTCCGACAATAGCGATTTCAATAAAAGAAATAACCTGGATATGAAAAGTTACTTAACGAGTTTTACGGCGAGTTCTAACTTTTCGTACACCAATTTGTTCAATAAAAACATTAATGTTTCGGGTTGGGTAGGTGCTTATCAACACAATAATGGTAATTCTATTGGTAATAATCTCAATGTTTTCCATAATATTTCTATCACCAAAATATTTCCAAATAATGGCATTGAAACCTCTTTGCAACTTAATAATATTTTCTTGAGACCTGTTTTTGACAGAACAAGTTATAGCCAAGTGGGAACAATAAGAAATGTAAATAATTCCGATTGGTACGGCGCTGCTTTTACCATTACCAAACGCTTTGGAAACCAAAAAGTAAAAGAAAATACCAAAACCGATGCAGAAAAAAATCAGGGTGGCGGAAAATAAATCGAATTTTTTAAAATAGAGAAGAATGTACGAAAGTGCATTCTTTTTTTTGTTATACCCAAGCTTCTCTTACTGATTTTACCAATAACTCGTGCACGTTGTTGCAACCCGATTTTTGAAGAATATTTTTGCGGTGATTGCGAACGGTGTGAATACTCCGTGCCAGCAGATCCGCTATTTCCTCACTTTTTTTACCCTGA
>JAEWOR010000024.1 GCA_023399595.1 Bacteroidota bacterium | reverse complement strand
GCTACTTAAGTAATATTTACTCGAGCCGTAAAATGGAACAAGCCTTGAAAGAAAACATTCATTTCATGTGGCTTTCTGGGATGAGCCGTCCCGATCATAATACATTAAACAGGTTTCGTAGTGAGAGGTTAAAAAGTGAAATTAAATCCATTTTCACTCAAATTGTTTTGCTTTTGGAGAAGGAAGGTTTGGTGAGTTTGGCAACCACTATTGTGGACGGAACCAAGATAGAAGCCAATGCCAATCGTTATACTTTCGTGTGGGGAAGAGCCCTCAAAAAGCATAAATCAAGGATTGCAGAGCAACTTGAAGAACTTTGGAACTACGCAGAAGAAGTGGCAAAAAATGAACTTCAAAACCCAGAAACTCTAGATTTTAAGGAAGTAGATTCAGAAAAGGTAACTCAAACTATTGAGAAGATTAATGAGGTTTTGAAGAATAAAAAAAATACCTTCAAAAATTCGTCAAAAGCTGAATTATGCAAAGAAAAACTGGGCTACGAATTTAGAAATCCACCCCAATCCAACCGACACCAAAACCTTAGAATCTCACCTGAAAGACTTTGAAGAAAGCTATGACAAAGTTCCCAAAGAACTTGTTGCCGATGCAGGTTATGGCTCGGAAGAAAATTATAATCTTCTACAATCAAAGAAAATAAAGGTTTATGTTAAATATAATTATTTCAGAAAAGACCAAAAATCGGGACCAATAACGACTTCACAAAGCAATTCCAAATTGGCAAGAATCAGAGAAAAAAACATTCAAGCTTCTCCACACCAAGAAAGGCATCAAACTCAGGAAACAACGGTGTCATGATGTAGAACCGGTTTTGCAGAACTCAAACACAACAAAAATTTTAAACGTTTCATGCTTCGAGGAAAAAACAAAGTCGAAGTAGAAATCGGCATACTTGCTATTGCTCACCATCTAAAGAAAATGGCAAAAACAACCTAAAACAGACTGCTTTTTTAACTTTTTTCTCTCTTTTTTCAAGATTTTAAAAATGTAACCCCTCAAAAAATAAAATCTTATAATAAATAAGAAAAGAGACTGCCCTTTTGAGACAGCCTCTTTTATTTAGATTACATCATTCCTGGCATACCACCCATTGGAGGCATTGCTGGATCATCTTTTTTTACTTCTGTAATTACGCATTCCGTAGTTAAAAGCATTCCAGAAACTGAAGCTGCATTTTCTAGAGCAACTCTTGTTACTTTAGTTGGGTCTATAATACCTGCTTCAAGCATGTTTACATAATCACCAGTTTTCGCATTGTATCCGAAATCTCCAGAACCATCAGCAACTTTAGCAACAACTACAGAACCTTCTTCACCTGCATTGCTTACAATTTGTCTTAATGGCTCTTCAATAGCTCTTTTTACGATTTTCATACCAGTAGTTTCGTCAGCATTTTCACCAGTAAGGTTTGTTAATGCAGAAATCGCTCTTACTAAAGCAACACCACCACCAGCTACGATACCTTCTTCCACAGCTGCTCTTGTAGCGTGTAAAGCGTCATCTACTCTGTCTTTTTTCTCTTTCATTTCCACTTCAGAAGCAGCACCTACGTAGAGTACAGCCACACCACCAGCTAGTTTAGCCAATCTTTCCTGAAGTTTTTCTTTATCATAATCAGATGTAGAAGACTCTATTTGAGCTTTAATTTGAGAAACTCTTCCTTTAATTTGAGCTTCGTCACCAGCACCGTTTACAATAGTTGTATTGTCTTTATCGATAACTACTTTTTCAGCAGTTCCTAGCATGTCTAAAGTAAGGTTTTCCATAGTAATTCCTCTTTCTTCAGAAACTACTTGTCCACCAGTTAAAATTGCGATATCTTCTAACATTGCTTTTCTTCTGTCACCAAATCCAGGTGCTTTTACAGCAGCAATTTTAAGAGAACCTCTAAGTTTATTTACCACTAAAGTTGCCAAAGCTTCTCCTTCAACTTCTTCAGAGATGATTAATAATGATTTTCCACCTTGTGCAACTGGCTCAAGAACTGGTAATAATTCCTTCATTGAAGAGATTTTTTTCTCTACTAAAAGGATATAAGGATTGTCTAACTCAGCGATCATTTTCTCTGGGTTAGTTACGAAGTATGGAGATTGGTAACCTCTATCGAATTGCATACCTTCAACAACATCTACTGTTGTATCGATGCCTTTAGCTTCTTCAACAGTGATAACTCCTTCTTTACCTACTTTTCCGAAAGCTTCAGCTATTAGAGAGCCGATTGTTTCATCATTATTAGCTGAAACAGAAGCCACTTGCTTAATTTTTTCTGAAGAATCTCCAACCGCTTGAGATTGAGATTTTAAGTTTTCAACAACAGCCGTTACTGCTTTGTCGATACCTCTTTTCAAATCCATTGGGTTAGCGCCTGCAGCTACGTTTTTAAGACCTTCTCTTACGATAGCCTGAGCCAAAACTGTAGCCGTTGTAGTACCGTCACCTGCGATGTCATTGGTTTTAGAAGCTACTTCTTTCACCATTTGAGCACCCATATTTTCTACTCTGTCTTCTAGCTCAATTTCTTTTGCTACAGAAACCCCGTCTTTAGTTACGTGTGGAGCACCGAAAGCTTTTTCAATAACAACGTTTCTACCTTTTGGTCCTAAAGTTACTTTTACTGCATTAGCCAATGCATCAACCCCTCTTTTTAGAGCGTCTCTTGATTCAATATCGAATTTTATTTCTTTTGCCATAATTTTTATGCGTTAAGCATTAAGCGATAAGCTTTAGGCTATATCCTTAATGCGGGTTTAATTTTTCTTTTAATTTATATAATTTGCTTTTGAAATGATTTAATTTTTCTAAAAGATTTGAAGCTGTTGAATCATCAATTAAGCCTAAATCTTTTGAAAGAATAATTAAATATTCAGTTTCAGAAGTTGAACCTAAAGCAATGTTTAGGGAATGATTAAATTCTTTATCTGAATTTCGTCCACAACCTTCACTTATATTTGTTGGAATTGAAGCACTAGCTCTTCGTAATTGAGATGTAAGATTATATAATTCTTCTTTGGGAAAGTCATTGGTTGTTTTGTAAATTTCTAAAACAAACTCATGACTTAATTGCCAAACATCATATTTTCTAAAATCTCTCATTGCTTATAGCTTAATGCCTATAGCCTACGGCTATTACCCAATAATTCCTAAAAGGTCAGCTTCTCTAACGATTAAGAAATCTTTGCCATCTAATTTTAATTCTTGACCAGAATATTTTCCATAAAGTACTTTGTCTCCAACTTTTACCGTCATAGGTTCGTCTTTTTTTCCAGCTCCAACAGCAACTACGGTACCTTCTTGTGGTTTTTCTTTAGCTGTGTCTGGGATAATGATTCCTGAAGCAGTCTTAGTTTCTGCAGCGATAGGCTCAACAAGAACTCTATCTGAAAGTGGTTTGAAATTAACTGACATAATTATATTTATTTTTTAATTTTTATCTATTCTCTTATTCTCCAAGAATGTGCCATCTTGGTTCTTGGAGCTTTGTCTAGGGTTCTTGGATAAATATTGGCAGAAGAAAAATAAAAATGTGAAATTTTGGCAGAAAAAGAATAATGAGGGAAGCTGTTTTTATCTAATTTTCACGAATTAATTCGGATTTTATTGCGGGGCAAATGGGTTTGACATGGGGAAAGCTATTGATAATAAAATTGTTATTAAAAATTAATGTTTATTAACAAGGCCGAAAAAAGAGATTTTGTGCTAAACTTACTTTTTACATTTTTAGGACAAAACCTCTTTTGAATGTCGATAATATTATTTACTTTTTCCGGATGCCTGCATTGGATTAAGCTGTCCATTAGAAGCACCTCTCACTGCGTCTTTTTGTTTTTGTTTGAAAACTTGGAACTTCGAAGTTTGAGAAATGTTTCCATCTGCATTCCACAGATTATTAGAGGTGTCTATATCTGCAGTTTCACGCATTGGATCTAGTTGGATGGATTTTATTTTCTTGTTAAAATAATAGGTTTTAGAAACTTTTTGTTCATTAAGTCTCCAAATTTGCGCAGAAGATTTATCCGTGATTTTAGTTCCGTCTTCAAAAGTAAATTCAAGGATTATTGGCATCACCAATCCACCTTTGTTAATGAAATCTATTTGGTAAGCTGTGAAATTTTTAAATTTCTCAGCATCTTTTTTGTCTAAACTGCTAAGATTATCATTTTTGAAAGAATATTCTTTCTCTGTATCCACTTTTTCCTGTCCTCTGTCGTATCGATAATAAAAATCCTGCAAATCTTTATCTTTATCTACATAGAATTGTATTTTCTCTTCTCTATTTCTAACTTTTGAAATGTCTTCAAACTCATTCAAAATAGGTTTTTCTACTTTGTATTTTACCTCTTTAGCTTCAGGTTTTGCCGTAAAATCTGGCGTAGCAATGCTTACTTTGTCAATTGCGATATCTACAGGATCAGTCCCAAAGAACCAACCTCTCCAAAACCAATCTAAATCCTCACCACTAGCATCCTCCATGGTTCTGAAGAAATCTGCAGGTTCAGGATGACGGAAAGCCCATCTTTTAGAATAGGTTTTAAATGCGGAATCAAAAAGTTCCCTTCCCATAATGGTTTCACGAAGAATATTAAGACCCGTTGCTGGTTTTGAGTAAGCGTTAGGACCAAAACGAGCAATGTTTTCCGAGTTTGTCATAATAGGTTCTAATTCATTTTTGGGAAGCTTCATATAATCCACAATTGTCCAAGCTGGCCCGCGCTTAGAAGGGAATTTATTATCCCATTTTTCTTCTGTAAGGTATTCCACAAAAGTATTAAGACCTTCATCCATCCAGCTCCATTGTCTTTCGTCGGAATTAATAATCATTGGAAAGAAATTATGTCCCACTTCATGAATAATTACGCCTATCATTCCGTTTTTGGTGCCTTCGGAATAAGTTCCATCTTTTTCTGTTCTTCCGTAATTAAAACAAATCATAGGATATTCCATTCCGTTAGCAGCTTCCACGGATTGCGCGACTGGGTAAGGGTAAGGAACCGTAAATTCAGAGTAGGTTTTTATGGTATGAGCAACGGCTTTTGTAGAATATTTTCTGTACAAACCATAAGCTTCTTTTCCGTAAAAGCTCATTGCCATTACGTTTTTATTGTTTTCAGGGATGTTAACTTTCATTCCGTCCCAAACAAACTTTCGAGAAGAAGTCCATGCGAAATCTCTCACATTTTGGGCTTCGAAAACCCAAGTTTTTCTTGCTTTAGATTTATTTTTTTCAGCTTTTTTAGCTTCGTCTAAAGTTACAATTTCAATAGGTTCATTAGCATTTTGAGCTTGTTTGTATCTTAAAAGTTGTGCAGAAGTTAAAACTTGATCATAATTTTTACATTCACCAGTTCCGCCTACAATATGATCTGCAGGAACATTCACACTCACTTTATAGTTTCCAAAAACCAATGCAAATTCTCCACGACCCGTAAATTGATGGTTTTGCCATCCTTGGAAATCACTATAAACGCACATTCTCGGGAACCATTGTGTGATGGTGTAAAGGTCATTTCCATCTTCAGTGAAGTTTTCGTAGCCCCCTCTTCCTCCACGTTCTATACGATTGGGGATATTGTAATTCCAATCTATTTTAAAGGTGTATTTTTCTCCTTTTTTCAGTGGTTTCGGCAGATCTATCCTCATCATGGTTTTATTCACCACATAAGGAAGGGGTTTTCCGTTAGCATCGGTTACTTTTTCTAATCTTACGCCATAACCATTGTCTTTTACGGGAATTTCAGAAACTTTTAATTGTTCAGCTTTTACATTTTTAGGAAGACTAGAGGAATATGGATAGTCCGCTTTATTTAAAGTGGATTGCTGATTTTCATCTAACTGTAACCAAAGATAATCTAGTGTATCAGGAGAGTTATTGGTGTAGGTAACCGTTTCTGAACCTCTAAGGTTTCTTTTGTCCTCATCTAGATAAGCGGTAATTTCATAATCCGCTTGGTTTTGCCAATAGCCTTGTCCTGGAGCTCCCGATGCAGCTCTGTAATAATTGGGAGTTGGTAAAATAGTACCGAGTTGTTCAAATTTATTTCCATGGTTGCTTCCAGGATTGTTTTGAATATTTTGTGCAAAACTTAAGGTTGAACAAATAAGGAAACTTGTGATATATTTAACTTTCATTGCATTTTAAATAAGCAGATTCAAAAATAATAATAAATTCCTACCAAATTTATTTAAAAAGGTATTCTTTCTAATGCCATTTGTAAAGAAAGTGCAAAAACACCAGAAGAAACAAACATTATCCAGTCTTTTCTTTGAATTTTAAATAAAGAAATGAGAATAAAAAACGCAATTAAAATAAACAAGACTACAACAATTTGCCCCAGTTCTAATCCAATATTAAAACCTAAAAGCGGAACAAAAAGACTTTGTTCTTTTGCAATCATCATTCTTGCGGTATTAGCGAAACCCATTCCATGAATAAAACCAAAAATTAATGCGAGATAATAATTCATTTTCATTAAACTATTTTGCTTGTTTTTCATGAGAATATTATCCAAAGCAGTAATTAAAATAGTTAAAGGAATGAGAAATTCAACCCATTTGGAAGAGATTCTAATGATATCTATAACGCTTAACGCCAATGTTACTGAATGTCCGATGGTAAAAGCTGTTACTAATAATATAATTTTTTGCCAATCTTTATAAGAATACACCGCCACTAAAACCAACACAAATAATTGATGATCCAAAGCGTCTTTTGAAATAATATGCTCCCAACCGAGCTTTAAATAGAAAATAAAATCTTGCATGAAATTTTTTTAATGACACGATAATACAAATTTTAATTAAATTTGTCGCTTATCCCAATAAAAATAGTGTTTTGAAAAAGGTTTTATTGTTTTTGCTAAGTCCGTTGATGTTTTTTGGAATTGTTAAAAAAGCCCATCCTTATCATGTGGGTTCCATGGAAATAAAATACAATATAGAAAGTAAAACTTTTGAAATTACTGGGCGTTTTTTCTTGGATGATTTGGAAAACGCAGTTTCTAAAAAACAGGGAAAACCTTTACATTTTAACGATCCGAAATTTAAAGCTCAAATGAAACCCGCTGTGGAGGCTTATTGTACGGAACATCTTAGGTTAAAAGTGAATAACCAATTTGTGAAAGTAAAGTTTGTGGGTTATGAAGAGGATAAAGAATCGGTGGATATTTTCTTGGAGACGGAAGTTGTTGCTGATCCTAAAAAAGTAGAAGTTTCTATGAGTTTTCTGTATAATTATTTTGATGATCAAATTAATATTATCCACGTTATTGTAGACGGAGATAGGAAAAGTGAAAAGCTGACTTATCCCACAAGATATATGTATCAGCAGTTTTAAATTGTAATCAGCAGAAAAAAATCTCCAGTTTCGGCGAGCCTTTGGCTCGCCGAAACTGGAGATTTTTTTTAAATTATTTTATTAAGCTTAAATTTCAAATCTCAATTTTTCAATATGAGCAACCAAATCAGGGAAGAATTCATCAAAATGCTCTTTTAGAATAGGTTTGTTATCTAAAAATGCCTGAAAAACAGGTAAGTCTTTATCTAAATATTTAGCTTTCATTAATACATTTCTCATACTGAAATCTATTCCCCAATCGTTTTTATAATTGTACAGCCAGTTGTCCTGCTCCATTTTGGTAAGCATTCTTATTAAAACTTCAGGAAGCCATTTTTCATTTTTCCATAAAGCAGCATATACTTTTTGTGAGTGATTAAAAAGCTGTTCATCCGCCATGGAATGCGCTACAAAATAATCAAAAGCTACGTCTACAAAAGCTCCAGCATACAATCTCACAATCGGACTGAATACTTTTTTAGCCTCAGAGATAGCAGGATGAGAATCTGTAAAAGTATCTATTTCACGGTGCAGTTTTATACCTTTTTGAACATCCTCAGGAAAAGAAAACCTTTCACTATTACGAATAACATCTTCCAGAAACTGTCCTGTAATCTGCTCATCTGAAAAGGCTAAAAGTGAGTGGGCGAGGAAATTCATTTAAAAAAGTCTTTCGTGGAAATCTTCAATTTTACTTACTTCTTCAATCTTTATTCCGTATTTTTTCTTAGGAATTTTGTTGAGGTTAGAAACAAAAATCTTTTCATAACCCAATTTTTCGGCTTCCGAAATTCTTTGCTCAGCTTGTGCAATAGGACGAATTTCACCACTTAAACCAATTTCACCAGCGAAGCAAAAATGCTCAGAAATAGCAATATCTTCATTACTCGACAAAATAGCTGCTACAACGGCTAAATCTAAAGCGGGATCATCGGTTTTTATTCCTCCAGTAATATTTAAGAAAACGTCTTTTGCTCCCAGTTGAAAACCTGCTCTTTTTTCCAAAACTGCTAAAAGCATATTCAATCTTTTGGCATCAAAACCTGTTGAACTTCTTTGTGGAGTTCCATAAACGGCGGTAGAAACCAAAGCTTGGATTTCCAAAAGCATGGGCCTGTTTCCTTCTAAAGTTACTGCAATTGCATTTCCGGAAAGTTCTTCAAATTTCTTAGTAATTAAAATTTCCGAAGGGTTTCTAATTTCTTTTAAACCTTGAGAAATCATCTCATAGATTCCAATTTCTGAAGTCGAACCAAAACGATTTTTGTTGGCCCTTAACAATCTGAAAAGGTGATTTCTATCGCCATCAAAATTCAAAACGACATCTACCATGTGTTCTAAAACCTTTGGTCCAGCGATTTGTCCATCTTTTGTTATGTGTCCCACCAAAAAAACAGGAACATTATTTTCTTTAGCGTACTTAATAATCTCATTGGAACATTCTCTAATTTGAGAAACCGTTCCAGGTGAACTTTCAATCAATTGAGATTGCAAAGTTTGAATAGAATCTATAATAACAAAATCGGGTTCTAATTTTTTAGCTTCATGAATAATTTTTTCCAAAGAAGTTTCTGTAAACAAAAAACAATTTGGATTTTGTAAATCCGTTAATCTATCTGCGCGCATTTTAATTTGTGAAGCGCTTTCTTCCCCGGAAACATAGAGGATTTTCTTCTTCATTTTTAAAGCTAATTGCAGAAGAAGAGTAGATTTTCCAATTCCAGGTTCGCCACCGATGAGAGTTACAGATCCTAAAACAATTCCACCTCCTAAAACCCTGTTAAGCTCTTCGGAAGGGGTTTTTATGCGAGGTTCTTCATTGGTTTCAACCTCAATAATATTAATGATGTGATTTTTAGATTTTGTAGAAACAGATTTTGAAGATTTTTCTACCACTTCTTCCACCAGAGTGTTCCATTCTCCACAATTTTTACATTGTCCGTGCCATTGAGAATATTGAGATCCACAGTTCTGACAGAAATATTGTGTCTTAAGTTTTGCCATGTTGTAAAATTATTGAAAAAATAACATACATCAATGCTACATCTATTTTATGAGTGTAACTTTGCAGCATAAAATTTTTAAAAAATGAAAAAAATATTTTTATCCTTAGTATTTGCGTTGTTTAGTATTGTTGCATTTGCACAAAACACTTGGAAAGTAGATGGTATGCATTCTTTTGCATCATTTGAAATTAAACATATGGGAATTAGCTTTGTAGAGGGAAGGTTCGATAAAATGGAAGGTACGGTTGTAACTCCAGAAGCTGGATTTGATAATGCAAAATTTGATTTCATCATTGATGTAAACTCTATTAATACAAGTGTTGAAATGAGAGATAAGCACCTTAAAAGTGCAGATTTTTTTGAAGCAGAAAAATTTCCAACCATGAAATTTGTAAGCACTTCTTTGAAAAAAGGAAAAGGTAATTCTTATGTGGTAACTGGTGATTTAACAATTAAAGACGTTACTAAAAAAGTAAGTATTCCTTTAACTTATGGCGGAACGGCAAAAAATCAAGAAGGAAAAGAGGTTTTAGGTTTCCAAGCTAAGTTTACAATCAACAGATTAGATTACAATATTAAATTCGATCCAACAGGAAGTGCAGTAGGTAAAAATGTAGATATTACTTTGTTTGCAGAATTGCAGAAATAGTTAAGAAAATATAAATTATTCACCGAAGACAGCCTTCAAATGAAGGCTGTCTTCTTATTTAAGGAAATTAAAATTGCCTAGTATTTCTTTTTCTCATAACTTTGCACAAACCTAATCTAATGAGTAAAAAGAACACGAAATACATTTTCGTAACAGGAGGTGTAACATCATCTCTAGGGAAAGGAATTGTTTCTGCATCCCTTGGACTTCTACTAAAATCACGAGGCTTTAACGTAACTATTCAGAAATTAGATCCTTATATCAATATTGATCCAGGAACTTTGAACCCTTATGAGCATGGTGAATGTTATGTTACCGAAGACGGTGCAGAAACCGATTTGGATTTAGGGCATTATGAAAGATTCTTAGATGCTCCAACTTCTCAAAATAACAACGTTACAACGGGTAAAATTTACCAAACTGTAATAGAAAAAGAAAGAAAAGGAGATTTCTTGGGGAAAACCGTTCAGGTGATTCCTCATATTACCAACGAAATTAAAAGAAGAATAAAAATTCTTTCTAAACAAAACTACGACATCATCATCACTGAAATTGGTGGAACCGTAGGAGATATTGAATCTCTTCCTTATATAGAAACTGTTCGTCAGTTAAAATGGGAGTTAGGAGAGCAAAATTCAATGGTGATTCACCTTACATTGCTTCCTTACTTGGCTTCAAGTGGTGAGTTGAAAACAAAACCATCTCAGCATTCTGTTCGTCAATTAATGGAAAGCGGAATTATGGCGGATGTTTTGGTTTGTAGAACGGAACATAAAATTCCTAAAGACCAAAGAGCTAAGTTGGCGCAATTCTGTAACGTTCCTTTGGATAATGTTATCGAATGTAAAGATTTAGACACTATTTACGAAGTTCCAATCTATCTTCAAAAGCAGAATTTCGATGAGGTGGTGATGAAGGAGTTGAATTTGAAATCCGATAAAGAACCTAATTTAAAAGATTGGAAAACTTTCCTTAAAAAATTCCAAAACCCTAAGAAAACTGTTGAAATAGCTTTAGTGGGGAAATATGTTTCTCTACAAGATTCTTATATTTCTATTGCAGAATCCTTCAAACATGCAGGTGCTGATTTAGATACAGACGTGAAAGTTCGTTGGGTGTACAGTGGAGATATTACTGAAGAAAACATTGCTGAAACTTTAAATGGTGTAAACGGAATTCTTATCGCTCCAGGTTTTGGGGATAGAGGAATTGAAGGTAAAATTCTTACCGCAAAATACGGTAGAGAAAATAATATTCCATTGTTAGGGATTTGTTTAGGAATGCAAATTATGACAGTGGAGTTTGCAAGAAATGTTCTAGGGCACCCCAAAGCTAATTCTGTAGAATTTGATAGCGCAACACCTGATCCTGTAATTTCATTAATGGAAGAGCAGAAAAACGTGATCGATAAAGGTGGAACAATGCGTTTAGGAGCTTGGAAATGTACATTGAAAAACAATTCTAAATTGCATGAGGTTTACGGTGCTAAAAATATTTCTGAAAGACATAGACACCGTTACGAATTCAATAGCGATTATTTGCATGAATTTGAGAAAAATGGTTTAATGGCAACGGGAACTAATCCAGAAACTGGTTTAGTAGAAGCCTTGGAAATGCCTTCGCACCCGTTTTATGTGGGAGTTCAGTATCACCCAGAATATAAAAGTACGGTAGCTACGCCACATCCTTTATTCAAAGCGTTTATTGAGGCTTGTAGTAAAAAATAATCTTTTTGATATAACCATAAAAAAACTTCGCAAATTTTTGTGAAGTTTTTTTAATGACAAACATCTTATGATTAAGAATGACAAAAAGTTAGGGTTTCATAAAAAATCAGTATTTTTGTCTCCGCAAAATCCGAACGCTTTTTTAAGGAATATTTTTTGAGAAAATTTCGGAAATTAAAACTTACACACATACATTTATAATATTATGATGCAGCAAAAAAATGGAATGGATAAAAGTCAGTTGATTAGTTTCGCTGTTTTTTCCTTGATTTTTATTGGTTTCATGTTCTACTTTCAGAATAAACAAATGAAAGATGAGCAAGAAAAAGTAGTTCAACAGAAAACAGAACAGGTTAATAATAAAAAAGCAACAACAGCTAATAATATTAACCCCAATGTAAATGCTACTAGTTTACAAACTGTAAAACTTGCTAATAATGAACTAAATGTTGAGTTTTCAGGTTTAGGAGGACAGGTTTCAAAAGTAGAATTGCTACAATACAAAGCTTACGATCATAAAACGGATAAAGCAGATCTTCCTTTATACTTAATTAATAAAAATAACTCTGAATACGGATTTACTTTTAAAGATAAATCAGGAAAAACAATTAATACCAAAGATTTAGTATTTACACCTTCTGTTAGTGGTAACGAAGTAACCATGACAGGGAATATTAATGGTGCTGTTATTCAGTTTGTCTATACATTATTACCCAATTATACATTAGATTTTAAAGTGAAAACTCAAGGTCTTTCTCAAGTAATAGGTAATGGACCAGCAAGTTTTGTATGGAACTATAATGTAAGAAATGTTGAAAAAGGTAGAGCGCAAGAGCAATCTCATTCTGAGTTCTCATATGCATTTAATAATTATAAATCTTATGATTATGATGGAAGAACTTCAATGGAAGAAGATGAGGAAACGTTGAATTGGATTGGTGTTAAACAACAGTTTTTCGCTTCAGTTATTGAATCTAAAACAGGTTTTACAAAATCTAAAGGATATCAAGATGTTATTGAGGAAGGTGAATATTTGAAGAAACTGAACTATGACGGTCAAATCACAATGAATGGTGGTGAATTTAACCAAGATTTTTCTTGGTATTTCATGCCTTTGGATTTACCTCTTTTAAAGTCTTATGATAAAAACTTCGACGAAATTCTTCCGTTAGGATGGTCTTTCATCGGAAGTATGAACAGATGGTTTTTTATGCCGATGTATAATTTTATCGCATCTTGGGGACTTACAGCAGGTTGGGTGATTTTTGTAATGACCATTATTGTAAAAATTATCTTGTCACCAATTATGTTCAAGCAACATAAATTGAGTGCGATGATGAAGGTTATTCGTCCGGAAATCGATGAGGTGAATGCAAAATACAAGGATGCAGATCCTATGAAGAAGCAACAAGCGACTATGGAAGTGTACAGAAAAGCGGGGGTTAATCAAATGGCAGGATGTCTTCCGGCATTAGTTCAAATTCCAATTTTCTATGCTTTGTTCCGTTTCTTCCCGAATTTTATAGATTTAAGAGGTCAGAGTTTCTGGTTTGCAAAAGATTTAACAGCCTATGATGATTTAATTAAATTGCCGTTTAATATTCCATTCTTGGGAGAACATTTAAGTATTTTTGCCTTAGCTTGTACGGTGGTAATTCTTATTTATACGGTAATGACATCTGGTAATATTCAGCAGCCACAACAAGAAGGGATGCCAAATATGAAGGTGATTATGTATATTTTCCCAATTACATTCCTATTCTTCTTGAATACTTCTGCGTCGGGTCTTTCTTGGTATTATTTTGTATCGAATGCCATTAACATTTTAATCATTCTTGCCATTAAATATATTTTCTTGGATGAAAAGAAAATTCATGCTCAAATTCAAGCGAATAAGGCACAACCTAAAAAAGAAGGAAAGTTCCAAAAGCGTATGCGTGAAATGATGGAAAAAGCGCAAGAACAACAGAAAACTGTGGAGCAACAACAAAAGAACAGAAAAAAATAAGTGATTTTGTCACTTTTAATAATAAGCGCCGAACTAATTTTTAGTTCGGCGCTTTTATTTTTTTAAGTGTAATCGAGTCTAAAAGATTGTCGATGGTATTTTGTTGATCCGTATTTATTCAATGCTTCTCGGTGTTGCTTGGTGGCATACCCAAAGTTTTTATTCCAGCCATATTGTGGAAATTCTTCATGAAGTTCAATCATAAACCTATCCCGATAATTTTTAGCTAGAATTGAGGCTGCAGCAATGCTCAAAACTTTAGAATCCCCTTTAATGATGCATTCGTGAGGGATGAAGTTATAAGGATGGAACTTATTTCCATCTACAAGAATTATCTCTGGTCTGGTTTTTAACTGATCCAAAGCCAAATGCATAGCATGAATACTAGCATTGAGAATATTATGTTCATCAATAAAAGAAGGTGGAAGTTCTGCAATAGCATAATCAACAGCATTCTCTTTTATATAATCATCAAGCGACATTCTTGTTTTAAAACTTAACTTTTTTGAGTCATTGATGAGATTTTGATCGAAATTTTCATCTAAAATCACTGTTGCGGCAACAACTGGCCCACATAAGCAGCCTCTTCCTACTTCATCACATCCTGCTTCAATGTAATTTTTCAACCATTTCCTTGCTAAAGTCATAATAATTAGGGTTTTTATTAAGTTTTTGGTATTGATTAGTATGTTTTAGTGTTAAAATTTAAATTTTGTTAAGATTTTGTTTTGTTATTTTAAGAAAATATTACAAATTTGTCTCTAACAATACAAAATTAGTTAATATGAAGAAAATAACTGCAAGTGTTTTAATTGTTGTTTTATCGGCTTCTATAGGTGTTGCAAATGCACAAGAGAAGAATGATACATTGAAAACAAAAACGATTGAAGAGGTTGTTGTAACAGGAGCTCTTGGTATCAAGAAAAAAGCAGATGCAGTGACTTCTGCTCAACAAGTTGTCTCTGCAGAACAATTAAATCAAGCAAGTAACCCAAATGCTGTTCAAGCTTTGACAGGAAAAGTTGCAGGTCTAACAATTAGTCAGAATAATAGTTCTGTTAATAGTTCTAACTCAATTCAATTGAGAGGTATTCGTACTATATCTGGTAATAATGATGCACTAGTTATTATAGATAATGTAATTTCTACGGCTACTGTGCTTCAAAGCCTTCCACCTGATTTAATAGAATCTATCAATGTAATTAAAGGATCTCAAGGTGCTGCATTATATGGATCAGATGGTGTTAATGGTGTTGTTATTGTTACTACTAAGAGGGGGGCAAAAAACAAATTATCAATTTCTTATGAGGGTTCTGTAGATTTTGAATCAATTGCTTTTGTGCCTAAAAGACAACAGAAATATGGTCAAGGTTGGGATAATGCTAGAGATCAGTATGAGAATGGAGCTTGGGGACCAGCTTTTGATGGAAATATGACAACATATGGTGTCCCATTATATGATTATAATGGAGATGGAACTATTAATATGAATGGTATTGGATGGGTTAATTCTAACCAGTTATCTCCCGATAATCCAGCTGCAATTAATGCTCCTTACATTGCCCGACCTAACGAAATAAAAAATTTCTTTAAAGTGGGAACAACACGTAGTCATAGTCTAACTTTAAATGCGGGGAGCGAAGGTAAATATGCTCTTGTAAGTGTTAATAATACCCAAAGAGATTTTATTTTAGATGGAGATAAATCTAATAAAACATCATTTCTCTTTAAAGGAGGTATAAAATTGGATAAAGTATCATTTGATGGGGGGGTAAATTATATCAGGACTGATTTTACTCAAAATACCACAATGTATGATGATGATACTAATGGTTCATTATATTGGGCTTTATTACAATCTGCTCCTGATATACCTATTACAAGTTATGCCAATAATACTTCAGATCAAGCTTATACATATAACATTTATTATCTAAATCCTTATTGGAAAATAAAGCATTCTCGTCAGGATTTCAAAAGAGATTTCTATAGTGTGAATTTTGGAGCTGGTTATGAATTTAATAGTCATATTAATGTTCGTTATACAGGTAATTTACAAGGAACTTATTCAAGTTCACAAAGTCATAGAGATGCTTGGTCAAAAGCAATGTATAGTGGTGCAGCAGCAGGAACTATGAAAACTATTACTTCTTCATTATTCCTAAGCGATAAGAAGAGTTTGGATTACTATGGTGATCTTATTGTAAATTTTGATTATGATCTAACTAGTGACATTAATGCAAAATTAAATATTGGACATAATTATCAAGAACATAGATATCAAAGTATCGAAAATGGTGGTGCCAATTTAGCTTATCCAGGTGTTTATACTATGGCAAATGTTAATCAACCGTTATCTACAGCTTCATCATTATTAGAAAATGGAACCTTTAGAAAAAATTCACATTCCCTTTTTGCAAACTTAGACTTAGCCTATAAAAACTTCTTGTTTTTAAATGCAACTGCAAGAAATGAGTTTGTTTCTCAACTTCCAAAAGACAATAATTCATATTTTTATCCTTCTGTTGGGCTATCATTTGTGCCAACTAAAGCATTTAATTTTGGTGGAAATACGCTTAACTATATGAAAATTTCTGGAGGATGGAGTAAAGTTGGTAACTCTGCATCAATTGGATGGTATGATGTTAACAAAACAGCAGAAATTGTGGCAGGCTTTCCTTTTAATGGTGTAAGTTCTTTCAGAAATGGAATGATCCAAACCGATCCTAATATTCGTCCAGAATTTGTAACTTCAAATGAATTAAATTTGGATTTAGGTTTCTTCAATAATAGAATTAGATTTGATGGTTCAATCTATCTACAAGATACTAAGGATTTGATTACGAGGCAAACAGCTTCCGGAACTTCTGGGATTAATACAAAAATCATTAATATAGCAAAAATGCAATCGAAAGGAGCAGAGATTAATCTAGGGTTAGTGCCAATTAAAACATCAGATTTTAAATGGGAAGTTAATTTAGGTTATTCATATAATGAGTCTATTGTTCAGGAGGTTATGCCGGGTGTTGCTGATGAAGTTCCATTAGTTTCAGCTGGTATGTGGGGTATTTATGCACAGAAAGGATCTATTTTTCCATTAATTAAAGTTTCTCAGATGCAGAGAGATGATCAAGGAAGAATTATTATAAACCCTGCAAATGGTAATCCAATAATTACTTCAACTCTTCAAAACGCTGGTAGTGCTGTACCAAAAAGTATTTATAATTTTGGCGTTAATTTTTCTTATAAAGGATTTAAACTAGGTGCAGTCGCTGATTATAGATATGGTTCTAAGTTTATTGCAGATGTAAAAAGTGGTTTAGCATTTAACGGCTCACTATATGACTCAGGAGAGATTGATCGTGAAAATGGTGGGTTCATTATGCCTAACTCAGTAATTCCTGATGGAAATGGTGGATATGTTCCTAATACAACTATAAAAACGGGTGGGAATTCTTATGGAACAGCCATTTCTTACTTTAGTTCTATTTATGCTACTATTGGTGAGAATCTCCTTACAGATGGTAGTGCATTTAAATTAAGAGAGGTTTCCTTATCTTATACCTTACCCAAGGATATGATTAGAAGTTATGGAATTCAGGAAATAACATTTGGTGTACACGCAAGGAATCCGTTCCAGAAATTTGCTGATAACAATTTAAATTATGCAGATCCCGAATCTAGTTTTTATACTTCTGGAACAGGTAATACTCCCAATGCAAGAGGAGTTTCTAATCGTGGGCAATTACCAAGCACAAAGGTTTATGGTTTTTCACTAAACCTTAAGTTCTAATTTTTAATTTTAATTTAATATTATGAAAAAATATATTTTATTTTCAATATTGGGTGTAGCTTTAGTCTCATGTAGATTAGATGATAATTTGAATCCAAATAAAGTTTTGGCTGAGGATGTAAAGCCTAATCTTAGATTATCGGGTGCATCAACGGGTGCTTATGCAATGCAAGCTGGAACAATGAATGCTTTGGGTAATGCTTGGACAAATACATGGTCTGGTAACTTTGCTCAATTTGGGAATCCATTTACAGTAGAGTCAAATTTAGAAGTTACTACTACATATCGTCAAACTCTTTTTACTGATACATACAAAGCTGTAACAAGATTTCAAAGAATAATTGATTTTACTGCTACACATCCTAATTATGCAGCTATTGCAAAAATTCAAAAAGCATTTTACATGCAGTATATAGTTGATTTGTATGGAAATGTGCCCTATACAGAAGCTTTCAAGGAATTAGAAAATGTGACGCCAGCTTATGATAAGGATATTGATGTATACAAAGGTTTGGTTGGTGAGTTACTGACTGCAAAAGATTTGATAGCAGCAAATTCATCAAATCCAGATTTCAAAGTAGAGGCTTCTTCTGATCCAATTTTTAAGGGAAACTTAACTAGGTGGAATGAGTTTGCAAATACTGTTTTATTGAAGTATGCTGTTCGTCTTTCCAATACAACAAACAGCGAAGGTATTGCATTGAGAAATCAAATTATTTCCGCACTTAATGGTGCTACATATATTACAAATAATGTTACTATTAATCCAGGATATAGTAATGCTTCTGCGGATGCTCAAAACCCATTATTTTTTAATTTTGGACAATTAACATATTCAGGTGCGGAAAATACTAATGGTTATCGTTTAATGACAGCTTCTGATCATGCGATTAAATCTTTGGAGGGTGATGCAACTAAAGTTACAAATGGAGTTTATGATTCACGTATTGCTTTTCTTTTTACACAAGGTAAAAAATACAATAATACTGCAGCTGGGGGAGCTTCTGGATATTATGGATATCCTCAAGGAATGACAAACGATGATTATAAAGTATTTATGGGTTATACAATTAATGATCTAAAACCATCAAATAATAATTTTTCATTCTTGGGCGGAACTTTTACGACTTCTGCAGGAGCACTTGAGGATGGTTATTTAATGATGCGTGCTGAGAGTGAGTTTTTACAAGCTGAAGCAGCATTACGAGGATATAATGGATTTGCGAATGCACAATCTCATTTTGAGGAAGGTATTAAGGCTTCATTTGCTTTTGATGGTAAATTTTCTGATGCAGTGGCTTATATAAATAATATTGCAAATAATCCAAAGGCTGGCTGGACTGGTTCTAATGATGATAAAATTGCAGCAATTCAATACCAAAGATGGGTAGCTTTAATTAATTATAACGGAATAGAGTCGTATATCAACTACCTTAGAACAGGTTACCCTCAAATACCACTAGCAACTACAACGGTAAGAACTAATAAGCCTTGGAGAATGTTATATCCAGCATCTGAGTATTCTAGTAATACAGCACATGTACCTAATGTTACTCTTGCACAAATTTTCCAAAAAAATGAATTTACCCCATTTATTTATAAATAAACTTTATTTAACATTCATATTTACCGCCTTCGGGCGGTTTTTTTATTTCCGTATATTTGCAACTCAATTGTTACTCATGAATATTAAAGAATTAATACAAAATAAACTTTCGGAGATTATCCAATCTTCCTATCAAATAGAAGACGTTAAACTAGAGGTTCAAAAGAATAAAACAGATTTTGAAGGCGACTTTACAATTGTTACTTTTCCTTTGGTGAAAATCTTAAAGAAAAGTCCAGATTTAATCGCTTCGGAACTTGGAAATGATTTAACCACTCATGCGGATTTCGTTGAGAGTTATAATATTGTAAAAGGATTTCTTAATCTAAGTATTAAGAATAATTTCTTCATCAATAATCTGCAGTCTGTTCAAGAGAATATTGATAAAAAAACTGAGAGAAACGAAACGGTAATGGTGGAGTACTCATCACCTAATACCAATAAACCACTGCATTTAGGACATATCAGAAACAACCTCTTAGGTTTTTCCGTAGCGCAAATTCTTAAAGAAGATGGTTATGATGTTATCAAAACTCAGATTATTAATGACAGAGGAATTCATATTTGTAAGTCGATGTTGGCGTGGGAGAAATATGGAAAAGGTGAAATTCCAGCAACTAATAATATCAAAGGAGATAAGCTTGTAGGGAATTATTATGTAGAGTTTGATAAAAATTACAAGAAAGAGATTGCGGAATTGGTTGCTACTGGAATGGATGAAGAAACCGCTAAAAAACAAGCTCCATCAATTCTTGAAGCTCAAAAAATGTTGTTAGATTGGGAGAATGGAGATGAAAAAGTAAGAAACCTTTGGAAGGAGATGAATTCTTGGGTGTACGAAGGTTTTGGAGAGACTTATAATAGATTAGGAGTTTCTTTCGACCAAGTTCAATATGAGAGTAATACATATATTTTAGGAAAAGACCTTATTCAAGAAGGGTTAAATAAAAAAGTATTTTTCCAGAAGGAAGATGGTTCCGTTTGGGTGGATTTAACGGATGAAGGTTTGGATCAAAAATTATTATTGCGTTCTGATGGGACTTCTGTGTATATAACGCAGGATTTAGGAACTGCTGTAGAGCGTTTCAAAGATAATAGTATTGAAAAACTGATTTATACCGTTGGAAATGAACAAGATTATCACTTCCAAGTTTTATTTAAAATATTGAAAAAACTTGGAAATCCTTGGGCGGATCAATTGTATCATTTGTCATACGGAATGGTGGAACTCCCGGAAGGTAAAATGAAATCCAGAGAAGGAACGGTGGTTGATGCGGATGATTTAATGCAAGAAATGTATCAAACTGCCAAAGAGAAAGCCATAGAGTTAGGGAAATTGGAAGGTATGGATGATGAGGAAAAAGAAAAATCTTACGAAACTGTTGGTATGGGAGCTCTTAAATACTTTATGTTGAAAGTTGATCCTAAGAAAAAAATGTTGTTCAATCCAGCTGAAAGTATTGATTTTAACGGTAATACAGGTCCTTTTATACAATATACCTATGCTAGAATTCAATCTTTATTAAATAAAGCCAGTTTTAGCTCTCTGAAAATTGCTGCTGATTATGCTTTAAATAGCAGCGAAAAGGAATTGATAATGTTGCTTTCTAATTATAAAGAAGTTGTTACAAAAGCTGCGGAAAGCTTGAGTCCTGCTTTGGTTGCCAATTATTTATACGATTTAGTGAAAGCTTATAATTCTTTCTATCAGAATAATCCAATTATGAATCAGGATGATGAAACTACGAAACAAGTTCGTTTGGAATTATCTTATTTAACAGGAAAAACCATACAAAAATCTCTTTCTTTATTAGGAATTGGAACGGTAAACAGAATGTAATATTTTTTATATTATACTAAATATTTTCGGGCGGAATTGCTTTGCAATTCCGCCCGAAAATATTTTACTCATATTGTTAAAACCAGCCTCTCCGTGCAGCATTAATAATAGAACTCAGATTTAAAACCAAAGTGTAACGAATTCTCTTTCCGTAATTTTTAAATGAAGGTTCAAAACCTAAAGAAGATTGAATAGGGAAATAAACTTCCACAAAATCGGGAACCAATTTTACACTTATCCCAGAATCCCAAATAAATTTCGGGGCTCCTCCCTTGCTTTTATAATAGCCTGCATCTGCATACACGCCAAATATTTTCCATAGAGTGGTGTCAGCATTTATCGACGTAATCCATTGGTTAGCGGTTCCTGGAATAAAAGACTTAAAACCTCCTTCAGCTAAAACATATTGTTGAGATAAAAAACCAGATGTAGCACTTTGTCCTAATAAATTGTAGGAAAATGAATAATTGGAAACTCTCGAAATACCATAATCAAATAAATTATTTCGGGTGCTGTTTCTTAAAAAATAGCCAGCATAAAGTCTAACACTTAATTTATTTTTCGGAGCATATTCCCATCTGTAAAATCCTTCGGCGGTTACTTTATTAAAATCTTCCATTCCTTGTGTGGAAATACCAAAGCTTTTTTCATGTATTTTTTGGTTGTCGCTATAGCCGTAACCGAAGCTCCAAAGGTTGTATTTGTTGTAATCGTTTTCGTAAATAGAGTTTGGATTAAAATCTTTTCTGTAATAATTATAAGAAAATGCAATTCCTCTACTCACGGTACTTCTAGGTCTTTTTCTGAAATTCAAATTTGTGGAAAATCCCAGTTTTCTATACGCCAAATCATAATCATAGTGATAATAAGAACCCGAAGTTCCAAAAGATAAACTTCTAATAATACTTTCAGCAGGTAGAAAAGTATAGGAAACGCTTCCGGAACCTGTTAATTTCCCCGTTCCTGTACTGTATTGTGGAGTGACAGAATACAAAAATTTTTGGTCAAACAATGAAGAGTTTTTAAAGTTGATTCCCAATAAAAATTTATCATAAGCGTTGTTGAAACTTACACGCGGATTAAGATAAATCTCATTGAATTCAGGATTGGGAATGTCTTTTAAGAGTTTGAATTTCAATTTTTTCATATTTGAAAAAAAACCTTTGGTGTAAATAAAATTGTCACCATAAGTTTTTTCAGGGAAAATATATCCATCATTCAGAGTGAGTTTATAAACATCTCCATTAGGAACATTAATGTTGAATTTTCTTTCATCTTTTTCGGTATCAAACCAATAAGAATTTTCGTAACCATCTTTGGTGATGGTTTTTAATTTAAAAGGAATGTTTTCGTCAAAATTTTTGGTGATGGTAACTGCAATAGAATTATTATCCTTTTTTATTTTTTTAAAGTTGAAATTTCTCCTGCTTTTATGGGCGAAATATTTTTGTAAATAAGAATTTTCGGGATTATTTTCACTTAGTTTTTGAAGGAAATCTTCAGGTTGAATTTCCTGATTTTTACTTTTTAAATAAGAGGTTACCAATTCGTTATAATTGGAATATCCCATTTTGTCGGCTGCATAATTGAACAAACTCCCCGTTTCAAATTTACTGATGGCCATGTCATTAAAATTGCTGAGTTCAGAGTAATTTTCGCTAATTTTCTGATCTAAATTTTGAGCCAAAATATATTGATATGAAAGTCCGTAACGATCTGTAAGTTTTAAGTTTGAAGCATGAAAAAGTTTCAAAGGTTTTAATCCAATTAATTTAAGATTATCGGGAAGGTTGCCTAAAAGATTCGTTTTAGGATAAAAATTCTTTAAATATTGAATCTCAATATTCGATTGTAAACCGTTTTTAAACCAATGGTATTTTTCTCTGTCTACGATAAGATTATTGTCCAGAATTTTCTTGGTCATAATGCCTAGGTAGTCTAAATCTGTCTTTTCGGGATCTGTAAAAAGTTGGAATTTAAAATTGAGAAATTTAATATCATCGCTTCCAAAAAACTTTTCATTTTGCTGAAATTTTTCGGTGATAAATATTTTTGTTGAACTTAAACCCGTTTTGTCTTGAATGAATTTTAATTGCAAAGGAAGAAAAAACTCCAAGTCTTGTCTTTCTTTTTCCGTGATTTTATAAGCAATAACAACATTAGAATTAATATTCCCTGTTGTTACTTGTATTGAAGTAAAAGGGGAGTATGCAATTACAAATTCAGGATCGGTTTTTAAAAATCCTGAAAATTGAGTGGCAGATTTTTTTTCTAAGTTACTTTCCACAAACATATTTTGAGGAAGAGTCCATTCTACATTCCAAAGCGTATTGAAATTGGCTGTTTCTCCAATGTCTAAATAATTTCTATTGGCTGTTGTGAAACTGTCTGGAACTAAAAAGAAATATTTAACAACAATATCTTCAATTCCTCTTCCATAACCTGTAAAAGATTTGTCGGGAAGTTGAATTTCATATTTCAGAAATATTTTTGTGGATTCATTGGTTTGTAAAGATTTACCCAAATTAACTTGAACATTCTCCTGATCTAGATTTTCATTGTTGAATAAAACTTTTGAATCTTCTTCAATTTTAAGATTGAGAAGTTGTCCAATTTCATGTTTTTTTGCGAAATGCAAATTGGTATTTCTATCTTCTAATTTTCTGTTGGCAAGAGGCGTGTTTTTATTTTTATAAGCCGAAATCCAGTTGAGAAGTTTAATATGATCAATTGTTGTATTTGAAGAATTGAAATAAATAATTTCCTCTTGAATGCTTATTCTTCGTTTATCATCACTTAGTTTTGCTTGTACAGAAATACGATTATCTTGCGCAAAAATCTGCACAAAACTGAATAGAACTGAAAAAAATAAAAGGGTTTTCTTCAAAATGTTTTTATAATTTCTAAAGATAATAGGAAATTATGATACATAAAGATATTATTTTAATCAATTTTATTGAATTGTCATTTTTGAAAAAATTCGGGCGTCATTTGAAAAATGATGCCCGAATAATATTGTATTTTAGGATAAGTTTATTTCAAAGAATTGGTGTATGCATTCCAACCAGCATTTTTATAGGTGTTTGCAGCATCTGCTGGGTTTTCAGATTTATAAATTCCTCTTCCAACAATGATGAAATCTGTATGAAGATTGCTGAAAGCATGTTCTGGAGTGTTATATTGCTGTCCTTTTCCGTCTCCTGAATCTTCTAAATTAATTCCAGGTGTGAAAAGTAAAACTTCGTCAGGAAGTTGGTTTTGAGAAACACCTCCCATAACATTTGGATGAGAAAGCGTTATTTTCAAAGCTTCTTCACGGTATTCATTTGTAGTTAAGGTTCCTTTTGAAGACATTCCAACAATAGTAACAACGCCTACATTATTAAAGCAGTTTAAAGAATCATAACCGCCAATAACTTGAGAAGTTACAAAATCCGCCCATTTACTTATTTGGAAAACGTTACTTGTAAATTGTAATTCCTGAGTGTTTCCAATATCAGCAAATTTTCTGTCCTCCATTAATAGGAAGTTGTGTTGCTTTGCTAAAGATTGCAATGGAAGAATAGTTTTCTCATAATCGAAGTCAGAAATAATATCGATATGCGTTTTTAAAGCTGCAATATGTGGTCCTACCTCATTGGCTAAATGTAAAAGTTCTTCAGTGGTGGTAACATCTGCAGAAGCGATAAGGTTGGTTTGCTTTTGAAGTGCTATTTCTAATAATTTTTTAGAAACAGAATGTTGCGTTATTTGTAATTTTTGTTCGTAAGAAAGTTTTTTTTTCTCTTCAAACTCTATGTGATTTCCTTGTAAAAAATCTTGAATTCTTTTTACTTCGCTTTCTGTAAGGTCACCAGTTTCTTTCAAAATAGTGCAAACTTCAGAAATATTAAATAAAGTATGTACGTTATAACCTTTACTTTCTAAAAGTTCTTTTCCGCCTTGTTCTCTGTCTAAAACTACAACAATATCAGAGACTTTTAAATCTTCAGCTTCTACTTCAGCAATGGTTTCTACTAGAGATTTTCCAGAAGTGATAACATCTTCTACTAATAAACAGTTTTGGTTTTTCTGATAAATTCCTTCAATAAGTTTTTTAGTTCCGTAGGCTTTTGCTTCTTTTCTTTTAATAATTAAAGGAATATAGCTTTCTAAAGACATGGCTGTAGCCATAGGTAAAGCTGCATAAGGAACACCACAAATTAAATCAAAATTATCTAGTGGAAGCATTTCCAACAGGTAATTGGCAAGATTTTTAAGGATTTTTGGGTCGGAAGCTAATGGTCTTAAATCTACATAGAAAGGGCTTTCGATTCCACTTTTCAAAGTAAATCTTCCAAACTTTATTATCCCTAGGTTGTAGCACTCAAGGAAGAATTCTTTTTTACTGTCCATTATATTTTTATTAGATGTTAC
This sequence comes from Bacteroidota bacterium, assembly GCA_023399595.1. Taxonomy (GTDB): domain Bacteria; phylum Bacteroidota; class Bacteroidia; order Flavobacteriales; family Weeksellaceae; genus Chryseobacterium. Next base: position 27,394 of record JAEWOR010000024.1, on the reverse strand, counting down.
AAATTTAAGCATTTGTACTAAGGATTGAAAATTGCGATTGAATTTTACCAATAAAAAAACGAGGCTGTCTCAAAAGGTAAACCAATGCTCTGATAATCTTCTAAATGACAAAAGTTGTCAGACAGGAGTCTGAGAGAGGGGATACTTTTGAGACAGCCTCTTTTTTATTGCAATTATTGGTAAGCTTTCTTAAATTTTTCAATGAGTTCATCCAAATACTGCCTTTCAACATAAGTACTTTTTACCTCATCATATTTTGGAGATTTATAAAAAACTTCATGGAAATCCATACTTCCGTTTCCTACTTTTTCTATTTTTAAAACCTCTATATTCAGTTTTTTAAGTTCATCTTTTAAAACCTGAAATTCTCCTTGGATATTACTCATTCTAATTTTTTTTCGAAAATAATCTTTTAACTTTTAATCACCAAATTCATCTGACATATAAAAATCATCGATGAAAACCATGAAAATAATCCTTGTTTTAATAGCTACAATAAGCATCTTGTCTTTTAGTTTAAAAAAGGAAATTCCCGTACAAATCATCATTAAAAATCCCGATAATATTGAATTTAAAGGAGGAAAATTATTGATTCCTCGGTTACAAAAAGAAATTACCATCAACAAAGTGGAGAATTACGAAATTCAATTACAACCAGGTAAATACAAATTCAAATTTATTTCTGAAACGCCGCATTATATAACTTATCCAGAGAAAATTAGCGCTAAAAATAATATTGTAAATATTTCTCTTGTTGAAAAAAAATCAATGGAAATATCAGATATAAAATTTGCGGATGAAAAAAACTTTGAAACACTTTTAAAAGCCAAAAATTTACAGTTTATCCAATTTGGAATTGCAACCCAAAATCATAAAAATTTCACCGAAAAATATGGAATCAAGATTCTCTATGAAGGTTGCGTAATCACTCCATTTCTCTCAGAAAAAGCCACTCTTAACAACAAATTAATTGCCGAGTATCTCACCAAAAAATATGGCGAAAATTGGAAAAAAGATTTAGGGTTTCTACCTTTCGGATTAGAGTGATAATTAAATTTCACTTTCTTCAACTTCGTGTTTTAACTGAGCCTTATATAAAGTAGCGTAATATCCGTTTTTATCGAGAAGATCGATGTGTCTTCCTTCTTCCACAATTTCACCATGATCCATTACGATAATTTTATCGGCTTTTTCAATGGTGGAAAGACGGTGTGCAATAATAATGGAAGTTCTGTTTTTGGTGATTTTTTCGGTAGCTCTTTGGATAAGTTTTTCACTTTCGTGGTCTATTGAAGAAGTGGCTTCATCTAAAATAAGAATTTTAGGATCTGAAAGGTAAGCTCTTAAAAACGATAAAAGCTGTCTCTGACCAAGAGAAATGGAAGAACCTCTTTCACTCACCACATAATCATAACCTCTCGGAAGTTGCTCTATAAAACCATCTACTTCAATTTCTTTCGCTGCAGCTCGCATTTTTTCTAACGTAATGCTTTCGTCGCCAAACGCTAAATTCTCGAAAATACTTCCATGGAATAAGAAAACGTCTTGCAAAACGACACCAATATGACTTCTTAAATTGTACAATTCATAATCGCGAATTTCCACATCATCCAACATTATTTTACCAGAATTAATGTCGTACAATCTTGTAATCAAGCTAATAATTGTGGATTTCCCCGCTCCTGTAGCTCCTACAATCGCCACAGTTTCTCCTGGATTCACTTTAAAATTGATCCCTTTCAGAACTTCTTGCTTTTCATCATAAGCGAAATGAACATTTTTAAATTCTATATCGCCTTTAAATTCATCTTTCTTAATGCTTCCGTTATTGGGCATTTGGAAATTTTCTTCCATAACCCCTAAAACCCTTTCTGCACCTACAATTCCGCGTTGGATATTGTTAAATCTATCTGCAATTTGTCTTAAAGGACGAATCAACATGGAAATGTATTGAATAAATGCGATGACCACCCCGGCAGAAATGGTGATATAACCTCCGTAAAATAAGATAAACCCAATAAAAAGCGAAGAAATTAGCTCTACAACAGGGAAAAACAATGAAAAAATGAAAACGGTCTTCAATAAAGCTTTCTTCAATTGAATATTAATAGATTCAAATTTTTGAAACTCGGCTTCTTGTCTATTAAAAACCTGAATCAAAGACATTCCCGCTAATCGCTCTTGAACAAAGGAATTTTGATGAGCCGTCCAAGATCTTTCGTCTCCAAAAGCAACTTTCAGTCTTTTTTGAAAAAACCTTGTTATCAACACCATCAAAGGCAAAATAGCTAAAGTGATATAACTCAAATGCACATTGGTATTGAACATCATAACGAGCACAAAAACAATCCTTAAAACATCTCCAAAAACCATCAAAAATCCGTCTGTGTAAACCGTTGCAATAGTTTCAACATCGCCCACAGCACGCGTTACTAATTGTCCGATAGGTGTTTTATCAAAAAAAGAGGTTCTGAAATAAATAAGTTTATTGTAAAGCTTACCACGGATGTCGCGAATTACATTTTGAGAAATAAAATTGGAAAAATACACCAATAAAAAATTGAGAATAGTTTCCACAAAAACCAAAGCCACTAAAATATAGATATGCTTCATCATAAGCGCTTTATCGCCCAATTTTGTAATGTCGTTATCTACAACCTGCATCGTAAGATAAGGTCTGTACGTAGAAACCACCGACAAGACCACGGAGATAATTAACGTGAAAATAAACCACGAACGGAACTTCATCCCGATGGTAAATAATTTCTTTATGGTGACCCAAGTGCTTGGTTTATTGCTCATTTTATTTTTTAAAAAATAGACTTCTTTTTTTGTCGGGAGGGAGCCGCGGAGCGGCGGAATATGGGTAGTTTTAGTTTTTTCTTTAATTTCGGAGAGCTCCGGAGGAGCGACATATTGGTTTTTATATTAAATCTTTAAAAATATATTTTTTGTTAAATTCAACCTCAAATTTCTGCAGAAAATTCAAATATTCGTCCCTAAAACTTTCTTTCTTATGATGACTTTCTTGATTATTAATATACTGAATTACATTTAGTATTTGAGATTTCCCATAGGAGAAAGCTCCAAAACTCTCTTGCCATTCAAAACGAATGGGCAAATTTTTTTTCTCATTAATCCATTTAGAAGAATTACTTTTTATATCTTTTACTAAATCTGAAATGGCTTGATGAGGACGCAATCCAATAAAAATATGTAAATGATCCGGCACACCATTAATGCAAATCATTTTATGTCTGTTATTCTGAACAATTCCTGTTATGTATTTATACAGTTCATCTTTCCATTGTTCGCCAATCAATGCTTGTTTATATTTTACTGCAAAGACCAATTGTATATGAATTTGTGTATATGTATTATTCTCAGACATTATTTTACCAATATTTCGCTCCTCCGGAGCTCTCTAAATCTATTTATATTGCATCAATCTAACCAATATATCGTCGCTCCGCGACTCCCCACCCCTTTTCTCATCATCACATCTCTAAATTTACATCAAAAATCATATCCTACATCCACCAAAAATAATCCGTGGGCTGGAGCAGAAGTTCCTGCGGAATTTCTATTTTTGTTTTCTATTACGTTTCTCAAATCTTCAGGTTTTAGTTTTCCTGTTCCTATTTCCACCATGGTTCCAACAATTGCTCTCACCATATTTCTTAAAAAACGGTCTGCAGAAACCGTGAATTTTAGTTCGGAACCATCCTGCTCCCATTCTGCTTTATAAATTTTGCAAATATTGGTTTTGTTATCGGATTTCAGCTTTGCAAAACTCGTAAAATCATCATATTCAAATAATATTTTACAAGCTTCATTCATGGCGTTGATATCTAAACTGCGCTTCCAATGTTGCCAAGCGGAACTCAAGGTAAACGGATTTTTCTCTAAAGAAATATAATATTCATAAGTTCTGTAAGTCGCACTAAAACGGGCGTGCAGCTCTTCATCAACCTCAAAAATTCTTTTTACAGCAATATCGGGAGGCAAAAAACTATTAAGTTTTTTTACAAGATTGTCATCAATTGGAGTGTTCATATTAAAATGAGCATACATTTTTTTAGCATGCACACCTGTATCCGTTCTTCCTGCACCCGTTGTTTTTATTTCTAGCCTTAAAATAGTAGAAAGGGCTTTTTCCAATTCCTCTTGAATAGAAATTTCATTGGGCTGAATTTGGTAACCAAAATATTTACCTCCGTTATAACTGAATTCAATAAAATACCTCAACTTAAAAATTTTGCATTGCAAAAATACAATTTTTAGCTCTGAGTTGATGCCAGATTTTTTTAAGATAAGCATTTAAGATTAACAATAACAGGATGATTAAAATATTGTTAATAGACATTTATTTTTATATTAAATTAACTAAAATTGTGTAAAAATCATCAAAAACAAGGATATAAAACATTTATAAAATTAGTATTTTTGCCACTTATGAAAAGATGGTACCTCTATCCTTTTTCCCTAATTTATCATTTTATAACGGGTGTTCGCAACTCGTTATATAATATTGGTATTTTAAAATCTACAAAATTTAAAACTCCTATTATCAACGTAGGAAACCTTTCAGTAGGCGGAAGTGGAAAATCTCCTATGGTGATGTATTTGGCTGAATTTCTTTCTAAATATTACAGAACAGGAGTGCTTTCCCGAGGATACGGAAGAATTACTAAAGGTTACGTACTTACCAATTATGAAAGTAATTATAAAACCGTAGGAGATGAAGCGATGCAATTATTTGAGCGTTTTAAAAACCGTTTTGTAGTAGCTGTTTCCGAAGACAGAGTATGGGGTGCTAAAAAAGTAATCTCCGAAATGGATTTAGGTGTACTGGTATTGGATGACGCTTATCAACACAGAGCCATAAATCCTGGTTTCAATATTCTTCTTACAGATTATAATGATCCTTATTTTAAAGATTATTTACTTCCAGCAGGTGATTTGCGTGAAGGAAGAAGCAATGCCGACCGTTCACAAATTATTATGGTGACCAAATGTCCTGATGAGCTTACGGAAGAGCAAAAACAATATTATATTTCTAGGATTAAACCCCAACATTATCAGAAAGTATTTTTTTCATCCATTAACTACGATGAACATATTTACAGCAAAACAAAATCGCTTCCTGATAATAATTTAGAATATTACGACATCTTGCTAATAACGGGAATCGCTAAGCCTGAACCTCTATTAAATCATTTAGCAAAATTCACTAATAAAGTAAAACATCTTAAGTTTAGAGATCATCATAATTTTACAGATGATGACATCAAAAAAATACTGTCAGAGTATAAAAAACTAGGTGAATACAAACTTTTGCTTACCACTGAAAAAGATTATGTAAGGCTTAAAACCTTCGATTATTTACGAGATATTGTTTATTATTGGCCCATCAATACGGTTATCGATAAAAAACAAGAATTCAACCAGTTAATTCTGGATTATGTTAGAAAAAATTAATAAATGTGCTTTGATTAAAGTGCATTTTTTTATTTATAGATTTGTAATTATTTTTAAAATTTATGAAAAAAATAACTTGTCTTATTTTTTTGTTGATACTTGGTTTAAGCTTTGCCCAAAAAGGAGCAGCTGATATTAAAACTAAATTCACCAAAGATGTTTTGCAGCAAAAAGTTCAGGATGAAGAAGGTAAAGAAGTAAGCCTACAAAAAATTATAGACCAACATAAGGGGAAAATTCTAGTGATTGATTTTTGGGCAGGATGGTGTAAAGACTGTATTTTGGCGCTTCCGAAATCTGAAGAACTTTATAAAAATAATCCTGAAGTAGATTTTATTTATTTGTCACTAGAACGCTCTAGAGAAGCTTTTGATAAAAGTTTAGAAAGATTTAATCTGAAGGAAAAGGAAAATTATTGGTTTTCTGAAGGTTGGAAAAATAAATTCAATGAATATATAGAACTCAATTGGATCCCAAGATTTATGATTGTTGATCAGCAATCACGAATTGCTCAATATTATTCTACATCGCCTGAAGATCCTGAAATTCAAAAAACTATTGATAGGTTGAAACTATAAACTCAAGATTTCTTGAGTTTTTTTATTTTTAAATTTGCAAAATGTCCACCGAAAACCGAAAAATAATCCATGTAGATATGGACGCTTTTTATGCGTCTGTAGAGCAATTGGACAATCCTGAACTTCGTGGAAAACCCGTAGCTGTAGGAGGTGGACAATATGGCGTTGTAGCAGCATCAAGTTATGAAGCCAGAAAATTTGGTGTAAAATCTGCAATGCCCGGAAAAAGAGCCTTGCAACTATGTCCTCACTTAATAGTTGTAAAACCAAGATTTGCTCGATACAAAGAAATTTCAAAGAAAATACGAGAGATTTTTTTCGAATACACAGACCTGGTGGAACCTCTTTCCCTAGATGAAGCCTATTTAGACGTTACCGAAAATAAAAAAGGTATAGAATCTGCCAACGACATCGCCAGAGAAATAAGAAAAAGAATTTTTGAAGAAACCGGACTTACCGCTTCTGCAGGGATTTCTGTGAATAAATTTCTGGCTAAAGTGGCTTCAGATTATAACAAACCCAACGGACAAAAAACCATTCATCCTAGTCAGATTGTAGAGTTTATGGAAAAACTTCCCATTGAAAAATTTTTTGGAATTGGGAAAGTAACTGCCAACAGAATGCATGAACTTCATATTTTTAAAGGAGCAGATTTAAAAACGAAAACTTTAGAGGATTTGGTAAAATGGTTTGGAAAATCTGGGAGATACTATTACAATGCCGTTCGCGGAATACATCATAGCGAAGTAAAACCTTCTAGAATTCAAAAAAGCGTTGGTGTTGAAGAAACCTATTGGGAAAACTTATTAGATGATGATCAAGTAAATACCGCATTAAAATCCATTAGTAGAGAACTGGAAGAAAGATTATCTAAAAGAGAAATTAAAGGCAAAACGCTTACACTAAAAATTAAGTATAAAGATTTTTCAGTTTTTACGAGAAGCAAAACAAAGGAAATTTATTTTATTAACGCTGAAGATTTTTTTGAAACCGCAAAAAAATTATGGTTCTTAAGACCTTTTGATAAACCTGTTCGCTTGCTTGGACTTTCATTACACAACTTAAATACTGAAGAGAAAACACAAGTTTCTGTTCAACTAAAAATCCCGTTTCCAGATTTTGAATAAATCGACTTTCTTATCATAGGTCAACTTTAGACCAATATTATCCTCTTACTTTTGCAAAGTAATTTTAAACAATACATATTCAAAATGAAGAAATTAACAATTCTAGCATTTTCAGCAATTTTATTTGCTGCTACTTCTTGTAAAGAATCTAAAACAGATACTGCTTCAACTTCAACAGAACAAAAAGCTGCAGAGCATTCTGGTGAAACATTTACAATTAACACAGACGGAACAGCTGTAAAATGGACAGCTTATCATAAAGGTGGATTAAACCCAAGATTTGGAACCATAAAAACTACAGGAACATTTTCTGTAGAAAATGGAAACATTACTTCTGGAACTTTAGAATCTGATGTAAACTCGTTAACTACAGATCCAACCGCTGTAGACCCAAAATCTAGTGAAGGGAAAACCTCTATTGATTTAGATGATCACTTAAAAAGTCCTGATTTCTTTGATGTTGCAAAATATCCAAACGTAAAATTCCAAATTACAAAGGTTGAAGATCTTGCTTCAGGAACAGAAAGCAAAGTGAAAGGAGCTAACAAAACAGTAAGTGGAAACCTTACTATTAAAGACAAAACCGTAAATGTGTCTTTCCCTGCGAAAGTTGAAATTAAAGATAATAAAGCCTCGTTGGTTTCAAAATTCACTATCAACAGACAAGAATGGGGATTGGTTTATGGGACAGATGGAGACCCAAAAGATTGGATGATTTCTCAAGATGTAGACTTAGAGTTGAACATTATTGCTCATATATAATCTATTTCAAAAGCATAAAAAAGACCACAGGTTGTGGTCTTTTTTTCACCTAAAAACTTCAGTTATATTTTTTTATTTCTAAAATATCTGGTTGGTCTTGTTCAGTAATATTTCCAATTTTTGCAAACTCAGCCCAAAGTTTACGGATTTTTTTTCCGTTTTCATTGATGTATTCCCAAGGAATTCCTTTCAATAACCCAGCATTTTGCCATGTTTTCTCATTTCCAAAAAGCAATGGCAAATCTATACAATGCGAAGCCCCAATTTTATTGCTTTCGTGTTTTGAAAAAATTCTAAATAGAGTAATATTTCCACCCCCTTTAGCATAATTTTCTGCAAATTCTAAAGCTGGTTTTCCATAAATTTTTTCGGTGGTTATTCGTATGGTTGTATCCAAAATTTTCTTGCCCAATCCATTACTCAAATATTTTTTAAGTGAGTCTGAACTTCTTAAATAAAAAGCAGTTTCGTCATCATTTAAACCAATGAGAACCTCTACTTTTGAAGCGTTTTTTCGCCATTTTTTTTCTACATTACTCTCCTCACAAAGTGGCGGAAAACCATATTGCAAACCAAATGGCATTGCTGCTTTCAAACCATATTTCATTATGGAAGGAATAAATTTTTTGTATTCAGCAACCATTTTTATAACATCCATTTCGTTTTTATTAAAGTCTATTTTTTGTAAAAATTCTTGAGACATTTTTTGTTTGTTCTTTCTCAAACCTAATGGCGCACTCTGAATAATTACCCTATTGAACAAGCCTTGAACTTCATCCACCAATAATAAATGTGCAATAGCATCACCTCCTGAAGATTGCCCTAATAAACAAATATTTTTCTCATCACCTCCAAAAGCGTGAATATTTTTATTAATCCATTTTAAAGCTTCTATAATGTCAAACAAACCAAGATTGGCAGGAATTTCCTTTGATCCACCCAAAAAACCAAACAATCCTAGTCTGTAAGTCACTGCTATTACAATTATCCGTTGTTCTTTTACCCATTCATCAGGATTTGAAGTGGCAACATCTCCACAGCCAATTTCGTAAGAACCTCCATGAATCCAAACTACAACAGGAAGTTTTTCATCTTTTGAAATATCCTCGGGAAGCGTAATTGTAAGAAACTGAGGAGACTCTTCCACCAAAAATTCATCAATTTTTGTTCTATCAATCATTCTCTCGAGGAGTGGACTAATATTTTGTGGACAAACGGGCGTTTTATCAGGAGTTTCAATAAACTCATTAGATTCTTCAACAGCTTTTGGAAGTTGGTATCTTTCTGATTGCGCATAGCGGATATTCTTAATTTTAAGAACTCCATTAGAATTTATTGCTTGGTATTTTCCTGTTTGAGCTGAAAAAAAATTGGGTTCGGATGAAAAACTCATTATTTTTGATAAAAATATGGATATCAAATTTACCGTATTTTTAATTCAAATTCAATCTTTGACCTATGAAAAAAATTGTAAGTTTTCTATTTTTATTTTCATTAATGTTGATGTTTTCTGCTCAAAATAAAAAGAAAGCAATAGATCAATTAATGACCCAATGGCACGAAGCAGCCGCAAAAGCTGATTTCAATTCTTATTTTGGAACACTCCATGAAAATTCTTTTTATATGGGAACTGATGCCACAGAAAGATGGAATAAAAAAGACTTTTCTGCTTTTTCAAAACCTTACTTTGACCGTAAAAAAGCTTGGAATTTTACTGCTCTTAAAAGAAACATCAACATTTCTAAAGACGGAAAAACTGCTTGGATAGATGAATTATTGAATACACAAATGAAAATTTGCAGAGGTTCTGGGGTTTTGGTTTTTGAAAATGGAAGATGGCAAATTATACAATATGTTCTCTCTATGACGATTCCTAACGATATTTCTAATGAGGTTACAAAAATGAAATCCAATGAGGAAGATGAACTCATGCAGGAATTGAGAAAATAAGAACAATTACTTTACTAACCTAAAATTTCAATTTTTAATTTCTAATATAAGCAACCACATATGAGAAAAATCAAGCCATAGCAAGGGATAAATTTGCAAAATTTCCTTTGTAAATATTATTCAATTTTTGTTCAAAATATGAAAAGCAACCTTTATCAATAAGTATTTTTAAAGACCAATAACATTCTAATTTTCTTTCATTTGAAATAAAATCGAGTTCTACAAATTTGTAAAGAATAGAATAATAATTCTTCCAGCCTATTCCTAAATTATCGAGATTAACTTTGTTTAAATAGGACATACATTTTTCTAAATCACCTAATTTTTGGTAGGAAATTGCACAAATAATTTTCCAAACTTCATCATGCGATTGTTTCCGACTCTGTGGAACACACATTTCATCGCTTTCTATTTGAATCGTGTTATTTTTTAAAAGGAACTTAATTTCTTTCAATCGATTTGTAAAAATTAAAGATTCCAAAACGGTATATTCAAAACTACAAACCGATTTTTGAGAAGCCGAAATACAATTTTCTCTCACTTTCTTCATTTCAGTAAAAGTCTTTTTAAAAAGCCTGTCATTGTTGATGAAATCGGTGTAAAGAAGCTGAACTCCAAATTTTAAACCTTTCACAATAACATGAATATCTTCCACTAGTTCAATTTCTTTTATTTTACTGTAATAAAGTTCCATAAGCTCTAAATTCTCTTGAAGAAAGGCAGTGTGAAAAAGAAAACCGTAAGCAAAAATTTTAGCTTCACTATTTGAGTTGTATTTTAAATAGGACAAAAAATACTGTGAATAAACCGTTCCTAAAAGATCTCTCATAGGATGGTGCTCTAAAAAGTATTTTCTGGCCATGGGAAATCCCATGAGTTTATGATGAATATTTACCAAAAGTTAAGGCGATTCTGAAATCTGTTGGCATAAAAACTCACTTTTCTGCCAATAATCTTTTCCGAACTCATCATTACCCGCAAAGAAATTCTCAAGTTCGGAACTGCTATAATTTGTAAGAAAATCTTGAAAATCGGTGAAACCACAAAAAGCTGAAAGCAAATCTAAGGTAAAAACACTCGCATTAGAATCTGTTTTTATCAGTCCAAAAAACCTACGAAGCGTCTGACTACTTAAGTTTTTATTAAATTTTTGAAATAGTAAAGTTGACAAATCATCACAGTCTTTTGCAGTAACAATCTGTTTACCAAAACATTTACAAACATTCTGTTTAAGAATTTGTATTGACGAAAAATCTGAACTCATGGTTATAAGTTTAAAATCTTAATTAAAAAATACTCCAAAATTTTGTACAAAATTGTACAAGCTCAGCATTGCATTGAACTCTTATTTTTAACAAAAATTAAAAAGCAAAGTTTTAAAGGATTATTATCAAATTTAATAATAAAAACCTCCTTTTAGATACGGAAAACCGTAAAACTTTAACAAGCTTAAAATACTTTTATAGCCCCAATTAAAAGGACATATTTTGTCCGAGAACGAGGGTAGATTTGTGGAAAAAAAAAAATTAATAAAATAATGAAACTATTAAAGAAAATCAATTCACAAGAAATTGTAAATCAAATCAAAAATCAGTTAGATATTGATATAACAAAATATCAAAACGATGAAGTGATTACTAAAATTGGAAGTTTATTTATGATCCAAAACTACACTATTGGAAAACTTATAAGACCGATTTTTGTTGGACTTCTTTTATACATCTTATTTTTCTTTATTCTTAAACTCGGACCAATTGGTCAAATTATATATGGAATCTTTGGTTTTGTGCTATTTGTTGTAACTGCTTTACTATTTGGCGTTGTAAGAGCACTTAATCATCTAAAGAAAGACTTAAAGGCAATATTCTCGTATAGTATAGAAACTTTTGGGCACGCTATTGGTGACTTAACAAAAGTAAGCACAAAAGTAAATTCTTTCAGCAGTAACCAAAACTCTGTTAATTTACTTTTTGAAGGTTTTATTTACAGTGTGGTAGCCCCTATAATTACAAAAAAAGTTGCAGGGATTCCTATTATTGATAAACTAGTTACCACTGGAGTTGCTTATGGATGTAATCAAACTATCATACTTTTTAAGAATCAAAACATTCAACTTGATTTAAATAATAACAACTCACTTAACAAAATAATGGTGTTTGCTAATATTCAGCAAAAAAGCTTTGAAAATGTAATAGTTAAGACTAATAATGCTGTAAACAAATCTATTAATACCATAAGATTTCCATTTAAAATTGGCTTTTATTCACTTAGTTTTATTCTATTAATGTTCATTTCTATCTTATTTATTTTTAATTAACTCTCATTGTCAATTTCTATTTCAGAGGATAGAATGATAAAGCTTAAATCATTAATTCATTCTTAATTATGATTTTAACATTATCTCCTTTTGTAATAATTTAATTTCAAATTTCTAAAAATCATAAATTTATGATTACCATTATTTTCCATATTATTTAGTGGATCGTCTCATGGATTCTCATAATTTGCTTTAAAAACAAACACTAAATTAAATGTCCAACCACCTATACAAAGTAACCGCAAAAAAGGAATACGGCAAACTCGCAAAAGGTATGTTTGTGGAAATTGTTATCCGCAATGCAAGTAGATTACCCAATCAAAAGGAAATTTTGGAAGCTATTAACCAAAAATACGGTGATAAAACTGTAGGCAATGGTTGTAGTCTTTCTAATTTTGATATTGTAAAACTCTAAATTCAAAATACTTTAAACCTCATCTAAACCTCATAGGCTTTTGAAACTTGTGAGACTTTAAATTAGATTTTAAAATCATAAAAAAGAAAACGATTCTAAAAAACACAAAAAAAAATCAATATGTCAAACCTTACTTTCCATCCTTGGATTGGAAAAAATTACCATCAATCGCATTACGACAAACTTTTAATTATTGGAGATTCTCATTATTTTAATACCGCGATACCCAATAATTTAGCTGAGTTTACAAAAGCTCAGATTACTGAATTGGATGATATTGCAAGTAATTTTCACAAAACTATTTTGAAAATTTTTGAACATCAGAAACATGAAGATTTTTGGAGTAAAGTAGCTTTTGCCAACGCTATCCAAAGTTCTTTTACATCATCAAACCAAGTTCCAACAACAGGAGAGAAAAATAAAGCGGAACTGGCCTTTAAAGAGTATTTAGACCTTATAAAACCCAACAAAGTAATTGTTTTTTCAAGTCGTTTATGGGAACATTTTTTTAATAAAACAGGATGGGGAAAACACATTGATAAAATTAATGATCGTTGGAATGTAAGAGAATTAAATTATAATGGTGGAAATTATATAGCAATTGGCTTACACCACCCATGTTCCCGAGGTTTTAGCACTTCAGAATTTCAAAATATAATAGCTGAATTTCTCCACAAATATTAACATATTTAAAATCATCTACATACAAAAATGCCTCAGTTTTCACTGAGGCATTCTTAATTATGATAAGGTTAATCTTATGCTTGTACGTTTTGTCCTACAACGAAAGGCTCAAGTTCTTTGATTTCACCAAATTGTTGCTCATAGTTAGCAATATTTTGTTGAAGTGCAGTAAGAACTCTCTTAGCGTGTAGAGGAGCTAAAATAACTCTTGATCTTACGTTAGCTTGTTGTACACCTGGCATTAATTGGATAAAATCCAAAACGAATTCAGATGGAGAATGGTTTACTAAAGCTAGGTTACAATATACACCTGCAGCTACCATTTCGTTAAGTTGAATGTTAATGTTGTTTGGATCTTGATTTTGATTGTTGTCCATTTTGTTTTAATTATTTTGTTTTTGAAATTTGAAATTTGAGATGGTGAAAATATAAAAATAATTTCACATCTCAAATCCCAAATATTGATTTTAGTTAATGTCTTCGAATTCTTTTTTAGAACCTACGATAACGTTTTGATATTCTTTAAGACCTGTTCCTGCAGGAATTCTGTGTCCTACAATAACATTTTCTTTAAGACCATTTAATTCATCTACTTTACCAGCAACCGCTGCTTCGTTAAGAACTTTAGTGGTTTCTTGGAAGGATGCTGCAGACATGAAAGATTTAGTTTGTAGAGCTGCTCTTGTAATCCCTTGCAATACAGGTGTTGCTGTAGCAGGAAGTGCTTCTCTAACCTCAACTAGAGCTTGATCTTCACGCTTCAATTTAGAGTTTTCATCTCTTAATTCTCTTGCAGTAATCATCTGACCTGGTTTAAATTCTTTAGAATCACCTTCATTAACTACTACTTTAAGACCGAATACTCTGTTGTTTTCTTCTAGGAAATCATATTTATGTTCCAATGCTGCTTCTAAGAATTGGGTATCTCCTCCATCAACAATCGAAACTTTAGTCATCATCTGACGAACGATAATCTCGAAATGTTTGTCATCAATTTTCACCCCTTGTAAACGGTAAACTTCTTGGATCTCGTTTACTAAGTATTCTTGTACCGCTGTTGGACCTTTAATTCTTAAGATATCGTCTGGAGTAATAGAACCATCAGAAAGTGGCGAACCAGCTCTCACGAAGTCATTCTCCTGAACCAAAATCTGGTTAGAAAGTTTCACTAAATAAGTTTTTCTTTCTCCTGTTTTTGCTTCAACGATAAGCTCACGGTTACCTCTCTTGATTTTACCGTAAGAAACTACACCATCAATTTCTGTAACAACCGCTGGGTTGGATGGGTTACGAGCTTCAAATAATTCGGTAACTCTTGGAAGACCTCCGGTGATATCCCCTGCTTTTGCAGATTTTCTTGGGATTTTGATTAGGACTTTACCAGCCTTAATTTTTTCACCATCGTTAACCATTAAGTGGGCACCTACTGGAAGGTTATATCCTTTTTGTTCTACACCTTTAGTATCTACTACTTTAAGCGTTGGAACGGCTTTTTTATTTCTAGATTCTGAGATTACTTTTTCTTCGAAACCTGTTTGTTCGTCGATTTCCAATTGGAAAGAAACCCCTTGGATAATATCTTCGTACTCTACTTTACCAGCAGTTTCAGCAATAATTACCGCGTTATAGGGATCCCATTTACAGATAATATCGCCTTTTTTCACTTTATCACCAGGTTTAACAAATAATGAAGCACCATAAGGAACGTTAGCTACCATTAATGGAGTTCTAGACTCATTATCTGCCACCAAACGGAATTCCGTTGAACGAGAAACCACCACTTCCTGAGGGTTACCGTTTTCATCTTCAGAAGTAATAGTTCTTACTTCATCCATTTCTACGATACCGTCTCTCTTAGCAACAATAGATGGATTTTCTGATACGTTACCTGCAGTACCCCCTTGGTGGAAGGTTCTTAGTGTTAACTGTGTACCAGGCTCCCCAATAGATTGAGCAGCGATTACACCAACTGCTTCTCCCATATGAATTTTCTTACCGGTTGCAAGGTTACGTCCGTAACATTTAGCACAAATACCTCTCTTAGCCTCACAAGTTAATGGAGAACGAACTTCTACAGATTCAATACCTAAAGCTTCAATTCTTTTTGCTAAAAGTTCATCAATAAGTTCATCTGCATGAGCAATTAACTCATCAGTTTCTGGATCGTAAATATTATGTAAAGAAACTCTACCTAAAATTCTGTCTCCAATACTTTCAACAATTTCATCGTTTTTCTTCAATGGAGTAACCTCAGTACCTCTTAAAGTTCCACAATCTTCTTCAGTTACAATAACATCTTGTGCAACGTCTACCAAACGACGAGTTAGGTAACCTGCATCGGCAGTTTTAAGAGCGGTATCCGCAAGACCTTTTCGAGCACCGTGGGTTGAGATAAAGTACTCTAAGATGGAAAGACCTTCTTTAAAGTTTGCAATAATTGGGTTTTCGATAATTTCCGCACCAGTAGAACCTGCTTTTTGTGGTTTTGCCATCAAACCTCTCATCCCTGATAACTGACGAATCTGTTCCTTAGACCCCCTCGCACCAGAATCAAGCATCATATACACAGAGTTGAAACCACCTTGGTCGGTTTTCATTCTGCCCATAATCATTTCTGTAAGGTTAGCGTTGGTAGTTGTCCACTCGTCAATCACCTGGTTATAACGTTCAGTATCTGTAATAAGACCCATGTTATAGTTGGCTCTAATTTCGTCAACTTTTTCAACAGCGTCAGCAATCATTTTCTTTTTCTCTTCAGGAACCACGATGTCTCCTAATGAGAAGGAAAGACCTCCTTTGAATGCGTTTGAATACCCTAAGTTTTTCATATCATCCAAGAACTTAACCGTCGTCGGGAAATCTGTATCTGCAAGGATTCTACCAATAACATTTCTAAGAGATTTCTTAGTCAACAATTCATCGATATAACCAACTTCTTTAGGAACAATTTGATTGAACAAAACTCTACCTACTGTTGTCGGGATAAGTTTTGTAACCAATTCTCCATTTTCTTTAATAGGAAGACGACATCTTACTTTAGCATTAAGAGAAACTTGTCCTTCTGCATAAGCGATTTCTACTTCTTCTGGAGAATAGAAAGCAAGACCTTCGCCTTTTACTTTCATGGTATCTGTAGAGTCTAATTGTTTTGTCATGAAGTAAAGACCCAAAACCATGTCCTGAGAAGGTACCGTAATTGGAGAACCATTCGCAGGGTTTAGGATGTTTTGAGAACCTAGCATCAATAACTGAGCTTCCAAAATTGCTTCTGGACCTAAAGGTAAGTGTACCGCCATCTGGTCACCATCGAAATCGGCGTTGAATGCCGTTGTTACCAATGGGTGAAGTTGGATTGCTTTACCTTCGATCATCTTAGGCTGGAAAGCTTGGATACCCAAACGGTGAAGAGTAGGTGCCCTGTTCAATAGAACTGGGTGACCCTTCATTACGTTTTCTAGGATATCATAAACTACAGGCTCTTTTCTGTCGATGATTCTTTTAGCAGATTTTACAGTTTTTACAATACCTCTTTCAATTAGTTTTCTAATAATAAATGGTTTGTAAAGCTCTGCTGCCATATCTTTTGGAAGACCACACTCGTGTAACTGAAGGCTTGGACCTACAACAATTACCGAACGAGCTGAGTAGTCAACACGCTTACCTAATAAGTTTTGACGGAAACGACCTTGTTTACCTTTCAATGAATCTGAAAGCGATTTCAATGGTCTGTTAGATTCCGATTTAACAGCAGAAGATTTTCTTGTGTTATCGAATAATGAATCTACCGATTCTTGAAGCATACGCTTTTCGTTTCTCAAGATTACTTCAGGAGCTTTAATCTCCAATAACCTCTTCAAACGGTTGTTTCTGATGATTACTCTACGATAAAGGTCATTCAAATCTGAAGTTGCAAAACGTCCTCCATCCAAGGGAACTAATGGTCTTAGTTCTGGTGGTATTACAGGAAGAACTCTCATAATCATCCATTCAGGACGGTTGATCATTCTTGTATTTGCTCCTCTTAATGCTTCAACAACATTTAATCTTTTAAGAGCTTCAGTTCTTCTTTGTTTAGAACCTTCATTGTGAGCTTTATGTCTTAATTCGAATGATAATGCATCCAAATCAATTCTTTTTAGCAATTCTTCAACAGCTTCAGCTCCCATTTTTGCGATGAATTTATTAGGATCTGAATCATCTAAATATTGGTTTTCAATTGGAAGAGTTTCCATGATATCCAAATATTCTTCTTCTGTTAAGAACTCCATTGGTTCAAAGTCTGAACCGTCTAATTTTTTAGCGATACCTTGCTGAACAACTACATATCTTTCGTAGTAGATGATCATATCTAATTTCTTAGAAGGTAAGCCTAAAAGGTAACCAATTTTGTTAGGTAAAGATCTGAAATACCAGATGTGAGCGATTGGGACAACAAGATTGATGTGACCAATTCTCTCTCGTCTTACTTTTTTCTCAGTAACTTCTACCCCACAACGGTCACAAACGATTCCTTTATAACGGATTCTTTTGTATTTCCCACAAGCACACTCGTAATCCTTAACTGGACCAAAGATTTTCTCGCAGAATAAACCGTCTCTTTCTGGTTTGTGAGTACGATAGTTAATCGTTTCTGGTTTTAAAACTTCTCCTCTTGATTCTTGAAGAATAGATTCTGGTGAAGCTAAACCAATAGTGATTTTATTAAATCGACTTGTTTTATTTTTATTTGACATTGTTTTTAAATTTGAGATTTGAAATTTGAAATTTGAGATTAATACCTCATAAATTTTTTGTTTGAATTTTTTGTTTGAAATCTGCAAGCAGAATTTCAAATTTCAAATAAATTAATTTCAAATGGAACTTATTCCTCAAGTCTTACGTCTAATCCAAGACCTTGTAACTCGTGAAGTAATACGTTGAAAGATTCTGGAATACCAGGCTCTGGCATTGCTTCTCCTTTCGCGATAGCTTCATACGTTTTCGCTCTACCAATAACGTCATCCGACTTCACAGTTAAGATTTCTCTCAAGATGTTAGATGCTCCGAAAGCTTCAAGAGCCCAAACCTCCATCTCTCCAAATCTCTGACCTCCAAACTGAGCCTTACCTCCTAATGGCTGTTGCGTAATTAATGAATATGGTCCAATAGAACGTGCGTGCATTTTGTCATCTACCATGTGTCCTAGTTTCAACATATAAATTACCCCTACAGTAGCTGGTTGAGTAAATCTTTCTCCAGTACCTCCATCATAAAGGTGAGTGTTACCAAACTTAGGAAGACCAGCTTTTTCTGTATATTCAGTAATTTGTTCAAGGCTAGCTCCATCAAAGATTGGAGTTGCGAACTTCATACCTAATTTTTGACCAGCCCATCCAAGAACGGTTTCGTAAATCTGTCCGATGTTCATACGAGAAGGTACCCCAAGTGGATTCAATACGATATCTACTGGTGTTCCGTCTTCTAGGAATGGCATATCTTCTTGACGAACGATTCTTGAAACGATACCTTTGTTACCGTGGCGTCCTGCCATTTTATCCCCAACGTTAAGTTTACGTTTTTTAGCAATATAAACTTTAGCCAACTTCATGATACCTGCTGGAAGCTCATCACCGATAGAAATTGCGAATTTCTCACGGTTTTTAACCCCTTGAATATCGTTGAATTTGATTTTATAATTGTGAATTAATTGCTTAATCAATTCATTTTTATCGTTATCTACCGTCCAATCTGAACCTGAAACGTTTACATAATCTTCAATAGAAGTTAACAACTTATGAGTGAATTTAACACCTTTGCTGATGATTTCTTCCTCTAAATCGTTAGTTACTCCTTGAGAAGTTTTACCGTTAACTAAAACATTTAGTTTATCGATTAATGTATTTCTTAATTCATCGAATTTAGCTTTGTAAGTATTTTCGATTTCCTCAAGTTTTAATTTCTCTTCAGATCTTTTCTTTTTGTCTTTGATGTTTCTAGAGAACAACTTCTTGTTGATAACAACCCCTCTTAATGAAGAATCTGCTTTCAATGAAGCGTCTTTTACATCACCTGCTTTATCACCAAAGATGGCACGAAGCAATTTTTCTTCTGGAGTTGGATCTGATTCTCCTTTTGGAGTAATCTTACCAATCATGATGTCACCAGGCTTCACTTCAGCACCGATACGAATCATACCGTTTTCATCAAGATCTTTTGTAGCTTCTTCAGAAACGTTAGGAATATCTGCTGTAAGTTCCTCCATACCTAATTTGGTATCTCTAACTTCAAGAGAATATTCATCTACGTGGATTGAAGTAAACCAGTCTTCACGAACAACTTTTTCGTTGATTACAATTGCATCCTCAAAGTTATACCCTTTCCAAGGCATGAATGCTACTACTAAGTTTCTACCAAGAGCCAATTCTCCGTTTTCTGTAGCATAACCATCGCAAAGAACTTGTCCTTTTTCAACAGTATCTCCTACTCTTACGTTTGGTCTTAGTGTAATAGTTGTAGATTGGTTGGTTTTTCTAAACTTCGTAAGGTTATATGTTTTAGTAGAAGATTCAAAAGATACTAAATCTTCATCCTCACTTCTTTCATATTTAATAGTAATCTTTTCTGCATCTACATATTCTACAGTACCTGTACCTTCAGCATTGATTAAAATTCTTGAATCTTTTGCAACTTGTTGCTCAAGCCCTGTACCAACAATAGGAGCTTGTGGCTTCAATAATGGAACAGCTTGACGCATCATGTTAGATCCCATCAACGCACGGTTTGCATCATCATGCTCCAAGAAAGGAATAAGAGATGCAGAAATACCAGAAATTTGATTAGGTGCAACATCAATTAAGTTCACCTCGTTAGGCTCAACAACGGGATAATCACCATCTAGACGAGCAATAACTCTATCTGTAATAATTGTTCCGTTATCATCCATTTCAACGTTTGCCTGAGCGATGATTTTATCTTCCTCGTCTTCTGCATTTAAGTAAATTGGATCTGCATTTAAATCTACTTTACCATCTGCAGCTTTTCTATAAGGAGTTTCAATGAAACCAAGTGTATTAATTTTCGCATAGATACCTAAAGAAGAAATCAAACCAATATTTGGTCCTTCAGGGGTTTCAATTGGACAAATACGACCATAGTGAGTATGGTGAACGTCTCGAACCTCGAAACCTGCTCTTTCTCTTGATAAACCACCAGGTCCTAGTGCAGAAAGTCTACGCTTGTGCGTGATTTCTGAAAGTGGGTTGGTTTGGTCCATGAACTGAGAAAGCTGGTTGGTACCAAAGAATGAATTAATTACCGATGTTAATGTTTTAGCATTAACAAGATCTAAGGGTGTAAATATTTCGTTATCTCTAACGTTCATTCTTTCCTTAATTGTTCTAGCAATTCTAGAAAGACCTACACCGAATTGTCCTGAAAGCTGCTCTCCTACAGTTTTAATTCTTCTATTAGAAAGGTGGTCAATATCATCTACTTCCGCTTTAGAATTCACCAATTCAATAAGGTGTCTTACGATAGCAATAATATCATCTTTTGTAAGAACCTCAGTATCTGTAGGGATATTTAAGCCTAACTTTTTATTCAATCTGTAACGTCCTACTTCTCCTAATGAGTAACGTTGCTCAGAGAAGAATAATTTTTCAATAATTCCTCTTGCAGTTTCCTCATCGGGTGGATCAGCATTTCTCAACTGACGATAGATGTATTCTACAGCTTCTTTTTCAGAGTTAGTAGGGTCTTTTTGTAAAGTATTTTGAATAATAGAGAATTCATTAGAGTTTTCCTTGTGAATTAGGATAGATTTAACCCCCGCTTCAAGAATAAGGTCTAAATGCTCTTTTTCAAGAATAGTTTCTCTATCAAGGATAATTTCATTTCTTTCAATAGAAACTACTTCCCCTGTATCTTCATCTACGAAATCCTCAAACCAAGTATTCAATACTCTCGCAGCCAAAGTTCTTCCTTCTACTTTTTTCAAAGCAGCTTTAGAAACTTTTACTTCTTCCGCAAGGTCGAATATTTGAAGAATATCTTTATCAGACTCATAACCAATTGCTCTTAACAATGTAGTTAAAGGTAACTTTTTCTTACGGTCAATATACGCATACATTACGCTGTTGATATCGGTTGTAAATTCCATCCAAGACCCTTTGAAAGGGATAATTCTTGAATAATACAACTTCGTACCGTTCGCGTGGTAAGTTTGACCAAAGAAAACCCCTGGAGACCTGTGTAACTGTGTTACGATAACACGCTCAGCACCATTAATAATGAACGACCCCGAAGGCGTCATATAAGGTACTGGACCTAAATAAACATCTTGAACTACTGTTTGGAAATCCTCATGTTCAGGATCCGTACAGTACAATTTCAATCTCGCTTTTAGAGGGACCGAATAAGTAAGCCCTCTTTCCACACACTCGTCGATAGAATAACGTGGAGAATCAACCAGATAATCAATAAACTCTAAAACGAATTGATTTCTAGAATCCGTAATTGGAAAATTTTCTTCGAAAGTTTTATACAAACCTTCGCTAATTCTGTCATCCGGTAAAGTGTCTAACTGGAAAAAATCTTTAAAAGACTCCAACTGGATATCTAAGAAATCCGGAGTAATGATTTTTCCTTTCACCGCAGAGAAATTAATTCTTTGATTTTGCTGAGTTTTAGCAGTTGTTTTACTCATAAAATGTTTAAGAAAGGGTTAAAAAATATTTTGATTTATTAAAAAATATCAGAGTTGATAAAAGAGGAAAGAGAAAAAGAGAAAAGACAACTTATTTTGGCGCTTAAGTCTTGAAACTGAGAGTTTTTGTCTTTGTTCTTTATTCTTTAATCTCAAAATCTTCCCTAACTGCAACGCCGGTATATCTTTTCACGGAGTAGTGCAAAATATTTTTTTTGATTTATTATTTTGGCGATAAAAAAGCCCACAAATCCATAAACACGAAATCTCTTTCAAAATTATGAAAGAGCTGATATTCAATATTTTATAGATTTACAAACAATTATTAGCGCCAAATGAGGTGCAAAGATACAATTTTTCGCTTTGGAAAACAAACACTTAGCCTTTTGTTTGGTTAAAGTTTTCATAAAAAATAAACTTCATAAAAAATGATGGAGCTTATAAACTATAAAACCATACTTAGCTGAATTCTTTTTCGTTGTTCATCTATTTCTACCACTTTTACCTGAACGTGTTGATGCAACTTCACCACTTCATTCACATCCGAAACGAAACCTTCTTTGAGTTGAGAAATATGAACCAGCCCACTTTCTTTAACTCCGATATCCACGAAACACCCGAAAGCCGTGATATTATTGACTATTCCAGGAAGAACCATTCCGATTTTCACATCGTTCAATTTTCGGATATTGCTATCAAATTCAAAAACTTTTGCTGCTTTTCTAGGGTCTAAACCTGGTTTTTCTAATTCTTTTAAAATATCCTGAATCACCAAAACACCCACATTTTCGGAAATATATTTTTCAGGTTGAATTTGAGCAATTTTGTCTTTATTGGAAATTAAATCTTCCAAAGGAATTTTTAAATCTTTAGCCATTTTTTCCACAACAGAATAGGCTTCAGGATGAACCGAAGAATGATCCAAAGGATTTTTAGCATCGCGAATCCTTAAAAAACCAGCCGCTTGCTGAAAGGCTTTCTCTCCTAAACGAGGAACTTTTTTCAAATCTTTCCTTGAGGTAAACGCTCCATTTTCGCTTCTGAAATTCACGATGTTTTCAGCCATTTTTTCACCAATTCCAGAAACATAACTTAACAGTGATTTACTTGCCGTATTCAAGTTCACTCCAACAGAATTCACACATTTCGCAACGGTAGAATCTAATTCTTCTTTCAATAAACTTTGATCCACATCATGTTGATACTGCCCTACTCCAATAGATTTAGCATCAATTTTCACCAATTCGGCCAATGGATCCGACAGTCTTCTCCCAATAGAAACTGCACCACGAACCGTAACATCGTAATTCGGGAACTCATCACGAGCAATTTTAGACGCAGAATACACCGATGCCCCAGCCTCAGAAACCACAAAAACCTGAATGGGTTTGTCGAAAGCAATTTTCTTGATGAAAAATTCTGTTTCGCGGGAAGCCGTTCCGTTGCCGATAGAAATCGCTTCAATATTATAAGCATTTACCATGGAACGGATTTTCTTCATCGCCATTCCAGACTCGTTTTGCGGAGCGTGAGGATAAATATTTTCATTGTGCAACAAATCTCCTTTTTCATCCAAACAAACCACTTTACAACCCGTTTTAAAACCCGGATCGATAGCTAAAATTCGTTTTTCACCAAGTGGAGAAGCTAAAAGAAGCTGTTTAAGATTTTCAGAAAAAACATTAATGGCTTTAATGTCGGCTTTGAGTTTGGCCTCCTGTAAAACTTCATTAGATAATGCAGGTTCTAAAAGTCTTTTGAATGAATCTTTGGCAGCAACTTGAATTTGCTCAGAACACTCGTTTTTTGATTTTATAACAGATTTTTCGATAATATTTTGAGCTTCCTCTTTATCGATTTCAATTTTCACTTTTACAAACCCTTCTGTTTCCGCTCTTAACATCGCTAACAAACGGTGAGAAGGAATTTTGAACAAACTTTCTTCCCAATCAAAATACTGATTGAATTTTTGAGCAGCCTCCTCGTCTTTTTTAGCTTTTACCACTTTTGAAGTAATCACAGATTTGCGTTGGAAAAGATTTCGAAGCTGTTTCCTGATGTACAAATGCTCGTTCAACCATTCTGCAATAATATCTCGAGCTCCTTGTAAAGCATCTTCTTCAGAGAAAATTTCAGAATTAATATATTTTGAAGCAATAGATTCAATATTGTTGGCATTTTGAGCCATAATGATCTTCGCCAAAGGTTCTAAACCTTTTCTTCTCGCCACATCAGCTTTTGTACTTTTCTTCTTTTTGAACGGCAAATACAAATCTTCCAAATACTGCAAATCAAAAGAATTTTCAATTTTTTCTTTCAAATCTGGAGTCAAAGCATTTTGTTCTTCAATAGATTTTAAAATACTTTCTTTTCTTTTGACCAATTCATCAAACTGCTTTGAGGTTTTAGCAATTTGCTCAATTTGAACTTCATCCAAATTTCCAGTTTTATCCTTACGATATCGCGCAATGAATGGAATGGTACAATCCTCGGAAAGCAATTGCAAAGTGGACTGAATATTTTTTTCTGAAATCTGTGAAAGTTGATGAATGTATTGCTGTTTTGTCATTTTGAAATCTAAAGAAATGCGAAGATAAAGAAATGTTATCGGAAAAATACATAAAAAAATCCCGACCAAATTAGTCGGGATTAGTATACTTAGTGTAAACCAGAATTATTTCAATTCTACTTCAGCACCAGCTTCTTCTAATTGTTTTTTCAAAGCTTCAGCTTCGTCTTTAGAAATACCTTCTTTGATTGGAGCAGGAGCACCATCTACGATGTCTTTAGCTTCTTTAAGACCAGCACCAGTTAAATCTTTTGCTAATTTAACGATAGCTAATTTAGAAGCACCAGCTGATTTCAAGATTACGTCGAACTCAGTTTTTTCTTCAGCAGCTTCACCTGCAACTCCACCTGCAACTACTACTGCAGCAGCAGCTGGCTCAATTCCGTACTCATCCTTAAGGATAGCAGCTAATTCGTTTACGTCTTTTACTGTTAAGTTTACTAGCGTTTCAGCTAAATTTTTTAAATCTGACATTGTTGTAATGTTTTTGTTGATTATTGTATTATTTTTTGAGTGTCAATTATTCAGCAGCAGGAGCTTCCCCCTCTACTGCAGCTTCTGGAGCTGGTGTTTCTTCAACTGCAGAAACCGCTTCTTCAGTTGTAGCTTCTGTAGTTTCAGGTCTGTTTTGTAGAGCAGAAACAACTCTTTGGATTGGAGATTGAAGTAATCCGATGATTTCTCCGATCATTTCCTCTCTAGACTTGATGTTCGCTAGAGCTTCTAGGTTGTTATCTCCTACATAGAAAGTTTCTTGAACAAAAGCCGACTTTAAAGCTGGTTTTTCATCTTTCTTTCTGAAATCTTTGATTAATTTAGCTGGAGCGTTTGCTGTATCAGCGATCAAAATTGCAGAGTTCCCTTTGAATGTTTCAAACATTTCTGAGTAATCTACACCTTCGATTTGCTCCATTGCTTTTTGTAAAAGTGTATTTTTCACCACTTTTAACTTGATATTGTTTTTGAAAGCTTGTCTTCTGAAATCTGAAGTTTTAGAAGCGTTCAAACCTTCTAGATCTGCTACATATACTACTTTTGCATCCTGAAGCAAATCTTTCAACTCTTGTATTGCTACAACTTTTTGTTCTTTTGTCATTGTCTTTAGGATTAAAATTAGTTAACAGATTTAGTATCAATTGCAATACCTGGACTCATAGTTGAAGACAAATAGATAGACTTCACATAAGTTCCTTTAGCAGCAGTTGGCTTCATTTTGATTAATGTCTGGATAAGTTCCTGAGCATTTTCTTTCAATTTAGCTGCATCGAAAGATACTTTTCCGATACCTGCGTGAATAATTCCGTATTTATCTACTTTGAAATCAATTTTTCCAGCTTTAACTTCAGCAACCGCTTTACCTATTTCCATAGTTACAGTTCCAGATTTTGGGTTTGGCATTAAACCTCTTGGACCTAATACACGTCCTAATGGACCTAATTTACCCATAACAGCTGGCATAGTTACGATTACATCGATATCCGTCCAACCACTTTTGATTTTATCTAAATATTCGTCAAGACCTACATAGTCTGCACCTGCTTCTTTAGCTTCAGCTTCTTTATCTGGAGTTACAAGAGCCAAAACTCTTACATCTTTACCAGTACCATGAGGAAGAGACACAACACCTCTTACCATTTGGTTCGCTTTTCTTGGATCTACACCCAAACGAACAGCGATATCCACAGAAGCATCAAATTTAGCAGTGTTCACTTCTTTTACAAGAGCAGAACCTTCTTCTAAAGAATAAGCTTTATTCTTTTCTACTTTACTTAAAGCTTCTTTCTGCTTTTTAGTCAATTTTGCCATTTCTTTAAGTTTTAAGCGTTAGTTGGTTTAGTTCCAGTTACTTTTAATCCCATAGAACGAGCTGTACCAGCTACCATCGTTAGAGCAGAGTCCATCGTAAAGCAGTTAAGATCAGCCATTTTGTCTTCAGCGATTTTTTGAACTTGCGCCCATGACACAGAACCTACTTTGTTTCTGTTTGGTTCTCCAGAACCACTCTTAACTTTTGCAGCTTCCATTAATTGGATTGCAGCAGGAGGAGTTTTGATTACGAATTCAAAAGATTTGTCTTCATAAACTGTAATTACTACAGGTAAAACTTGTCCTGGCTTGTCTTGAGTTCTTCCGTTAAATTGTTTACAAAACTCCATAATGTTCACCCCTGCAGAACCCAAAGCTGGACCTACTGGTGGAGAAGGGTTAGCAGCGCCACCTTTCACCTGAAGTTTTACCATTTTAAAGACTTTTTTAGCCATTTTAAAAATTTGTTTTTTTGTTGAATAATTAATGAGTTTGGAAGCATTTATTATTCTACCGAATGTTATCTCACTTCACAAAACGGTATTTTGGTTTGCAAAAGTAAAAATTATTTTTGAATTACCAAAATGGAAATTGTTGATTTATAATACAATTAAACTAAATATAATCCTTATCATATAACTCTAACCACCTGTTGTGCATTTAGTGATTAAATAAGAAAAGATTGCTCATTTAGTTTAAAAAAAACGTATATTTATTTGACTACCAATCATTTAAATACATGAACAATCTCATTCAAAACTACAAAATTAATTTAAAAGAATTGACAAATATTTGTGGCCATATTAGAACAAAAAAACAAATCAGGGCTCCAGAACTTTATTATTTGGAATTGGTAGCTTTGAATATCACTGCAGAACACATGTCGATAAACTCCGAATTACAGCTGTTTAGACTTATTTCTGGAACTGAGCTGGAAGACAAAATAGAAAGAAGCATATACAACAAAAGGAAAAGAAGACTTTATCATTACATCGAAAAAATCAGAGAAACTTTGAGTGAGA
>JAEWOR010000056.1 GCA_023399595.1 Bacteroidota bacterium | reverse complement strand
ACAAAAATAACTGCGATTGATTATAGTCCTTGAAATTCATACTCAATACTGATTACCAATACAATATATCATTTTTAACACATATAAACAAAAAAAAATCCGCCTCAGTTGTGAGACGGATTCTTTTCATTATATGGCAAAAAATATCAAGTGAGAATACTCAAACCATCATGAGAAAGAACAAGGCTTTCTGTGGCCAAGCTACTATCATTAGCTAGTAGAGTAGGTCCAATGTATTTAGAAGGAAAAGCATTTCTCACTTTCCAAGTAAAAATGGGTTGATGTTGATGGTCTAATAAATGAATGCTGATATCGCGTTTTTCTACGCCGCCAAAATTATTGGTTTTAATCCATTCATAAAATTGATAATCTCCTTCTATAATATTCCTTTTTAAAATAATATCAGAATATCGAGTAATTCCAGGGATTTTCATTTCTGAATTTTCAGGTGAGCTGCCATTTCTAGTGGTAGTAACATCAATATTAATTTCTAAACCCGAAACTTCTATAAAATTTAAGCTGTTTCCGCCCCATTCAACTTTAAAATGGTAACGGTTGATTGTTCTAATTCCTGGCATATTAAAAGTTTTTAATTGTTTCCTATCGAAATTACAAAAAAGAACAATTCATTCTGAAAAATTAGTATTGAAGTTTTGTTAAATTTGCAACATGAATCAAGATACCATTTGTGCTTTGGCTACTGCTAATGGAGTAGGAGCAATAGGAATTATTAGAGTTTCTGGAGAAAAATCTTTTGAAATCGTTAATAAAGTTTTTGAAGGTAAAAATTTAGAAAAAGTAGCCTCTCATACTGTGCATTATGGGTTTATTGTGGATGGGAAGAATCAAGAGCCAAGAGTTGAGAACCAAGAAGGCTTAAACTCTGCTCAGCCTGAAAACCATCAACCAACAACTATCGACGAGGTGATGATTTCGGTTTTTCATGCACCTAAAACCTTTACTACAGAGAATTCTGTGGAAATTTCCTTTCATGGATCACCTTATATTGGGAAGAAAATTCTTGAAGTTCTCATTAAAAATGGTGCAAGAATGGCGAAAGCTGGTGAGTTTACCATGCGCGCTTTTATGAATGGCAGAATAGATCTTTCCCAAGCCGAATCCATTGCCGACCTGATCGCTGCTGAAAATGAAGCGTCCCGAAAAGTGGCTTTGAATCAGTTAAAAGGTGGAATTACACAGGAAATATCAGTTCTTAGAAACGATTTACTGAATTTTACCTCTCTTATTGAACTCGAACTCGATTTTGCGGAAGAAGATGTGGAGTTTGCTGATAGAACGGCTTTGGTAGGATTGATTAAAAAGATTCAGATGAAATTAAAATCCTTAATTGATAGCTTCCAATACGGAAATGCCATCAAGAACGGAACTGCCGTTGCCATTATCGGTAAACCTAACGCAGGAAAATCCACTCTTTTAAATACATTATTGAAAGAAGAACGTGCGATTGTGAGCAATATCGCGGGAACGACAAGGGATACTATTGAGGAAATCCTTCATATTAAAGGACATGCCTTCCGATTGATTGACACGGCAGGTTTGCGTGAAACACAAGATGAAATTGAAGCTATTGGGGTGCAAAAAGCTCGTGAGAAAGTGAGTCAGGCAGAGATTTTGGTTTATCTTGCAGCCGCAAATTCTGAAGATTTTTCTGAAGATTTTGAAATGATTAGCTCTTTGCTGAGAGAGGATTTGCAACTTATTGTTTGTCTTACCAAGATAGACGAAGCCATTCCGACTGAGTTTAATCGCATTGAAAAACTATTTCGTGCTTCAGTTGATTTTCCTTTTGATTTTATTAAAATTTCAGCCATTGAAAACCGTAATATTCAGGATTTAAAAAATGAGCTTTCCTCCTATGTGGAAGAGCTAAAATCTGAAGAAAGCAATGTAGTCATTACCAATCAGCGTCATTACGAAGCCTTGCAAAACTCCTTGGAATCGGTAACGCGTGTGGAAGAAGCGGTTTCTCATCAAATCACTACCGAACTGCTCGCCTACGAATTGAGAAATGCTTTGGAACAATTAGGTGAAATCTCTGGTGAGTTTACTAATGATGAGGTTTTAGGCAATATTTTCTCTAAGTTTTGTATCGGAAAGTAACCACTACAAAATAAAAATCTAACAAAACAAATAAAACATTTATAAAGCCTTTATTTAAGGGCTTTTTTTGTTTTTGTAAAGATAATAATATTTTGCAATATTTTGTATTCTTATGTAAAAATTTGTACCTTTATTGTATCTTTGTACTCGAGGTACAAAAAATTAGCGTTTTCGCTTTTTTATTTTGCGCTTAATTGCGCTTAATTTATCTAAAGTTAATTTAATGATACAGAATGAGCAGTAATATTTCAATTCAAAAAGTTTGTGAGTATTGTGGGAAGGATTTCACAGCCAAAACAACCGTTACAAGATGTTGCAGTGATGATTGTGCAAAGAAAGCCTATAAAGCCCGAAAACGAGCCGAAAAGATTAATGCTTCCATTATTCAGGTAGAGGAAAAGAAGCAAAAGAAAGTTAACACAATTGAAGATCTCAGAGAAAGGGAATTTTTGACAGCAAAAGAAGTTTCTATTTTATTGAATTGTTCCGTTAGATCTGTTTATTATTATATTTCAAGTGGAATCATTGAAGCTACCAATTTAGGGAATAGACTAACAAGAATTAAAAGGTCAAACATAGATAAACTATTTGATGTTGATTTGAAAAAACAGCCAAAAAATAAACAGTATAATATTTCAGAATGTTATACAATTTCTGAAGCAAGAAAAACATTTGGTATTTCGGAATCTGCATTGCAAAAGATTATCCAGCGTGAAGAAATTCCAAAGATTAAGAAGGGGAAGTTTGTGTACATTCCAAAGGTTTTAATTGATGAGGTTTTTAATGTAGAAAAAAAAGATGTTTTTTAATCCGTCACAACCGTCACAACCGTCACTAATTTTTTAAATTTGAAATAATAAAAGACAAATGGGAATCAAAGTAACATTAAGACAAAAGGCAATTTCTGAAGGAAGGAAAAGTTTGTATTTAGACTTTTATCCAGCCGTTTACAATTCTGAAACAGGTAAAGAAACACGAAGAGAGTTTCTAAAAATGTATGTTTATGAGAATCCAAAAACCAAAACGGAAAAGGATCATAATAAAAATAGTTTGGGTACAGCTGAAGCAATACGCCAAAAAAGACAAAATTATTTTGATAAGCCTGAAGTTTATACAGAGTTTGAAAAAGAAGTATTGAAGCAAAAGAAAAAAGACGAATTAAATTTCGTTGAATATTTTGAAAAATTAGCCAACAAAAGAAAAGCTTCAAATCATGATAATTGGATTTCTGCATTGAATTATCTGAAGAACTTCACAAGTGGACAATTGAAATTTGCAGACCTCAACGAAATGTTTTTGGAAGAGTTTAAAGAATACCTTTTAACTACAAAAGCCAATAAAAGGACAAAAGCAACACTTTCCCAAAACTCAGCCGTTTCCTATTTTAATAAAGTTAAAGCGACACTAAAACAAGCGTACAAAGACGGAATACTGAAACAAGACCTAAACGCCAAAATAGAGCCAATAAAAGCCGCTGAAACAAGAAGGGAATATTTGACTATTGAGGAACTAAATGAGTTGGTAAAAACGCCCTGTAATAATCCATTATTAAAGAATGCCGCTTTATTTTCAGCCTTAACAGGATTAAGATTTTCGGATATTCAAAAGATGGTTTGGAGTGAAATAGAATTTATTGAAGGACAGGGGTATTTTCTGAACTTCAGCCAAAAGAAAACCAAAGGAGTTGAAACATTACCTATTTCAGATCAGGCAGTTTCTTTGTGTGGAGAAAGAAGAGAGCCAACAGATAAAGTTTTTGAAGGTTTGGAATATTCTGCATACAGCAATAAGCATTTAGCCCAATGGATTGGAGCAGCTGGAATAACAAAAGAAATTACATTCCATTGCTTCAGACATACGTTTGCGACCTTACAGCTTTTTAATGGTACGGATATTTACACCGTTTCCAAAATGTTAGGACATAAAGACCTAAAAACAACGCAGATTTATGCTAAAATCGTTGACGATGCAAAAAGGAAAGCCGCTAATAAAATACAGTTGGATTTGTAGATTTTAAATAATAAAAGACAAAGAATGATTTCAGAAAAAGTTCAAAACTTATTTGATTTTATAGATTTTTTACACTCAAGTAAGGATTATTTTTTAAGTAAAAAAGAAGTAGCAAATAGGATCAAGTTGTTAAAAGACGATTTAGCAAAATTAGATTTAAAAAATAGCCCTGAAGATATTTTGAAGTCAAGGGATTTAAATAATCAGATTAATAATATTAGTGATCCTGAATTTAGTGAGGTTAAAGAACTTATTGAAAGCAATGTTTCACGTTTTAACGTTTCGGATGATTTCGATGTTAAAAAAGGTATTAATATAAATGCTCAATCGGATTTAGTAATACTTAAAGATACTTTTGAAGCTGATGATATTGAAGTAATAAAATCTGCAATGAAGAAATATGATGATTTTAAAACTTCATCATTTGAGCCAATATCTAATTTTTTTGATTTAGCTTCTAAAATATTTTTTGACCATTTAGATACGGTTTTAGATGATACGTTAACGATGTTTGGAAAAAAAGCGAAGAAAGATAGTATCAAATTTATTATTGAAAATAGTAAATCAGAATCAGTTCCACTACCTCAACAAATTAAACCTAAAATTGAAATAGTTCCTGATACTATGGAATCGTTTTTTAATATTATGAAAGTTTTTTTTAATTCAGAATGTCAAAACGAATTTTACACATTGCTAAAAACGTTTGAAAATAGAGAAATCAAACTCACATTTAAAAGTAATGCAAATAGATTAGCAGATGCATTCAAAACTTTAATCAAAAATGATTTAATAACAGGTATAAGACAAGATGAATTGATAAAATGGTTAGCTAATAATTTTAATTATGTTCATAATGGAGTAATCAAGCCTTTAAAGGAAAAAACTTTAGAGCAAACAATTTCTTCAAATATTAATCCTTGCAAAAATCCAATTATTGAAATTAAGAACGGAGAAATTCAAAAAATTATTTACTAAATCTAATAATCGTATAGGGTTTTAATAGGGTTGAGTTAATTCTATTGTAACCCTACTAAAAGTGATAATATAATTGCAAAGTATTAACAACAAAAATACTTTGTAATGCAGACGGAAAATTTATCATTCGAACAGCTACCAAAAGCAGTAGCTTTATTAACTGAAAAAGTTAATGAATTAGCAGGATTACTTATTGCAAGTAAGGAGCAACACACCAAAACCAATGAAGATGAACTTTTAACAGTTCAAGAAGCGGCACAGCTTTTAAAACTTACAAGACCTACTGTTTATAGTAAGGTTTCACGAAGAGAATTGCCATGTATGAAGCAAGGTAAGAGACTACATTTTTCTAAAAATGAATTATTGGAGTACCTAAAAGCAGGAAAAAAGAAAACTTTTGCTGAGATAGAAGCGGAAGCAGATGCGTATTTGTCTAACAATAAAAAAGGGTTGAACAATGGAATCTAAATTGAACAACCCTACTAATAAAAGACAGGGTAAAGATAAGAAAATTAGCAGACAAATGACAAAGGTTTTTAACGCCTTTTCTACACAGCCAAAAACTATGAAAATGGTTTCCATTCAGACGGGTATAGATAGGGCTAATATTTGCCGTTACGTTGCAGAATGGAAGGAGCAAAATTCTATTCAGGAAGTCAGAAAAGGACTTTGCAGAATAACCAAACACAGAGCAGCTTATTTAACAACAGATCCAACACTTTTTAACAACGTAAATTCTTAATGATGAGCAATAATATAAACGCCAATTTTGAGGATTTGCGCAATCCTGAAATAATACAACAGCATATTAACGAACTTACAAAAGTTTGTGCAGCCGTTCCACATAACGAAATATTAAAAAATCTTATTGAACAGGTTGAGCCGTTGGATTTTCAAACAATAGCTTTTCCGCAGATTGTAGAGATATTGGGAAAAATTCAAAAGCTGGAGCAGATAATTATCAATCCTGATGGATCATTTAATACTGATGAGAAGTTTAAAGCTGAATTGGATGAGTGGAAAAGGTTGCAAGGATCATTGGAACGCTTGAAGGTTACAAGAAAACATTATCTAATATTATCCATTGATGAAGTTTTGAGATTAGCAGAATTTAACCGCTGGGGTTTGTGTAAAAATCAGGATTTCATTTATCTATACAACGGTACTTTTTGGAAAGAATTAGACAAAGAAACGTTTCAGAAATTTTTAGGATTAGCAGCCGAAAAAATGGGAGTTGAAAAGTACGAAGCAAGATACTTTCAATTTAAGCAAGACTTATTTAAACAATTCCTTTCTGATGCTTATTTGCCAACGCCTGAAGTAAATGAAAAAGAAGTATTGATAAACTTACAAAACGGAACATTTGAAATATCTGCAAACGGAACGAAATTAAGACCGTTTAAGCAATCCGACTTCATTACTTATCAATTACCATTTGAATATAATCCTGAAGCAAAAGCACCACTATTTAAAGCCTATTTGGATAAGGTTTTGCCCGATGTAGAAAGGCAGAGAGTTTTAGCGGAATATTTAGGGTATGTTTTCATAAGGCAGGGAGTTTTAAAGCTGGAAGCTGCATTGGTATTGTATGGATCGGGAGCAAATGGGAAAAGTGTATTTTTTGAAATTGTCAATGCATTATTAGGGATTGATAATGTTAGCAGTTTTTCATTGCAACAGCTTACTGATGATACAGGATATTATAGAGCAATGATCTCTAATAAATTGGTAAACTATGCAAGTGAAATAAACGGAAAGCTTGAAGCTTCACTATTTAAAGCAATGGTTTCAGGGGAGACAATTCCAGCACGTTTGCCGTACGGAAAGCCAATGCAATTGAATCAGTACGCCAAATTTATTTTTAATTGTAATGAATTGCCAAAAGATGTAGAGCATAATAACGGATTTTTTCGCCGTTGGTTAATTATTCCGTTTGATGTTACCATACCAAAGGAAGATCAGGACACAGAATTACATAAAAAGATTATCAAAAATGAACTTTCAGGGGTTTTCAATTGGGTATTGGATGGATTAAATAGATTATTGAAGCAGAAACAATTTTCTGAATGTAAAGCAGCTAAAGAAACACTGGAACGATACAAGACTGAAAGCGACAGCGTAAAGATGTTTATTGATGAATATGATTATAAAATATCGGTTTCAAAGGAAATGCCTTTGCAAGATCTGTACAAAGAGTATAAGTATTATTGTGAGAATTTCGGAAACAGAATCTGTTCACAAAAAACATTTAGCGACAGGCTAAAAAATGCAGGTTTTGAGATTATCAAAAAGAATTTCGGGAGGGTTGTAAATGTGGAAAAGTGACGGAAGTGACGGAAGTGACACGAAAAAAATAATCTTTTTTTTATGGAATCGGAATACAAATATCAATTAGAGAAAGGAAGCAGAAAACATCTTTGTCCGCAGTGCAATAAAAAAACCTTTGTAAGATTTATTGATGTTGAAAGTAGGGAGTATTTGCCTTATGAATTTGGAAGGTGCGACAGAGAAAGCAAATGTAATTACTATTTGAATCCATACGCTGAAAAGTACCAGCAGGATCAATTTATACCAATCTATAAACCTCAGCGAAAACCACAGCCAAAGAAAGAAATTATCTACTTTGATTTTGAAACTTTCAAAAAGACATTACAAGGCTATGAAAAAAATACATTTATTCAGAATCTTATTTCGTCAATACCTTTTCCGTTTCCAATAGATGAAGTAACAAAAGTAATTGAATTATACAGGTTAGGAACAACCTCAGCAGGTGCAATTTCGTTTCCTTTCATTGATATTAATGACGGAATAAGAGCAGTACAAGTAAAGCAATTCGATAAAAATAATAAAACCACAAATACAAATTGGTTACATTCTATTGAAGCTAAAAAATACGATGTCTTGCCTAAATGGTTGGACCAGTACCAAAAGCAAGATAAACGGGTTTCTTGTTTGTTTGGGGAACATTTATTGAAGTGTTATCCTAATAATCCAATTGCATTAGTGGAAGCACCCAAAACCGCTATTTATGGAAGTCTTTATTTTGGAATACCTAAAGATGAAACGAAATTCATTTGGTTAGCCGTTTATAATAAAAGCAGTTTTTCATTTGAAAAATGTAAGGTTTTGACAGGTCGTAATATTTTCGTTTTTCCTGATTTATCCAAAGACGGTAACACCTTTAAAGAATGGAAAACTAAAGCAGACCAATTTCAAAGACAAATGAAGCAAACAAGATTTATTTTTTCTGATTTATTGGAAAGATTTGCAAGTGTTGAGGATCGGGAGCAGGGAAATGATTTAGCAGATATTTTAATTCAGCACGATTGGAAAAACTTCAGGGACAAAAGTGACGGAAGTGACGGAAGTGACACGAAAACAAAAACTATTTATTCCAAAGAAGAAAGGCTATTGTTTGGACTTTCATATTTCAAAGATGAGGATTTAAAAGAGTTGAGCAGTAGGATGTTTCTTGAGTGTTCAGAATTGAATTATAATGAAGCTATACAGGTACTTTTCAATATTGAAGGATTGGAGCAACAGGATGCTGATGATTTGCTGGATGTAATGAGTATTAAAAAATTGATATATTATGATTTAGATAAATGGGTTTTTAAAAACAATTGAGATAATGAGCAAAAAGAATTTACAAAAGTTTACGGATTTCGATACAATGTTTAGAGAATTATTGAACAAAGAAAAAGTAAAGCAATCAGATATTGAAGTTTTTAAAATGAATTTCGCTGAGAGATTAAATACTGAATTGGCTAATAGATTGAACACTGTAAAGGGTGAAGATTTTGACGAATTGGTTTTTAAGTTAGATGAGGTTATGCCTACAAGCGTAAAAAATCAAATTTGGGAACGGAATCATAATACAATTACAGCAACGATTTCAAATTTAATGCAAGAATACGGAAGGATGCCGACAGCTTCAGAAATAGCGATAAAAGCAGAATTAAGCAGACAAACTGTAACTAAACATTTAAAAGAATATGCTGGAGAACCTCAATATAATGAGATTGTAGAACAGTTTAAGTTTATGACATCAAAAGTGTTGGCAAAGGTTTTTAAGTTTGCCGTAAACGGAGATATGACAGCCGCAAAATTATATTTTAATGTAGTGGGTGCAATGAATCAAAATAATCAAAATACTTTCATACAAAACAATAATAATTATATTCAGATTAACGGAATGGTTTTTAATGATGAGAAACTAAAAACTTTGAAACCTGAGCAATTAAAGACAATTGAATCCATTTTGATTTCCGATAATTTTCAAGATTTAAAAAATATTTGATTGACTACGGTAAGCCGTACAGGAGTTTTAATAATTAGATGTATTTTTGCAAAAAAAATAACTTATGAAAATTTTATACTTTTTATTATTATCGTTTGCTCTAACGTCTTGTAGTACGTTTATAAATGCAGTTAATAGTACACCACTAAACAAAGTCTATCCCGAGATTGATGCAGTTACAAATAAAGAGGTTGGAATTAGTCTTGTTACTAAAGAAGTCGGTTACTTATACAAAGGATTGATTGTTAACGAAGACCAAACTATAAAGCCTGGAACTGTTGTGCGAGAGTTAAAGAGAGGGGAAGTATTTATAAATAAGTTTGATACAAAAAAATATTTCTTGTATGAATCTCCGACAGGTGTTTTTGGAATTGCTATTGATAAAAATACTGGTTTACAATCTTTTTATTCTATTACAGGAGCAAGCGTTGTATTTGCAAAGTTGAGAAATGCAATTGATTTTACAGAAACAACAGTTCCAATAAAGGGAAAAGAATACTTTAAACAGGAGTTTATTTATAATGGTAAGGTGGGTAATGGGATAAAATTCGTATACAGAGAATTTGCTGATGATTTTGCTCGCCCTGCTTTTACTCAAGAGCTTCAATATGATTTATCTGAAAGTAAAATCATTGGTTTTAGAGGTTTGCGGTTAGAGGTAATAAAGGCAACAAACACAGATATAGATTATAAAGTAATTAATCATTTCTCAAATAGGTGATTTAATTTAAAGATTAATAAATATTAGATACAGCTTATCGGACTGTATTTTTTTTAGTGTTTGAAATGTTTGTGAATATCTATTTAAAATACTTCCTAAAATATCGGCCAAATTTTGCAATATTTTGTAACATTTTGATGAGGTTTGTATCTTATTTGTACCTCATTAACTTAACTATCTGATTTTCAAATTTAATTACTTTTTGTATCGGGAAATAGGCTATCTCCGTAAACCCTTATGAATACTGCGTTTAGTCAATGTTTTATAGAAACATTGAGTGACATTTAATGACATTAAATCACATTAATTAACATTATTTTTGTTACTAATCGTGATACTGCGTTGTAAAATCGTACTACTTTTTTGAATTTTATGACACTCGGAGAAATTATCAGTGGTAAATACTGCTAAATAATGGCAAATACTGCCAAATACTGAGTGAAATTATCTAACATAAAAAAATCGGAAAGTACACTATGAGCAGCAACATCAGGATTAATCGAATTTGTAGCTATTGTAATCAGACATTCGTAGCCAAAACATTTACTACAAAATATTGTTCTCACACCTGTAATCAAAGGGATTATAAGAAAAAAGTAAAGGAAGAAAAACTTCGTCAATCCAAAGAAGAATTTAGTATTGATTCAAAAGTTAGTAAACTCAAAAAGACTACTGCTACCTTTGATATTGAACATCTAAAAGCTAAATCTTACTTAAGTATATCAGAGATCTGTATCCTCTTAAATATGTGTGATTTTACTGTAAGGAAACTGATTAAGGAGGACAAAATTAAAACCTTACGGCTTGGTAAAAAACATATCATTCCAAAATCTTCCAACACCAACAACGGAAATATTAACAAAAAACTCTACTTTTGAGTGTTGCTAAGAAGGGGAAGATTACAAACTCATCAAAGAATGGGTAATAAAAGTAGATTTTGAGTTTCAATTTATGAAATATGGGTTTGAATCAGATTGTAATTTTAGTGCTGACTATTTCGAAACAAGATATTTCAAATTTCAGTTGAGCGAAATCTATTATTATCATGCTCTTTCCGAGTTGTTATATAAATACTTCGATTGGATTCCCGAAGTTAATCCTTTACTTCCTATTGAAGAATCTCAACAACATTATTTTGATGACGATGCTTTACCTTTTTAAAGTGAGTTGTAAATTTTCTTTTTTGCCCTACTTTTTAGTAATTTATGGCAGTAAGTAACGTAACTGATTTTTCACAAAACACTTTTTTATTTTTTTACTCCAAAAAAAAATGCTGAAATAGAGTAGAATAGTGCAAACCACGAAGCTCACTTCCTTACTTTGCCTTAATTACCTCGTTTAAAATAGTTTTTTTCACTACTGAAAAATAAAAATATCTTTTTACAGATTTTCTCTTACGTTCTTACGCATTTACGGTTTTCCTCTTTTTACTTTCGATTGCAGGTTGTATATTTAGCAATTAAATTATTTTATAAAATTAAGTAAAGCAAATGGCGAAAAAGAAAAAAGAAGAAGTTCAAGAAACCATAGAAAAAACGTTATGGAAAGCAGCTGATAAACTGCGTAAAAATATTAATGCAGCCGAATATAAGGATGTGGTTTTAGGTTTAATATTCTTAAAATATATATCTATTGCGTTTGAGAAATTACACGCAGAATTAACAGAACAAATTAATCAAGGTGCTGATCCTGAAGACAGAGAAGAATATACAGCAGAAAACGTGTTTTTCGTTCCACCATCTGCGCGTTGGTCATTTTTACAATCAAGTGCAAAACAAACAACTATTGGAAAAATTGTTGACGATGGTATGGATGCTATTGAAGCAGAAAACCCACAACTAAAAGGAATCTTACCAAAAGTATATGCTAAACAAAATTTGGATCCTACCAGCTTAGGAGATTTGATCGACTTAATTGGTAATATCGACTTTGGCGATACGCAAGAGCGTTCTGCCGATGTATTAGGTCACGTGTTCGAATATTTCTTAGGGCAGTTTGCTTTAGCTGAAGGTCAAAAGGGAGGACAGTTCTACACACCTCGTTCGGTAGTAGAGTTATTGGTCGAAATGTTAGAACCTTACAAAGGTCGTGTATTCGATCCATGTTGTGGTTCGGGGGGGATGTTTGTGCAGTCGGAGAAATTTGTAACAGATCGTCAAGGTCGTATTGATGATATCTCGATTTTCGGACAAGAGTCTAATCAAACCACATGGCGTTTAGCAAAGATGAACTTAGCTATTCGTGGCATCGATAGTTCGCAAGTTAAATGGAATTCGGAAGGTTCGTTTTTAAACGATGCGCACAAAGATTTAAAAGCTGATTATATCATCGCCAATCCTCCGTTTAATGTGAGCGATTGGTCGGGTGATTTATTGCGTAACGATGCGCGTTGGCAGTTTGGTACACCGCCTGTAGGTAATGCCAACTTTGGTTGGTTGCAACATTTCATCCATCACTTAGCACCAACAGGACAAGCGGGTGTGGTATTAGCAAAAGGAGCCTTAACGTCTAAAACTTCGGGGGAAGGAGAAATCCGTAAAAACTTAATCGAAGAAGGATTAATCGACTGTATTGTCAACTTACCAGCTAAGTTGTTCCTGAATACGCAAATTCCTGCGGCGTTGTGGTTTATGCGCCGTAAGAAAGTACCGAATCCAAAATTTCGTAACACCGAAAACGAAATCTTGTTTATCGATGCGCGTAATCTCGGGCATTTGATCAACCGTAGAAACCGTGAGTTGAGCAAAGAAGATATCGACTTAATTGCTTCTACTTATCACAATTGGCGCAATGTAGGCGGACAATACGAAGATGTAGCAGGTTTCTGTGCTTCGGTTCCTGCGTCTAAAGTAGCAGAGTTAGATTATGTATTAACACCTGGGCGTTATGTAGGTTTACCAGATGAAGAAGACGATTTTAATTTTGTGGAACGTTTTACAGATTTAAAAGCGACTTTGGAAAGTCAATTGGCTAAAGAAGCTGAATTGAATGCGGTTATAGCGGAAAACCTTTTAAAAATTAACATCCATGGCTAAAGAATTATCAAATGATACACAAACTGTATTTGAACAATTAAAAAAAGTTGATGAATATGGTAATGAATATTGGAGTGCACGTGACCTATCCAAAGTCTTAGAATATTCTGAATACCGTCACTTCATCCCAGTAATTAATAGAGCGAAAGAAGCTTGTGTAAACAGTGGGCAAAATACAATGGATCATTTCGAGGACATCCTCGAAATGATAGCACTAGCCAAAGGAGCTCAACGTGAGGTAGAAAGCGTAAAATTATCTCGTTATGCTTCGTACTTAATTGTACAAAATGCGGATCCTTCAAAAGAAATAGTGGCACAAGGACAGACCTATTTTGCTATACAGACACGTATTCAAGAGATCCAACAAATGGATCAATACAACAGTTTATCTACTGAAGACGAAAGAAGATTATTCTTACGTGCCGAATTAGCTAAACACAACACCCAATTAGCTGCGGCTGCTAAAGATGCAGGCGTTATTCAGCCTCTTGATTATGCGATTTTCCAAAATCACGGATATATGGGTTTATATGGTGGCCTAGATGCAAAAGGTATTCATGCTAAAAAGGGTTTAAAGAAAAGTCAGCAAATCTTAGATCACATGGGAAGTACAGAATTAGCTGCCAACCTTTTCCGTGCTACTCAAGCAGAAGAAAAATTACGTAGAGAAAATATTCAAGGGAAAACCAATGCCAATAAAGCTCATTTTGAAGTAGGTAAAAAAGTGCGTAAAACGATAGAAGAATTAGGAGGAACCATGCCCGAAGATTTACCAACTGTGGATAGTGTTAAAAAATTGGAAAGACAGCAAGCGAAACAGTTGAAGAATAAAAAGGAGAATGATGGAGAATAGGAATTGGACAGAATATAAACTATCTGATATTTGTAATATAATTTCAACTAAAACATCTATTCAGAATGCTACTTTAGAAAATTATATTTCAACCGAAAATATGATTAATGATTTTGGAGGTGTTCAAAATGCTGAAAAGTTACCAACTACAAATACAGTAAATTCTTTTTTTAAGGATGATATATTATTTTCGAATATCAGAACCTATTTTAAAAAAGTATGGTATGCTAAATTTGATGGTACGGTCTCTCAAGATGTATTAACTTTTAGAGCTAAGGAAGATATATTTTCAAAATTTCTTTACTATATATTATGTAATCCTGAATTTACAGAATATACCGTTCTTACTTCTAAAGGAGCTAAAATGCCAAGAGGTGATAAAGATGCTATTAAAAATTTCGAACTCCAACTTCCCCCATTTCCCGAGCAAAAAGCCATTGCATCGGCATTGTCGAGTTTGGATGATAAAATCGACTTATTACACCAACAAAACCAAACCTTAGAGACCTTAGCGGAAACTTTATTCCGTCAGTGGTTTATTGAAGAAGCAAAAGAGGATTGGGAGGAAAGACCTTTGAGTTCAATTGCCAATTTTTTAAATGGATTAGCTTGTCAAAAATTTCCACCAAAAGATAGTATTAATCGATTACCTGTTTTAAAGATTAAAGATTTAACATCGGGAATTTCTGAAAATTCAGATTGGGCTACAACCGACGTTAAACCTGAATATATTATTAGAAATGGAGATGTAATTTTTGCATGGTCAGCTTCTTTAATGGTTAAAATTTGGAATGGTGAAGATTGTATTTTAAATCAGCATTTATTTAAAGTTACTTCAGAAGAATTTCCAAAATGGTTTTATTACTTCTGGTGTAAACAACATTTAAGAGAATTTATTTCTATTGCTCAAAGTCACGCTACTACAATGGGACACATAAAGAGAAGTGATTTAGATGAAGCTATGGTTTTAATTCCTGATAATGATGAAATTGAAAAAATGACATTTCAAATGACTCCTATATTAGATAAGATTCAGCTTAATAATAATCAAATCAACTCTCTTTCTAAACTTCGCGATACCTTATTACCTAAGTTAATGAGTGGTGAGGTACGGGTGAAAAACTAAATTATGAGTGAGCATATTAATAAATATCATAAAGGATCAGAATGGCGTAAATGGGACTTACATTTTCACGCCCCAAGTATATATACATGTGCGAAAAATGATCAATATGAAGGAAATGATTTGCTTGATAAGCAAAATCGTTTTATAGATGAACTTAAAACTGTTAACGATATTACTGTTTTAGGAATTACTGATTATTTTTCTTTAGAAGCATATAAATTAGTGTTGAGTAGATCTAACGAGCTATCACAGTTTGATTTAATATTACCGAATATTGAATTAAGAATAACACCTGTCACTAATGATAATAGAAAAATTAACCTTCATATAATTCCTAATACTGAAGTTTTAGATGTAGAAGAAATAGAAAGGTTTCTATATAAATTTGAGTTTGGTCCTGATAAATTAACCTGTAAAAGAGAAGATTTAATTCGACTGGGACGTAAAGCAAATTCAAGTTATAGTGATGAAGAAGCCTTTAAAAAGGGATTAAATGAGTTCGCAATTAGTTATGATAAATTCTTCGAAATTTATAATAGCTTATCAGATCGAATAAAAGAGAATATAATAATAGGAGTTTCAAATAATAGTGGAGATGGTGCTTCGGGTATTAAAGATATTCAAGGTATTCGTGAAATAATTTACTCAGGTGTTCACTTTATATTTTCTGCTCAACCTAATGATAAAATTTATTTTCTTGGAAAAGGTGTAGATAGCGAAGAAATAATAAAACAAAAGTATGGAAGTCTAAAGCCATGTTTACATGGCTCCGATTATCATGGCTCTAAAGATGGTAAAAAAATATGTGTTCCGGATTTAAATAGGTTTTGTTGGATTAAAGCTGACCCTACTTTTGAAGGATTAAAACAAGTAATTTATGAACCAGAGGATCGAGTTTTAATTCAAGCAAGCAAGCCGCAAGAAAAAACGGGCTATCAAATTATAGATCATATAGAAATTATAAATGATTCTATTTTCAATAATAAAATCCATTTAAATCAAAATCTTAATTCCATTATCGGAGGTAGATCTTCAGGGAAGTCTGTTTTACTCGGTGCTATAGCAACAAAAGTAAAAACAACGAGAGCTATTGAATATTCGGATTCAGGCTATCAAAAGTATGTAAAAGAAATCTCCGATACAATAAAAGTAATTTGGAAGGACGGCCAAGAAGAGAATAATAGAGAGGTTGAGTATTTCGAGCAAGGGTATATGCATAAAATAGCTCGAAATGAATCTGAACTTAATAAAATC
Organism: Bacteroidota bacterium; assembly: GCA_023399595.1. GTDB lineage: Bacteria > Bacteroidota > Bacteroidia > Flavobacteriales > Weeksellaceae > Chryseobacterium. The sequence goes on along the minus strand of JAEWOR010000056.1, from coordinate 10,121 downwards.
GTAAATGACATCTTAATTCAAAAAGGTAAAGAACCAATTCTTGATGAATATAAGCGGTTTGTTACCGATAATTCAAAGGCAATAGCTGGTTTTGTAAGTGATTATTTTTTACTGATAAGAGATATTCAAGAAAAGGAAAGTAAAGTTAGAGACAAAGGTGACAAAAAGGGTATAGAGGACGAAATTGCAAAGCTCAAGGGAGAGTTGATAAAGCTTTCTGTTACGGCAATAACAGACGAAGAAAAATTACATTACGAACAAGTAAAAACATCTATTGAAAAATGTAAACAACGAATTCAATCTATTACAAAGGATGTTGGATTAATTGATAAGCTGAAGTCTATAAATATAATTAAAGATAACCTTGATTATGAGTTAATATCTCTAACTGAAGATGTAAAGGCTGCAATTACTACTTCTTTAGATACCATCAAAGCTGATGCCCAAAGAAAATGGACGGAGGAATTAGAAAGGTTGCTTGCTTTAGAGAAAACAACCAATGATGGAGCAATTCAAGAAATTGAAGAATTATCAAAAGATGTAGTTTATCTAAAAGTTCTTCAAGCTTATAAAGATAATACTCAACTCTCTGATTATGAAGCTAAAATTAAAAATCAAACAGACAAATTATTTGAAATAACGACTTTATTATCCGAAATAACTAATCTGAAACAGCAGGTAAGTGAAGTCAAAACTAAGATTACTTTAGCTCATAAATCATTTTATGAAAAAATAACAAATCTTTTAGGAAATCTTTCAAATAGTCAAGATGGGTTGGCAATTATTGGAAAATATAAATTCGAAGGAGAACAATATAAATCTATTTTAAATGCTGGATTAAACTTACAAGGTTCTGCAAATAGAGATTTAGCAGAATACAGTTATGTTGATTTTAATAGTTTCGAATCTCATCAATTTAATCTTTTTGATAAACTTGAAGCAAACCAACTAACATTAAAAGGAGGTTACAATAATCAAAGCCTTATGACTTCTTTGTTGTCAACCAACTTTTTTAGTCTTAGCTATGATATAGAATATGAAGGTGACGATTTTAAAAAGATGTCTGATGGTAAAAAAGCATTTGTCGTGCTTAAGCTTCTCTTGGATTTTAGTGACAAAAACTGTCCTATTTTAATAGATCAACCAGAAGATGATTTAGATAATCGAGCAATTTACAACAACCTTGTACAGTATTTGCGTAATAAGAAAAAATTTAGACAGGTTATTGTGGCAACTCATAATCCAAATATTGTTGTCGGTGCGGATAGCGAATTAGTTATTTGTGCGAATCAACATGGAGAAAAAAACATCAATAATGAGAATAAGAAATTTCAATACGTAAGTGGTAGTTTAGAACATACGTTTCCAAAATTAAGTGAGAAAGAGGAAGTTTTAGAAAGCCAAGGAATACGTGAGCATGTGTGTGAAGTTCTTGAAGGAGGAAATATTGCATTCAAGCTAAGAGAAAAAAAATATTCAATTAAAGAATAGTAGAAATGACCGAAAACGAAATTTAGAAATAATTATAAGTGTAAAAAGTTAAACTTCGTTACGTTTTCTTAATCAAGTAAATGAGTGATAAAGTACGGATAAAGATTTATGTAGTTTATAAAATAATTTACAGAAAGTGTTACTTAAAATAATTTAAAATTATATCTTTGCAGTGAATATAACATTTGGTGATAAAAAATTAAAAAAAATAGCTAACGATCAAAGAAAATGTTTTCAGGAATTAGGGCAGCTTAGAGGTAAAAAGTTACTTCAACGTTTATCTGATTTGAGAGTTGCAGAAACATTAGAAGACGTAAGGCATTTGCCGGGACGATTCCATGAACTCGTTGGTGACAGAAAAGGACAATGGGCATGCGACTTGGATCATCCCTATCGCTTAATTTTTAAGCCACATGAAAACCCTATTCCTACAGATGAACACGGTAAATATATTTGGGTAGAAATACTTGGAGTAGAGGTTATCGAAATTAAAGATTATCATTAATAACACTTAAAGAAGTAAATTATGATACCACAAAATGAATTCATTCTAGATATCGCATTCCACCCTGGAGAAACTTTAGCTGAAAAATTAGAAGAAATAAACATGGGACCTAAAGAATTTGCTATTCGGACAGGTAAACCCGAAAAAACGATTAATGCTGTACTCAAAGGAGAAAGCGCCATTACTTCTGATATGGCTATTTTGTTTGAAGATGTTTTACAAATTCCTGCACGATTTTGGTTAAAACAGCAATACGAATACGATGAATATATTGCCCGCCAAAAACGACAATCTGTTATAGCCTTAGCAAAAGATTGGGCACGTGCTTTTCCATATGCTGAAATGGCTAAATTGGGTTGGGTAATTCCGACAACCAAAGTTGAAGAAAAAGTTGTACACTTATTTAAGTACTTTGGATTAAGCTCGTCTGAAGCTTGGGAAGAATATTTCTATAAGCAACAATTAAAGGTTGCTTTTAGAATTTCATTGCACAATACTAAAAATCCTCATGCCTTATCAGCTTGGATACGTCAAGGTGAACTACAAGCCAATAGCATGGAAGCGCCAGCTTTTGATAAGCAATTGTTGCTAGAGCAATTGCCTAAAATTAAAAAAGTAATGGCAATACATCCACAAGATTTCTTTGTGCAATTACAGCAATTGTGTTTAAAAGCGGGTGTGAAAATTATTTATACGCCTTGTGTAAAACAAGCACCTATTAGTGGAGCAACTCGTTGGATAAATAATCATCCAGTAATCCAATTAACAGGACGTTATAACCAAAACGATCGTTTCTGGTTTACCTTTTTCCATGAGGTTGGACACGTTTTATTACACGGTAAAAAAGAGATCTTTTTAGAAGATATAGAATATTCTGATTACGATAAACAAAAAGAAAAAGAGGCAGATGAATTTGCAATAAAATGGACGTTTTCAGAAGAAGAAGAAGCTGAAGTGTTAGCAAATGATGTAATTTATGAGGAAGATGTAAAAGTATTTGCAGAACGTTTTGTAACGCATCCAGCTATAATTATAGGGCGATTACAGAAAAAAGGATTAATTCACTACTCTGTAGGGAGAAATTTTTTCAAAAAATTAAACCTCAGTTAAGTTAACTAATATGTAACCAATCAACCATGACCGAAAACGAAATAGAACAACTCGCTATAGCATTATTAGAGCAACAGGGGTATACGTATATCAATGGGGTTCATTTAGCTCCTGATGCAGGGGATATAGAAAGAACATCATTTGAAGAAGTGGTGTTAAAACAACGATTGGAAAATGCGGTTCGTCGTATCAATCCAACGATTCCTACAGATGCACAACAAGATGCAGTAAAGCAAACTTTGCGTATTGCTTCGCCTGATGTTTTATCCAACAACGAAACCTTTCATCGTTTACTAACGGAAGGTATTCCGGTCACCAAACGTGTAGATGGGCAAGAACGTGGAGATCGTGTGTTTTTAATAGATTTTGAAAATCCATTACACAACGAATTTTTAGTAGTCAATCAATTCACAATCGTAGAAAACGGAGTTAATAAAAGACCAGACATCATTCTTTTTGTCAATGGCTTACCATTGGTTGTGATCGAATTAAAGAACGCTACGGATGATAAAACCACCATTCAGTCTGCCTTCCGACAAATAGAAACCTACAAAGCAATGATTTCATCTTTGTTTACTTTCAATGCTTTTTCGGTTATTTCCGATGGATTGGAAGCGAAAGCAGGAACGATTTCAGCAGGTTTGAGTCGTTTTATGGCTTGGAAAACAACTGATGGCATTTCAGAAGCATCTAAACAAATCAGCCAATTAGAAACATTGATTAAAGGAATGTTGCAGCCAAGCGTATTATTGGATTTGGTTAGACATTTTGTGGTTTTTGAGAAATTTAGAAAAGAAGACGCTGAAGGTATTGTTACCGTTCAAACAGTAAAGAAATTAGCAGCGTATCACCAATATTATGCAGTAAATCGTGCGGTAGAATCAACCAAAAGAGCTTCTGGTTTTATCTCAAAACAAACATTAGGGAATTTATTAAATGAATCTCCTGAAAGCTATGGTTTACCTGGTGTGAAAAATCAACCCGAAGGCGACCGTAAAGGTGGTGTGGTTTGGCATACACAAGGTTCGGGTAAATCGTTGTCTATGGTGTTTTATACAGGTAAAATTGTATTAGCCTTAGATAACCCCACAATTTTAGTGATCACTGACCGTAATGATTTAGACGATCAGTTATTCGACACTTTTGCAGCATCGAAGCAATTGTTGCGTCAAGATCCTGTTCAAGCAACCGATCGCAAACAGTTAAAAGACCTATTGAAGGTAAATTCAGGAGGCGTAATTTTTACAACGATACAAAAATTTCAACCGGAAGAAGGTAACGTTTTTGAAACGCTATCGGCTAGAGAAAACATTATTGTCATAGCAGACGAGGCGCACCGTACACAGTATGGTTTTAGTGCAAAAACAGTTGATGATAAGGATGAGAACGGTAATGTAATTGGTAAAAAAATCGTGTATGGATTTGCCAAGTATATGCGTGATGCCTTACCCAATGCGACGTATTTAGGTTTTACAGGAACACCTATTGAAAGTACGGATGTCAATACACCAGCAGTATTTGGTAATTATGTCGATATCTATGACATTGCACAAGCTGTAGAAGATGGTGCAACGGTTCGTATTTTCTATGAAAGTAGATTAGCCAAAGTAAAACTAACCGAAGAAGGTAAGGAATTAGTAGATGAGCTGGATGATGAATTGGATCAAGAAGATCTAACAGCCACTCAAAAAGCCAAAAGTAAATGGACACAGTTAGAAGCCTTGATTGGCGGGAAACAACGTGTTCAAAATATAGCTGCTGATATTGTCGGTCATTTTACGCAACGTCAGGAAGTGTTTCAAGGGAAAGGAATGATCGTGTCGATGAGTCGTCGTATTGCGGCGGATTTGTATAATGCGATAGTTGCTATTAAACCCGAATGGCATTCGGATGATTTGAAGAAAGGAAAGATTAAAGTCATTATGACTTCTGCATCTTCTGATGGTCCTGAATTAGCTAAATTCCATACAACAAAAGAGCAACGTAGAATGCTGGCCGAACGAATGAAAGACCCTAATGATGAATTAGAATTAGTGATTGTTCGTGATATGTGGCTAACAGGTTTTGATGCTCCTAGTATGCATACCTTGTATATCGACAAACCTATGAAAGGGCATAACCTGATGCAGGCGATTGCTCGTGTAAATCGTGTGTATAAAGATAAACCCGGAGGATTAATCGTAGATTATTTAGGGATTGCTTCCGATTTGAAAAAAGCCTTAGCTTTCTATTCAGATGCGGGAGGTAAAGGAGATCCAGCAGTAGCACAAGAACAGGCAGTAACTTTGATGTTAGAAAAAATTGAAGTGATTTCGGCCATGTATCATGGTTTCCCTTATGAAGATTATTTTGATGCCGATACATCTAAAAAACTGTCCATGATTTTAGCAGCCGAAGATCATATTTTAGGCCTAGAGGATGGCAAGAAAAGATACATTAATGAAGTAACCGCTTTATCAAAAGCATTTGCTATTGCTATACCGCATGATCAAGCAATGGATGCTAAAGATGAAATTTCATTCTTCCAAGCCGTTAAAGCAAGGTTAGCAAAGTTTGATACTACAGGATCGGGCAAAACAGATGAAGAGATTGAAACAACCATTCGACAAGTGATTGATCAAGCTTTGGTTTCTGATCAAGTGATAGATGTGTTTGATGCAGCAGGAATTAAGAAACCTGATATTTCTATATTATCCGATGAGTTTTTAATGGAATTGAAAGATATGCAACATAAAAATGTGGCGTTGGAAGTCTTGAAAAAATTATTGAATGATGAAATAAAATCCCGATCAAAATCCAATTTAGTACAAAGTAAAAAGTTATTGGAAATGTTGGAGCAGTCAATAAATCGCTACCACAATAAGATTCTAACAGCTGCTGAAGTTATTGATGAGCTGATCAATTTAAGTAAAGATATTGTCGAGTTAGATAGCGAACCTAAAAAGTTGGGCTTAACAGAATACGAGTATGCTTTTTACACTGCCGTAGCTAATAATGATAGTGCGATTGAGTTAATTCAAAAAGATCGCTTACGTGAATTAGCAGTGGAATTAACCAACACAATAAAACAAAACGCAAGCATCGATTGGAACATTAAAGAAAGTGTACGAGCAAAACTAAAAGTTGCTGTAAAACGATTATTACGTAAATATGGATATCCACCCGATATGCAATTATTAGCGACTGAAACTGTATTGAAACAAGCGGAGATGTTAGCTAATGAGTTAAGTGAAAGAGGATAATAAGGGTCTGTAAGTTTTATATTATTTAGAAAATTTAATTATTGAGCCGATTAATCAATTTAATCGGCTCAATATTTTTAGTATATTTGAGCCGATTAACCAATTTATTCGGCTCATGAACTATATTTGGCAACATAAAGACTTCCCAAAATTCACGTTTAATCAACAGAAATTACTTCCTTTAATTCAGCAGTTTGCTCATGATTTGGGCGAACTAAACGGAATGCTACTAAGCTTTTCTCAAGAATCTAAACAAGATGTTTTTGCAGAAGTTTTACTTTCGGAGGCTTTAAAAACGTCGGAAATTGAAGGGGAATATTTTAGCCGTGAAGATGTTATGTCGTCTCTGAAAGCCAATTTAGGGATTAAGGATTTTCATCAAAATAATAGAAATCAAAAAGCCAATGCCATTGCACATTTAATGATAGAGGTTCAAAATACCTTCCAAGAATCAATGTCCGAAGAACTTTTATTGAATTGGCATTCTATTTTAATGAACGCCGAAAAAGGAATCAATGCAGGTCAATTTCGTTCTGGAACAGAACCGATGCAAGTGGTTTCAGGAAAATATGGTGATTTTATAATTCATTACGAAGCGCCTCCTTCAAAAGGTTTACCCCAATTAATTCCTAATTTCATCAAGTGGTATAATGATTTTAAAGCGGAAACTATTGGTAAAATTGGTGAAGGAATGTTATTGTCAGCTTTAGCTCATTTATATTTTGAAACCTTACATCCTTTTGAAGATGGAAACGGTAGAATAGGGCGTGCGATTGCTGAAAAAGCCTTAGCTGAAAAGTTAGAATCGCCTGTATTCATCAGTATTTCTAAATCTATTGAAAAGTCTAAATCGAGTTATTATAACGAACTGAATTCAGCCCAAAGAAGTTTAGAAATAGATCATTGGATGATGTACTTCTGTGAAATTCTTCAAGATGCTTTATCGGATTCTAAACAAGTAGTTTTATTTACGCTGAAGAAAACCGCTTTTTTTGATCAATTCAAAGAAGAGTTAAATGAACGAGAATTAAAAGCGATCCATAAAATGTTAGATCAAGGAGAAAATGGTTTTGAAGGAGGCATGACTGCTAAAAAATACATTTCCATTAATAAAACATCCAAGGCAACAGCCACAAGAGATTTGCAACATTTAGTGGATATTGGAGCCTTCACTCAAACAGGTGGTGGACGTTCAATCGCTTATACGTTGAATATATAAATGTAATTTAAATGGAAAAATCAGTTAAAAAATCAACTGGAATTAATGATAAATTAGGTGTTGAAATATTTGAAGGTGATATTTTAAAAGTTTTATATGGAAATAGTACATCTAGTTTTTCAGAGATTGAATTAGTGGTATTTGAAAATGAAAAATTTTCATTACTTAGTAGAGATGGTTCATCGTCATTAGAATCACCTCATTATTCCTATGAAGTAATTGGTAATATAAAGGATAATCCTGATCTGTTTGATGATAGAATTCGAATGTCATTTTGGAGCGATTAGTGTTTTTCCAATTATTCTTGCCCCCCAGCAAATAACATAACAAACATTATACGCACAGCCTTGCGCTTCGGGGATTGCTTCCGCTCGCCTGTCCTGAGCCAGCCGAAGGGCTCCTGCAACTGCCAACGTGTTGTGCCTATAATGTGGCGTTATGTTAAATGCTTCTCCTCGTTTCAGGCATAGCCTTTCACTGCCTTTCCTTGCCAACGCTTTTTAACCCACCCACCCAATGTATAGGTTGCACAAATAGGATGCAGATAGAGTAGTCCCTTGCCTATAGTAAAATGCTTTCCATTTCCTTAGCCAATTCTTTTATTGGCATTAAGTTTTTAATAAATTGGCTGCCGACCTTCGGCCTTTCACTTACGCGCATAGCCGTATTCCTTTCTTCCTACAGCAGCTTTTTTATAATTGAAAATGCAGTCATTCTTACCCGGCCTCTAAAGAAATTGCGCTAAAAAAATGGCTTAATAGCAAGGCAAAAGAAAGAATCCTTGTTTGAACGAAGTGAGTTTGGATTCTTTTAGAAAAGGATAAGCCATTTTTAGCGATGTCTTTAAAGCCTTGATTTTTTGGTTCGTTTTGGATCAAGCCAAAATGAACATAAAGAAAAGCTGCTTCCGTCATGCAGTCATACAGCTATATTTCCCTCCGCTCATCACATTTACGTTTTATTTCTTGGTTCTTGAATCTGAAGTAAAGCATCATTTTTTTGCGGGCTTATTTACCCGTTTTTGCCATTTCTTCCTTACTCTGAATCCCTCCTTCTCCAGTTCCTTCCCCCAATATGGTTATGCAAGCATATCCATACTGTTTCGTCACCGCACACAGGAGGTCGGCTTGTCGTTCCTCCAATCCGCCATACCTTTGCGGTTTCTGTACCATTCCATTTAGCTTCAATAGAAAGTTTAAATTCTGTTTCAATATTTCCATCCTATCCATCAATATCAACTGCTTGAGCTTTAATTACGGCATCATCAACTCTATGTTGCCTAATCTGCACCCATGTATCTCGATAATATAATGGATTTTTCATTCCATAATTGAGATGAAATGTCCAGCTAATATCAGGATAAACTTTAATCTTCGCAATCTGGTTAGGATATCTACAAGTTCTTATTGGTAAGAAATGAGTTTGTGATTTTCCTTCATTGAGAATGAAATAATTGAATAACCATAAATTATTTACAATATCAGCGGCATATTTATTTCGTATATTACCTTCTAAAAAAATCTTATTATACAAATACCTAAGCTTTAAAGTAATTTCTTTATCGCTTACAATTTTATAATCTACACCATCTTTCCATTGTTGTGCAGCAGAAGGATTTGATGCGGTTTTATCAGATTTTCTTACATCAGTATCATGTTTATTTGCTTCTGTTGTGGCAATTCCCGCTTCTTTTTGCTGACGTTGGTGATCATCGTCAGCATAAGTAGGATAAGCTTTACCATCATGAAAAGCAGAATACACTTTTTCTACTTGAAAAACATTTTTATGTTCGGTGTGTTTTTGCCCTTCATCTAATAACAAACCTTGGCAAAATTGATTTTTGGTTTGCAAGCCATCAAGTGTAATAGCATTAGAGAAAATTTCGTTAATCAAATCTGGTTCGTGTTGATTATAAAAAATATTTTCTTTATTGATTTCTATTTCTCCAATTCCATTATTGATATTCATCCTAACAGTGGTTTCGTAATCAATCCTTTTATCCCATTTACTCTCACTTTGAATAAAGTATTTTGTAGTAATCCCATATTTACGGGGTTCTAATCCTTTAGGTTTTACTCTAAGGGTATTGAGCCTATTTTGGATTTCCTTTTTAGACAGACTTATTTTTTGCATTTGTGTTTTTTAGCTCATCAAATTTAAAGAAAGTTTGGTAAAATTAAAACTTTAAAAACATGGGTGAATTGGTAAAAAACAAAATTTCAAGTTATTGAAATTTTAATTAAATTTATCACCAAATGTTAATCTAATAACATCCTATGAAAATTAATCGATTAAAAATAATTCTTGCAGAAAATTCTAAAACCAACCCGTTGTGCATTTAGCACAAATTAATTTTTGTTTTGTTTAAACTTCTTTTGAAAACGAAAAAATTTAGATACTGAATCATTGTAAAAGGCGTTATTTTTGACGCAATTCTCGTTGCTAAACCTTGGAACGTTTTTGCTAAATTAATATGAATTAAAAATTGTCCGTTTAATTGAGAAATTGCGGTTTCGATTCGTTTTTCTAATCTTGGATTTTGCTTTAGAGAATG
>JAEWOR010000054.1 GCA_023399595.1 Bacteroidota bacterium | reverse complement strand
CATTCTCTAAAGCAAAATCCAAGATTAGAAAAACGAATCGAAACCGCAATTTCTCAATTAAACGGACAATTTTTAATTCATATTAATTTAGCAAAAACGTTCCAAGGTTTAGCAACGAGAATTGCGTTAAAAATAACGTCCTTTACAATTATTCAGTATATATTTTTTTTCGTTTTCAAAAAAAGTTTAAACAAAATAAAAATTAATTTGTGCTAAATGCACAACGGGTAATGTTTATAATATAACACCGCAATCTGTTGAGTTTAAGATATATTCTGATGATGAAAATTTTTATTTAAGTACGTTTGATTTAGACATGGATAGCAAAATTTTAAGTTTCCCTGAAAATGGAGTGTTAAAGGTATTAGAACCTATTAAAGTTGAATATTTTGGAGATTTTGAAATTGTTGAAAATAATATAAAAACGAGAAAAAGAAGTGTTAGTCCATTTAAAGAAACTTATTATTATGTTAATGGAACTATAAAAAATGGCATTATCCATTATACAGAAAAAGATATAGGTAAAAAAGATAAATTTGAAAAAAAATTATTCGCAAAAAAACATAAAGATGATTTTATCGAAGTTTGTCGACCTAATTTAAAAGCTACAAAATATGTAAATAATGCAGGGTTTGTGGCTTTTGAAGTTACGGGAGAATTTAATGTAGAAAAATATTTTTAAATTCTTTATTAGGCAGTTTATAAAAAGACAAAAAAATGAAACAGATATTCTCCCTCTCATTAATATTACTTTTTACATTTTGTGGAGGACAAATACTAAATAGTAAAGACAACATAAAAGTTGAAAAGAGGAAACCTTTTGAAAATTTCATATATGAGGTTGATGCATTAGACAAGGAGATGATAAATGCAATGGAAAGCGCTAAAAAAAATATCAAGCAGTTTGAGGAAGCAATGAAAAGTGAAAATCCTAACTTCAAAAACTTTGCAGTTAAAAAAGCATTTCCAAGTGATGAGGGTGATGAGTTTATATGGATTTCACCCATTATATTTAGCAAAGAAAAAATAAATATTCTGGTATAATAAATAATATTCCCGCTTTCACAAAATTGGTTAAACAAGATGACATTGTAGAAATCGAACTTAGTGAAATCTCTGATTGGATGTATTTTGAAGGAAATGTATTAAAAGGAGGGTCTACAATTCGTCTACTAAGAGATAGAATGTCTGAAAAGGACAGGATTAATTTTGATAAAGAATCTGGATACAAGTTTGAATAATCTGAAATGATTAAAAATTTCTATTTTTTGTATAACATTTTTAAGTGATTTTTTACTAAAATTTGGAGCTAGGATTATTAAAAAACCATATTAAAATTTCTTCGTTACTTTGCACCCGAAAAAATGATGTATCGAAGGTGGAAGAACAAATTATCAGCATTAAAAACCTCTATAAAAAATATCAGAATGCAGAAGACTTTTCTGTTAATGATATCTCTTTAAATATCCATCCAAAGGAAGTTTTTGGAATTCTCGGCCCCAATGGAGCTGGGAAAACAACACTTATCTCTATGCTTTCAGGGATTATAAAACCCACTTCTGGAACTTTCAGTATTGATAGTTTAGATTTTAAACACGACAGCACAAAAATCAAACAAATTATTGGTATTGTCCCACAAGAATATGCACTCTACCCTACTTTAACCGCTAGAGAAAATTTGATGTTTTTTGGAAGCTTGTATGGTTTAAAACATCAACAACTAAAAAAGGATATTGAAATTGGATTAGAAAGAATGGGACTTTCACAATTTGCTGATAAAAAAATAGAACATTTTTCAGGCGGAATGAAACGCCGTTGCAACCTCATTGCAGGAACGCTTCACAGCCCCAAAGTGCTTTTCTTAGACGAACCTACGGTTGGTGTAGATGTGCAATCTAAAAAAGTAATTATCGATTTCCTTCAAGAGCTTAATCAAAAAGGAACTTGTATTATTTACACCTCACATCACCTTTCTGAAGCTCAAGAGTTTTGTACACAAATTGCCATTATCGACAGTGGAAAAATCCTTACAAACGGTTCTCCAGAGGAACTTATCGCAAAAACATCCAATGCAGATAACCTTGAAGATGTTTTTATTTCGTTAACTGGTAAAGAATTAAGAGATGCTTTATAAATTGTGGAGAAACTTCATCAAAGAAGTATTGTTACTAAAAAGAGACCTGGGTGGCATCGTCATTATTTTTGTAATGCCTCTTTTGCTCATTGTTACCATTACTTTAATTCAGGACTCTTCCTTTAAAAATTTAGAGGGAACAAAAATCCCTGTCATTTATGTAGATAACGATAAAGACGAGGTTTCAAGAAATATTGAAAACGAACTTAAAGCCAGTAAAGCCTTTGATTTACTCACCAATTACAACGAAGAAACCGCCAAAGAAGCCGTTTTTTCAGGGAAATATCAAATGGCAATTGTTATTCCTAAGGATTTAACAAAAAACCTGAATGCAATAATTGATGATAAAGTTGAAACCATTGTCAGTTCTTTTGGTTTAGAAGGTGATTCTTCTTCAACTAAAAAATTAATTCCTCAGAAAAAAGTAATCCATTTATACTTTGATCCCGCTACCAATAAAGGTTTCAAGAATTCCGTAATGACTTCCATAAGTAAAATGATTTTCAAAATTGAAAACGAAAAAATCTATAAATCTTTTCAAACCCAATTGGGAACTTCGGAAAATTTAGATCAAAATAAAGACTTAATTACTTATAAAGAAATCACTCCCAACCTTGGAAAAAAAGAGATTTTACCGACATCTGTACAACATAACGTTCCTGCGTGGGCGCTTTTTGCCATATTTTTTATAGTAGTACCATTATCCATTAATTTGGTGAAAGAAAAATCTCAAGGGACGAGTTTGAGGCTAAGAATTAGTCCAACCCCTTATTACATCGCTGTTTTAGGAAAAACATTCACCTACCTTATTATTTGTGTCATTCAATTTTTATTAATGGTAGCCATTGGTATGTATTTATTCCCATTAATCGGTTTATCACAATTTGAAGTTTCGGGGAAAATGTTTTCTCTAATTATTATCACCCTGTTTTCGGGTTTAGCAGCCATAGGTTTCGGAATTTTAATCGGAACTTTAGCCAACACTCAAGAACAATCTGCTCCTTTTGGAGCGACTTCTGTAGTGGTTTTAGCTGCTATTGGTGGAATTTGGGTTCCCGTATTTCTGATGCCCGAATTTATGCAATATGTAGCAAAATTCTCACCTATGAATTGGGGCTTAAACGCTTACTACAACATTATTCTCAGACACGGAAATGTATTTTCTGTTTCAAAAGAATTAATTCTCTTACTTTTGTTTTACATTGTAACCATCACCATTTCTATTTTGTATGAAAGAAAAAGAATCTCCGTTTAACCAATCTTTGGTTTGCATTGAAGAAGCCAGAGTTCGCTTTAACGAGACCGATCCCTTAGGAATTGTTTGGCATGGACATTATATTGTCTATTTCGAGGATGGAAGAGAAGCTTTTGGAAGACAACACGGGCTCACATATTTAGACATCCAAAACTCTGGATTTACTACGCCCATTGTGAAAACTTCTACAGAACATTATTTACCATTAAGATATGGTGAAACTTTTACAATAGAAACCACTTATATCAACTCCACAGCGGCAAAACTCATTTATCAGTATCAAATTTTTAATGATGATAAAAAATTGGTTTGCAAGGGAGAAACTACTCAAGTTTTTTTGGATGCTGAAGGCAATTTATGTTTGTATGCGCCAGAATTTTTCCAAAACTGGAGAGAAAAAATGGGTTTAGCATGAAAAAAGAAATCTTTATTACCGATTATAATTGCGTAACACCTTTGGGATTTTCAGCCGATGAAAACTGGGAAAACCTTGTAAAAGGCAAATCTGGAATTCAAAAAACGAAGGTTTTAGAAAATCTTGATGAGATTTATATTTCTAAAATTAATGACGAACTTCTTCAAACTCGTTTCAAGGAAAAGTTTCAAAATGGAGATTTCACAAGGTTAGAAAAAATGCTTTTACTTTCTTTACAACCCCTCATCAAAAAGCATGACGTAACATCACAAACAGCTTTAATATTATCGACAACTAAAGGAAATATTTCCGTTTTAAAAAATCAAAATCGACTTCCAGAATCTGTTTATTTATCACATTTAGCAAAAAAAATTGCAACTTATTTTGGGTTTACTGCTCAACCGATTGTGGTTTCCAACGCCTGCGTTTCTGGCGTTATGGCGATTGCTGTGGCAAAAAATATGATTCTTTCTGGTCAATATCAAGATGCTTTTGTTTTAGCGGGCGATGAAATTTCGGAATTTGTGGTTTCAGGTTTCAACTCCTTTCAAGCCATAAGCAAGGAGCCTTGTCAACCTTACGATAAAAACAGAAAAGGAATTAATTTAGGAGAAGCAGCAGCAGCGGTTTACATCACTTTCGAAAATTCTAGAAAAGATTTCAAAGTTCTGGGAGATTCGGCTATTAATGATGCGAATCATATTTCTGGACCATCTCGAACGGGAGAAGGTTTGTTCAGAAGTGTGATGAATGCTATGAAAGAATCTCAACTTTCAGCAAATGACATTCAATTTATTTCTGCACACGGAACGGCCACCGTTTACAACGACGAAATGGAAGCTATTGCTTTTAACAGAGCGGAAATGCAAAATATTCCTTTGCACAGTTTGAAAGGTTTTTACGGACATACTTTGGGAGCTGCAGGTTTGTTGGAAAGCATTATTGCCATGGAATCTGCAAAACATTCTTTGCTTATTCCTTCTAAAAACTATCGAGAATCTGGCGTAAGTCAAGAGTTGAATATCATCACCGAAAATAAGCCTCAAAAAATACAATATATCTTGAAAACAGCTTCAGGATTTGGAGGTTGTAACGCCGCTTTGGTTTTAGAAAATTTAAATTTTTAAAGATGGAAAAAATTTCTTCTTGTACCATCGAAAACAAGGAAATCATCTTGAATGGAAAATCAATTTTCCAGGCTGATGCTCAAAATTTCAATGATTTTTCTAAACAAGCTTACAAACATTTAGAAATCGACTATCCTAAATTTTATAAAATGGATGGCTTAAGTAAATTGGCATTTCTTGGAGCTGAATTATTGTTAAAAAACAGAGACAACACCAATACCGCTTTGGTTTTCGCGAATCGTTCATCAAGTTTAGACACCGATTTTACGTATCAAAAAAGCATTAATTCTGCGGAAGAATATTTCCCAAGTCCTGCGGTTTTTGTGTATACTTTACCCAATATTTGTACGGGTGAAATTAGCATTAGACATCAATTACACACCGAAAATGCTTTTTTTGTTTTGGAGAAATTGGATGAAGTATTTTTAAAGAACTATGCTCAACAATTAATAAACTCTGGAAAAGCTGAGTCTGTATTATGTGGATGGGTAGAAATTTTTGAGGAAAATTACAAAGCTTTTGTATATTTGCTTGAATAACGTAATAATTTAAACAATATAGCAATGTAACAATAAAAAACATTGTACATACAACACTATACAACAAATAAAATGGAGTTAAAAGAAGAATTAAAACACAAAATTATTGAAGTTCTAAACCTTGAAGACGTTTCAGCTGACGAAATTAAAAACACTGATCCTCTTTTTGGTGGTGGTTTAGGCCTTGATTCAATCGACGCTTTAGAACTTATTGTTTTATTAGATAAAGAATATGGTATTAAACTTTCTGATCCTAAAAAAGGAAAAGAAATCTTCGAATCTATAGACACTATGGCTAAGTTTATCGAAGAAAACAGAACAAAATAAATGAATTTAACAATGTAACAGTTTACCAGTGTAACAATTTAAAAAATTGGTAAATTGTTATATTGGTACATTAAAAACAAAAGATGGGTCAAAAAATTGCCGTTACAGGAATGGGTATTATTTCTTCCATAGGTAACAATGTGGAAGAAAATTTCAGTTCTTTAATATCCAAAAAGCACGGCATTTCAGATATTGAAATTCTACAAACCCGTTTTGCTGGTCAACTGAAATTAGGAGAAATAAAAATCACTAATGAAGAATTGATTCAGGAATTGGGACTTAGTCCAGAAAATAATTGCACAAGAACTACCCTTTTAGGCATGATTGCTTTAAGAGAAGCTATAGAAAGTTCTGGAATTACAAATATCAACGAATATCCAACTGGCTTAATTTCCTCAACAAGCGTTGCAGGAATGGATGTTACTGAAAAATATTTTTTCAATTATGAGGAACATCCAGAACAACAAAAATACATTCACTCGCACGATGCAGGGGTTTCTTCCTTGCAATTAGCAGATTTTATTGGCTTAAAAGGAATGGTTTCTACCATTAGCACCGCTTGTTCATCTGCTGCAAACGCTATTATGATGGGCGCAAAGCTCATTAAAAGCGGAGTTTTGGATAGAGTAATTGTGGGTGGAACAGACTCTCTTTCTAAATTCACCTTAAACGGTTTCAATTCTTTAATGATAATTACCGATACTTATAACACACCTTTTGATAATAACAGAAAAGGCTTAAATCTTGGTGAAGCAGCGGCTTTTTTGGTTTTAGAATCTGAAGAACTCGTAAAAAAAGAAAATAAAAAAGTATTGGCTTATCTTACAGGTTACGGAAACGCCAATGATGCCCATCACCAAACTGCATCTTCCGAAAACGGACAAGGAGCTTATTTAGCCATGAAAAAAGCTTTAGAAGTTTCAGGAATTGCTAAAGAAGATGTCGATTACATTAATGTTCACGGAACGGCAACTCCCAATAACGATTTTGCAGAAGGAACGGCGATGTTGAGAATTTTCGGTGAAGAAAATGTTCCTGATTTTAGTTCCACAAAAGCTTTTACAGGTCATACTTTAGCTGCAGCAGCAGGAATTGAAGCGGTATATTCTATTTTATCTTTACAAAGAAATATTATTTATCCCAATCTTAATTTCAAGGATAAAATGGAGGAGTTCAACCTAATTCCAGTAACGGAAGTTAAAGAAAAACCTATTCAAAATGTTCTTTCAAACTCTTTTGGGTTTGGCGGAAATTGTTCTACGCTAATTTTTTCTAAATCATGAAGTCGGTTTACATCAACGGAGCAGCTTGTATTTCTCCACAAAACAGTTTAGATAAAGATTTTTTGAACACTTTAACAGAAAAAAGTGACCAAAAAGTAATAAATGCTGTAGAACCTGTTTATAAAGAATTTATTCCACCTGCACAAATCAGGAGAATGTCTAAAGCGGTAAAAATGAGCTCCGTAGCATCTCAATTAGCCATTCAAGAGGCGGGAATTACCAATCCAGACGCAATTATTGTAGGAACCGGAATGGGATGTTCTCAAGATTCTGAGAAATTTCTTAAAAATCTTCTTGAAAATAACGAAGAGTTTTTAACTCCAACATTTTTCATTCAATCTACGCACAATACCGTTGCGGGTCAAATTGCTTTGGCTTTGCAATGCCACGCTTATAATTTTACGTATGTTAATACTTCATCGTCATTAGAATTTTCATTTTTGGATGCAAAACTTCAAATTGAAGATGGCGAAGCGCAAAATATTCTTGTAGGAGCCGTTGATGAACAAACCAAACGTACTTTGGAACTTTATGAACTTGCAGGAATTATTAAAAATGAAGAAATTCTTCCTGACAATTTCTTACAAAGCAATTCTAAAGGAGTTATTTGGGGGGAAGGTGCTGCTTTTTTTGTGGTGGGAGAAGATAAAACCGAACATTCTTATGCAAAAATTGCTGACATCAAAATCACCAATAGAATTGAGAAAGCAGAAACCCTTTCTTTCATTGAATCTTTCCTTGAAAAAAACAATCTGAAACCTCAAGATATTGATGCTGTCATTTTAGGAAACAGTGGAGATCAAGATTCGGATGAATATTATCGGGAAGCATCGAAGATTTTTAACGATTCCTCATTAATGTATTACAAACATTTAAGTGGAGAATTCAATACTTCAAGCGGATTTTCAACATTTTTAGCTTGCAATATTCTTAAAAATCAAGAAATACCTTCTATTTTAAAGATGAATGGTATTGAGAGAAAAGAAATCAATAACATTTTGATTTACAATCATCTTTTAGGAGAAGATCATAGCGTAATACTTCTGGAAAGACCATAAAACAAAGGAGATGAAACATTATTTCTTCATCGCATTCTATCTTATTTGCAACATCATTATCTATTTGTTTCAAGGATCTGCGATGGTGTATGTTGCAACATTTCTCGCATTTCTTCTGGTAGTATTTTGGGGAGTTTCGGATATTCAGCTTGGATATTTCCTTAATAGCATTACAAAAAAAAAGACTAAAAAAAAGGAAGTTGCTTTAAGTTTTGATGATGGTCCAACAGAATTTACTCCAAAATTTTTAGATCTTCTCAAAGAAAATAATATTAAAGCTACTTTCTTCTGCATCGGAAAACAAATAGAAAAACATCCCGATATCTTCAAAAAGATAATTCAAGAAGGGCACTGCATAGGAAATCACACCTATTCGCACTCCAACACAACTGGATTTCTTTCCACATCACAAATGATTGAAGAAATTACAAAATGTGATGAAACCATTGAAAAATGCGGGGATATTTCCACTTCTTTTTACAGACCGCCTTTTGGCGTTACCAATCCAAATATTGCAAGAGCCATTTCCAAAACCCAGAAAAAAAGTATTGGTTGGAATATTCGCTCTTTTGATACCAAAATTGAAGACCCAAAGACAATTTTGAAAAGAATTACAAGTCAATTAAAACCTGGAAGCATTATTTTAATGCACGATACTTCGGAAAAATCTTTTCAAGTTTTGGCGGACTTATTGCTAATTTTACAACAAAGAGAATATTCAACTTTTAAGATTGATGAAATCGCAAAAAAATAAAATTATGATGAAATATATCACAAGCATATTCTTTATACTTATCTCAATCTTCGTTTTTTCTCAAACTCCCATGTCGGAAGCCGAGAAAAAAACTTTTGTAAGCAAAACTTCTGAAGAATCTAAAGCCATTAAAACTTTGCAAAGCGATTTTTCACAAGTCAAGAAAATGGATTTTTTGGATAACGATATTACCACTTATGGAAAAATGACGTTGAAATCTCCAAATCTTTTGAGCTGGAAATACACAAAACCTTATCAATACAGCATTATTTTCAAAGAAAATAAAATTTTCATCAACGATCAAGGTAAAAAATCTACCGTGGATGCAAAAAGTAAAACTTTTGAAAAAATCAACAAGCTGATTGTGGGAAGTGCAAGTGGAAAAATGTTCGACGATCCAGAATTTATTGTGAGGTATTTCAAAACGGGAACTACAAATATTGCCAGATTTATCCCTAAATCTCAACAATTATTAAAATATATTAAGCAAGTGGAACTGGTTTTCCCTAAAAATCAATCTACGGTTTCCCAAGTAAATATGTTGGAAGCATCAGGAGATACCACCACCATCAATTTCAAAAATACCAAAGTAAATGCGCCAGTTTCTAACGCAGATTTTAGTTTGTAGTTTTTTAGCGTTCTTTTTGGTTTCCTGCAAAACCTACCAACCTGAAAATCTCACTAAGGTTATTTCTGACAAAAAAGAGGTTGAAAATTTGTATTTTTCTTCTTCCGAAGATTATGTTTATAAATGTCAGATGGAAGTTTATGGAAACGACATTAGCGGAATTGTCATTCTAAAAAAAATCAGCAACGATAAGCATCGCGTGGTGATGACTACCGATTTTGGAAATAAAATGATTGATTTTGAAGTTTCGCAAACCGATTTTAAACTCAATTATGTTCTTCCAGATTTAGATAAAAAAATGGTGATTAATTTTCTAAAAAATGACTTTCAACTTTTATTGAAAAAACAGTTTCCGATTTCAGAAAAATTTGAAAATCCAAACGCTGAAGTTTTTGTTTCAAACCTAGATGCAGATTCTTATTATTTGTTCTTCAATAAAGACACAAAACTGCTTTCACAAATCGTTTACACCAAAAATAAGAAGGAAAAAATAGATTTCAACTTTGAAGCTAAAAATCCTATCTTCGCAGACAACATCAACATCCAGCACAAGGATTTTAAAATAAAAATAAAACTAACACAGATTACAAAAGAAAATTAAAACCTTTCTGAAAAATCTGTTTTAAAAAAAGATATAAACACATGCAAAGTATTTTAAATAAATTTTATAGCATAAATTCGGTAGAGGCGCAAGAAAACAACATCTACCAGGTTAAAGTATCTTTAAATCCTGAGCATGATATTTTCAAAGGGCATTTCCCAGGAAATCCTGTTACTCCAGGCGTTTGCATGATGCAAATGACTAAGGAAATCACCGAAAGTATTTCTCAGAAACCTTTATTTTTAAAATCAGCCAACAATATAAAATTTATGGCGATTATTAATCCAAACGAAACTCCAGATTTGGTTTTAGATTTGAATATTGATGAAAAAGAAGACGAGATAAAAGTAAAAAACACCACTTTGTTTGGCGAGACTATTGCTTTAAAGATGTCTATAACTTATAAAATCATCTAAAATGAAAGCTTTTTTTGTATTCATATTTCTTTTTGCGTTAAATATTCAAGCGCAGGATTTAGCGAGTTTTCGTGCAAAATATGCAACCGCTACTAAAAGTCAGAAAAATACAGAGTCTTATATTTCTTTTGCTGATAAAGTAAATTCTACCAATTCAGTAATTGTAGGTTATAAAGCTGCGGCTTTATTCTTAAAATCTAAATTGAATATTGAAAAAGGAAAAAGAATTGAGTACATAAAAGCGGGGGTAAAATCTTTAGAAGCTGAAATTTCCGACAATCCGAATAATGCAGAATTAAGAATGATTAGACTGAGCATTCAGGAAAATCTTCCTAAAATTGTGGGTTACGGAAAAAACATTAAAGAAGATAAAAAATTCTTATTGGATCATCTAAAAGATCAACCTTCTGATTTAAAAAAATACATTAGAAACTTTATCGCACAGTCGAAATCGTTTACGGCTCAAGAAAAAACGACCTTGAAATTATAATGATTCTTTCTGAAGTTCAAAATACCATTTCCGAGAAAAAAATTTGTATTCTCATCCCTACTTTCAACAATGAAAAAACGCTGAAAAGGGTTATAGATGGCACTTTAGATTTCACCAAGAATATTGTCATTATTAACGATGGTTCCACAGATTCCACAGCCGTTATTTTAAAAGGTTATACACAAATTACAATTGTTAACCTTCCTGAAAACCAAGGAAAAGGCAACGCTTTGAAAATAGGTTTTAGAAAAGCCAAAGAACTAAATTTTGATTATGCAATTACCATAGATTCTGATGGACAGCATTACCCAAACGACATTCCTGTTTTTGTAGAAACTCTTTTAAAAGAAAATGAAGACGTTTTGCTGATTGGAAACAGAAATATGTCTCAAGACGGCATTCCTAGAAAAAGTAGTTTCGGAAATAATTTCTCCAATTTTTGGTATTGGTTCGAGACGGGAATAAAATTAGAAGACACCCAATCTGGTTATCGACTTTACCCTTTACATAAAATCCCAGAACATTATTTCACTCCAAAATTCGAGTTCGAAATTGAAGTCATTGTAAGAACTGCGTGGCGTGGCGTTCCTGTGAAAAATATCCCAGTAAAAGTTTTGTATGACCCTGCAGAAAGGGTTTCTCATTTCCGACCTTTTAAAGATTTCACTAGAATTAGCATTCTGAACACCATTTTGGTGACGATTGCTATTTTCTACATCAAACCCAGAGATTTCATTAAATCTTTCAAAAAAAAAAGCCTTAAAAACTTCATTAAAGAAGACGTTTTAGAAAGCGATGGCAGCAACCGAACCAAAGCATTTTCCATAGCTTTAGGAACTTTCATTGGTTTATCTCCTTTTTGGGGATTTCACACGCTTTTAGCCATTTCTTTAGCCGTGATTTTTAAGTTGAATAAGGTTTTATCTTTTCTGTTTTCTAACGTCAGTTTACCGCCGTTTATACCATTTATCATTCTTGCTTCATTGTATTTGGGATCACCTTTTGTAGAAGGGGATTCCGATTTATTTCATCAAGAAATGTCGCTTGAATTGGTTAAAAATCACTTATTACAATATGTTATCGGGAGTTTTATTTTGGCAACTTTTGTTTCCATCATTTTAGGATTGGGATTTTTCTTCTTTTTAAATAAAGTAAATCCCGAAAACGACACTTTTCACCATCCTGAAAATTAAAATATTGGGTAAAACCCTGTTATTTTTGGGTCTAAAAATCAATAAAGACAATACTTTTTTCTGATTATATTTGCAAAAACGAATTTCAATGAAAAATAAACTCTCTTTTCTATTTATCCTTACCTCAATATTTATTTATTCTCAAGATATTATTCATAAGAAAAATGGAGAAAGAATAAATTCAAAAATTATTTCAATAAGTAGCTCTGAAATAACTTACAAAAATTCAGAAGATCTCAATACTCCTAATTATTCTATTTCGACAAAAGAAGTTTACAAAATACAGCTTGAAACTGGAAAAGAAGAACTATTTGGAAAATTTGAATCTCTACAAGCCGTAAAAGACAGTATTGTAAATAAAATTAATAAACATGCAATTGATATTAATGATTCGTATAAAACGGTAAGCGCAACATTCGAAGATAATATTCTAACATTAACGCCTGTTCGATATAATGGGAAACTAACAAAATCAACAGAAAAATGGGATTTATCGAAAATTGTGAAAATTCATAACTTATCTGTTAGAGATAGAAACATTGCTTATGTAAATATCGTTTGTTATAAAATAAAAAATGATACTTCTGAGATTAAAAAGCTTGTTTTAAAAATTAACGACCATCAAATAGCTGAAGAAATTTTAAGAGCTATAGAAGAACTGCAAATCATGTTGAAAAAATAAAAAAGGATACGGTTTCGGCGCCTGCGGCGCCGAAACCGTATCCTTTTTTATCACCATGTAAATAATCTTCACTAAAAATTAAGGAATATAATTATCCTATCTCAATTTCCTCTCAGATTTCTTCAAATTTTCCTCCACATTTTTCCTATCTGGAACCGTGGTAATTTCTTTGGTTAAAGCCATTTTAAAATATTTTTGCGCTTGAGAATAATTTTTCTTTTCAAAATAATATTTCCCAACTTTGTAATACGCTAACCAATAATCTGGATTAAGTTCGATATAATTTCCAAGGAAATTATCGTCTAAATTTTCACTTTTTGTTTCTGTTTCCTTAGATATTCTTTCAGTAAGATTTCTAAATTCTAAATAGTTTTTAAAATCTTGAGAATCTGCAAAATTATCTTTCGGGATATTTTTTTCGGAAGAAGAAAGTGAACCTGATTTTGGTCTATTTTCAGAAAAAATTTCATTCAAATCGAAGCATACAAATTCCCCCAGTTGAAACGGATTAGAAGAAACCCAAACCAATTTCTTTTGAGGTGAAAAAACTACCGCATGATGTGCTAAAAGTTGATTCAAGGCTTTTTCGTTGCCATAACCAATTGGTTGATTATTCAAACCTTTAGTGTTTCTTAGCAATTCCACCATTTTTGTAGGATTCATTTTGGGAGTATCATTTAAAATCTCCTGAAGTTTTTCATAGCGATATTCAGAATGACTTTCCTCAATTTGTTTCAAATTTCTTTTATCCTCCCTGTATTCTTCCGATTGAAAATGATTGGTGCACAAAATCTTAGCAGAATTCTCCACTTTATAAACCCCGAACTTCGTTGGAGAAACCTCAATAATTACAGCGTTCTTATCATTTGCACTTCCTACCAAAATAGATTCAGAAACGAAAACTTTTCTCTTTTTTGCGATTTCAATAGCTTCGTCAATATTTTTCGCGTATTGCAAAATTTCCCTTGTTACAAGTGAAATTGGAGTTTTTGCCACCAAAGGAATTTTAGATTTCCCAGCATTAATGGTTACCGTAACTCCCTCTTTATTCATCCCAGAAACTACTCCAACCATTCCGCCCCAACTTACTGACATATACGGAATTCCATTTTCGGGTTCTACAAATTCAATAATTTTATCTTGAGCAAAATCATCACCTACATAAAAGTCGAAATTTCTACCGATGAGCAAATCGCCATCTTCCGTATTTTCATTCCAAACAGCCAAAGAAGAGCATCCGACAAGCATTAAATCTTGCATGGCATGACCAATATCGTGAGCTCCATGTAAGTACATACTTCTTCTGAATTTCGGAGCAATAAAATCGTATTTATCCAATGAGTATCGACTTAAACCATAAATTTCTGTTTGAAAATCCTCACGAACATTGAGATACATTTTTCTATTGTACCATTTCAAAACACCTCTTAACAATCTTTGTTTAAATTTTGAGGGTACAAAACTTTCCACCTTTGAAAAGAAAATATCTTCTTGTTTCTGCAATAAAAATTGCGTTAAAGCTCCATTGTTATAACCCAACTGCAAAGGATTTCCCTTGATGTACAATTCCCATTGTTGTTGTGTATTTTTAGTAAGATAATTTTCCTTGAAACTAAACGTAGAATCATTGAGTTTTTGAACTTGAGGAATTTCAAGACTATATTTTTGATAATCAGGAATATACTTGACTGATTTTGAAGTTCCACATGAACTCAAAAACACCAAGAGAAGAAAATAAAAATAAAGCTTAGTTTTCATTTTTAATCGACTTCAAACGTTCATTTAAAACTTCATTTCCAATAATTCTTGAACAAGTAGTAAAAGCGCCAATGGTAACTCCCAAAATCCCATGCATGTTTACCGATTGTCCAGTGAGAAATAAATTTGGAATTTTTGTGCTTGGAGAAACCATGGTTTTCAATGGATTGGAAGACTCTTTTAAATATCCATACATATTTCCATCTGCTCCACCAATATAATCCCTATAAGACAAAGGCGTTGATGTATAAACCGCTTGAATATGATCTCTTACATCAGGAATCCTCTTTTCAATCGCTGAAATGAATTTTTCGGCTTTTTCTTTTTTAAAATCATCGTACGCTTTTCCTCTTTCATGTTCATCAACAATAGTATTAATGGTATTTTGCCAAGTTTTAACCTCTTCAAAGCTCATATAGGAAATTCCAGTGAGACTTTCTGCAAATTCTGGATTCTTCTTAGAAGAGGTGGAAGACAACATAAAAGTTGGAGGCCAGCTTTCTTGTTGATACTCAAAAGTTTTCCAGACCTGTTCTAAAGTAGAAAAGTGATAATAATTATGATTGAAATACGCTAAAGAATTAGGTTTTAAAACCAAATAAATACTAAAACACGAGGAAATAGGCTGCCAACTTGCTACTCTGTTCACAAATGATTTTTTGAAGTTCGTTTCGCCAATCATTTTAAAAGTAGAACGAATATCTACATTGGAAATAAATTTATCCGCAAAATATTGATGACTGCCTTTGGTTTTTACCGAAGCAATGCTTCCATCTTCATTAAAATTCACTCCTACAACTTCAGATCTTTTAAAGACATCGGCTCCGTATTTTCGGAGTTTTTTTATGAGAAGTTTAGAGATTTGACTGCCCCCTTTTACACATTTATAAGCGCTTTGCAAATAAGAATTTACTGTTAAAGCATGAACATACAAAGGCGTAATTTCTGGTTGTCCAGCATACAGCAAATTTGAACCCAAAAGAACAGCTTGAAGTTTTTTGTTGCTCGTTATCGATTCTATAAAAACCTGAGTGTTAAGATGTAATACCTCTTCATTGTATTTCCCATCGGTATCTAAATTATACCTTGGAAATTGGTCGCAAACGTAATGTATATCTTTACAATAATTCTCGATATTGATTTTTTCTTCAGGGAAATATTTTGAAAGCTGCTTTACAAAATTCTTATAACCCTGAGCATGAGGATATTCGTTTTCATCACCATCGAAAGTAATTTTATCGTAGGCATCCTCATCCATTTTTTCAATTTCCAAATCTTTCATAATTTCAAGATAAGAAAAGTATTGATAAAGATTTTGCCCAGGTGCTAAACCACCTAAATAATGAACTCCAGTATCGAAAATAAGTTTATCTCGGGAAAAAGTTTGCAAATTTCCCCCGTACTGATTGTTTTTCTCTAAAACACAGACTTTATAGCCTTCTTTAGCCAAAACCAAAGCAGACACCAAGCCGCCCAAACCGCTTCCAATAACAATGATATCGTAGTAATTTCCCTTCAAAAAGTAATGTGTTATTTTACCAAAAATATTGAAAATTTAATCAATATCGTCCCAAAAATCAAAGTAATTGAACCATTGTAAGGGATATTTTGCAATCATGCTTTCTAAATTGTCAATATAAGCATTTAAAACACCTTGAGAATCTCTTTTTTTAACGTGAGCCACTCTTGCATAAAGATGATAATGAAGATTTTTCTCTTTCATTACATATACAAAAACCACAGGAACTCCCAAACGAGAAGCAATGAGAAAAGGACCCGCAGGGAATTTCGCCGTTTTTCCTAAAAATTCTGCTTCCAAAAATTTAGAACCTTCAAAATAACGATCTCCAGTAAAACAGATGAGTTCATTTTGTGATAAAGCTGCATTGATATCGAAAATATGCGACA
Source organism: Bacteroidota bacterium (assembly GCA_023399595.1). GTDB lineage: Bacteria > Bacteroidota > Bacteroidia > Flavobacteriales > Weeksellaceae > Chryseobacterium. Next base: position 172,035 of record JAEWOR010000054.1, on the reverse strand, counting down.
TATCGTCTTTAATATAGATAAATTTGGAAGTAGCCTTCTTTACAGAAACACTTTCCATGTATTCTTTTATTGCTGTAACCTCCTGATCTGTTGTCACTAAGTTGATTTGACAATCCAAATCAATTTCTGAGAAAAAATGTTCTGCAATTTCAAAATTACCAATATGAGCGCTGATAAGAACACCTCCTTTTTTTTCTGCTAGAAGTTGTTTTAAATTTTCTACACCATCAAATTCATAAGTGAATTTATTTCTCAACCCTGCATAAATAGCCGTTTTATCGATAATGGTTTTTCCGAAAACAAGGTAGCTTTTAAAAACCGACACTTGTGATTTCCAATAACTGTAACCAAGTCTTTTTCGGAAATAATAGAAAATATTTTTATTGCTTTTGGGAAGAAATACAAAATAGTAAGCTGCAACAAAATACAAAACAAAATAAGCCGCCCGAATGCCAAGGTTTTTAATACAAAATACAAAAATCCTATAGCCTAAAATACTTCCTCTTGATTTGCCTTTCCACTTGTTCATCGCTGATTCTGAGTTTGTTTTTCAGAAAAAATTGTTTTTCCCATCTTTTCTAAGTTGCTCAATTTTTAACGTAAAGTTTACATGGTTATAAAAAAACGAAGTGTTTTTAAACTCGCAAAAGAAGTTTCTCTTAGCAAAAAATGAAAACGAAGTTTAATTCTGATAATTAACTTAATTCGTTAAAAAAAGACTCAAAAAATAAACTTTTGTCTATAAAAACTATTTTTTTTCTTGAATTTTGGTTTCGATAGTATTGTAGAAATCATCAAAAGTTTTCATTTCTTTGAAATCTTCTTCTCCTAATTTCACCCCGAAATTAGATTCGATAACCACAACCATATCAATATAATCTAAGCTGTCTAAGCCTAAAGTCTCTTTTAAAGGTGCGTCATTCTGAATATCATCACGATCCACTTCAAATTCATTCACCAAAAAATCATTAACAATTGTAATAATTTTATCTCTATCCATCACTTATTCAAATTTTTTTACAATTAATGCCGAATTAGTTCCTCCGAAACCGAAAGAATTTGACAAAAATACGTCAATTTTTTGATTTTTTGTTTTTGTGACTAAATTTATCTTCTGAGCATCCTCATCTGGATTTTCTAAATTGATATTTGGAGCCACAAAATTGTTCTCCATCATCAAGATAGAATAAATAACTTCACTCGCTCCTGCCATCCAACATTCGTGACCTGTCATCGATTTTGTAGAACTCACAGGAATATCACCTCCAAAAATTTCTAAAATAGCTTTTGCTTCATTGGCATCACCAATTGGTGTGGAAGTAGCGTGAGCGTTTATATAATCCACTTGTTCGGCTTTTAAACCTGCTTGGTCTAACGCTCTTTGCATTGCTGTAGCGGGCCCCTCCACATTGGGGGTAGAAATATGCCCACCGTTGGAAGAAAAACCATAACCTAAAATTTCTGCAATAATAGGCGCTCCTCTTCTTTGTGCTGATTCTAAACTCTCCACTATTAAAGATGCGGCTCCACCACTAGGAATTAAGCCATCTCTGTCTTTATCGAAAGGTCTTGAAGCTTTTGTAGGATCATTTTCTCGAGTAGAAAAAACACCTAAACCATCAAAACTTGTCATTGAATATTTATTAGTTTCCTGAGCTCCTCCACAAACAATAATATCCTGCAATCCGGATTTTATCATTAAAAAAGCCAAACCTAAAGAATGAGAACCACTTGCACAAGCTGCACTAATGGTCATATTAACTCCACGAAGTTTGAAAATAGTTGACAAATTCATGGTAACAGTAGAATTCATGGACTTGAAAATAGCTCCAGAACCGATAAGCGTGGTGTCTTTTTTCTCCCTTACAATGTCTGTAGTTTCAATAACCGCCTGAGAAACGCTGTCGTTTCCATATAAAATACCAACTTCATGGGTATCTAAAAAATCTTCGGTGATATTGGCATTTTGAAAAGCTTCCAAAGTGGCTAAATAAGCATATTCACTTTCTTCAGCCATGCTCACGCGCTGTCTTCGGCCTAATAAATTTTTAAGATTAGGCTTAGGAACAACACCTGTTAAACCTGATCTAAAGCCAAATTCTTTTCTTTCAGGATCTAAAACAATTCCTGATTTACCGTTGTATAATGATTCTTTTACTTCGTCTAAAGAAGTTCCGATGCAGGAATAAATTCCCATTCCAGTGATAACTACCCTATTTTCCATGTTTTTCAATCTAACAGTCTGTTTAATGTAACAATTTACCAATCTAACAATGTAACAATAAACATTGCTAGGTGATTACATTAGATTACGAATAGATTCCGCCATTAATATTAATGACTTCACCTGTGATATAAGATGCTTTTTTGGAAGCTAAAAACGCTACCAAATCTGCTACTTCTTCGGCTTCTCCAAAGCGGTTCGCAGGAATCATGGCTTTCATATCATCTTCATTAAATTCTTGCGTCATATCTGTTTTTATAAAACCTGGCGCCACCGCATTTACGGTAATATTTCTTTTTGCCACTTCTTGTGCTAACGCTTTTGTAGCACCAACAACAGCTCCTTTTGCTGCGGAATAATTGGTTTGTCCAGCCGTTCCTTTCATTCCAGAAACCGAAACCATATTGATGATTCTTCCGTATTTATTTCTCAATAATTTCTGAATAAAAAAGTTGGTAACATTATAAAAACCATTCAAACTGATATTAATAACATCGTTCCAATCTTCTGGTTTCATCCACATAAACAGACCGTCTCTGGTAATTCCTGCGTTATTTACAATAACTTCTACAAAATCTTCAGGATGACTTTCTTGCCATTTTGTAAGCACTTCAGCAGTTTCTTCAGCATTTCCTACATCAAATTTAAGAATTTCTCCCGAAGCTCCCAATTCCTGAACTTTTGCTAGAGTTTCATTTGCAGCACCCTCGTTAGAAGTAAAATTAATTAAGATATGATAGTTTTTGTCTTCCGCTAATTTTAAGCAAATTGCTCTTCCAATTCCTCTAGAACCTCCCGTTACAATAGCACATTTCATGGTTTTATATTTAAAAATATTAAGCTTTAGTTGCAAGAAGATAATTTTTTACTTTCTCTAAATATGGATAAAACACCAAATCTTCTGAGAATGTTGGAATAATCTCTCTCACCTCATCATACAATTTTCTAGTAGACGAAGATACTTTATCCTTGTACTCTAAAGCATCAATCGCTTGAACAATCGTTATTAATTCAATTGCTAAAACTTCAAAAGCATTTTCGATAACTTTTCTACAAATTACTGCAGAGTTGGTTCCCATGCTTACAATATCCTGATTGTCATTATTGTTAGGAATACTGTGAACATACATTGGATTCGACAACATTTGGTTTTCAGCTGTTGTAGAAGTTGCTGTAAACTGAACCCCTTGCATTCCGAAGTTGAAACCTAATTTTCCGAGGTTGACAAATGGAGGAAGAAGTTCGTTAATTTTATAATTTAATAGATAATTCAACTGTCTTTCCGCTAGCATTGTAAGTTTAGTGATTACAATTTTCAACTTGTCCATTTCCAGAGAAATATAATCTCCATGGAAGTTCCCGCCGTGGAAAACATGTTTTTCTCCCGTGCAAATAATTGGATTATCATTGGCAGAATTAATTTCGTTCTCTAAAATTTGCTCTGTAAAGTTCAAAGTATCCAAAACAGGACCTAGAATCTGCGGAACACATCTTAAAGAATAATATTCTTGAACTTTGTCTTTAAAGATTTTTTCTTGATCTTCAAATTTTTGATATAAATGATCTTCTCTTTTCCTAACCAACTGACTATCCGAAAGGTATTCACGCATTTTTAAAGCAATTTCTTGCTGTCCAACTTGTTTTTTGGCTGAATTTAGTCTTTCAGAATAATGATCGTCATAAGCTTGAACAATTTCGTTAATCGCACATGAAAACTTAATAGAAAGGTCTACTAGTTTTCTTGCGTGATAAGTATTTACAACACCCACTCCTGACATTACAGAAGTTCCATTCATTAAGCCAATCCCTTCACGAATATGAATATTTATGGGACTAAGACCTTCAATTTCAAAAACTTCTTTGGTAGATTTCCTTTCTCCTTTGTAGAAAACTTCACCTTCACCAATAAGAATTAAAGCTAAATGCGCCAATTGAACCAAATCTCCACTTGCTCCAACGCCACCATGTTCAAAAATAAGTGGTATAATATCTCTATTCACCAATTCTTTTAACAAATGAACCACCGAAACGTGCACTCCAGAATTTCCAAGAGAAAGGGTATTCATACGGGCTAACATACTGGCCTTCACTTCTACAGGACTTAGCAATTTGCCCATTCCCGAGCAATGACTTCTAATAAGATTATATTGCAATTGATGGGTATCATCATCGCTAATCTTAAACTGAGCCATTGGACCAAACCCAGTGTTTACGCCATAAATAACTTTTTCTTTGGAAAAATCTTTTAAAAACTGAAAACTTTCTTCAACTCTATTAATTAAAGACTCGTCTAGCTCTAGCTTTTCATTCTCAAAGATTATTTTTAGAAAATTTTTTATTGATAAATGTTCATTTAATTTCATGAATTATGGCAATATATTATAAATTTGTTAAAAAATATTTGTACCTATTTTGCGGCAAATATATAAAATGTAAATTTCAAATTAAAAAAAATTGGCATGATGAAAGAATTTGTTGACGTTCTTGTAATTGGAGCAGGACCTTCTGGCTGTGTTTCTTCTGCATATCTCAAAAAAAACGGAGTCAATGTAAAAGTGGTTGAAAAAACCAAATTCCCTCGTCTTGTTGTTGGCGAAAGCTTAATCCCAAGAGTTATGGATCATTTTGACGAAGCGGGATTGTTTCCTGCTTTAGATAAAATGGGCTTCGAAAAAAAATGGGGAGCAAGGTTTTTGCGAGGTGAAGAAGTTTGCATTTTCGATTTTAGTAAGAAATTTGGTGAAGGATGGGATTGGACTTGGCAAGTTCCAAGAGCTGATTTTGATAACACACTAGCTCAGGAAGTCATTAATAAAGGAATTGATTTAGAATTCGAAACGGAAGTTGTTGCTATTGAATTCAACGGAAGCGACTCTATCACCACGGTAAAAACCAAAGATGGCGAGACCAAAGAAATTCACGCCAAATTTGTAATCGATTCTAGTGGATACGGAAGAGTTTTACCGAGATTATTAGATTTAGAAAAACCGTCTAAACTTTCTCCACATTCTGCAATTTTTTCTCATGTAGAAGATATTAACAGAGAAGAAGGACAAGAAGGCACTCTTATTTCTTTCGATATTATAGAAACTGAAGTTTGGTTATGGGTAATTCCTTTTTCCAATGGAAAAACAAGTTTAGGGATTGTAGGACCAACCGAATACATCGAAAGGCTTTCTGAAAACAGAGATACCTCAGAGGCTTTAAGAAAAGCCATTTCTTTATCCGATTATTATGTAAAAAGATTTGGAGATGTAGAGTTTTTATTTGAACCAAGACATCTAAAAGATTATTCTTGTGCTGTAAAACAACTTTATGGTGATGGTTTTGCGTTAACAGGAAATGCTGCAGAGTTTTTAGATCCAGTTTTCTCATCAGGAATGGCTTTCGCAACAGAGTCTGGAATGCTAGCTTCTAAATTAGCCATCCGACAACTAAAAGGCAAAACTGTAGATTGGGAAAAGGAATACTCAGATTATATCTTGGAAGGCGTAGCCGTGTTTACTACCTATATAAAAGAATGGTACACGGGAAATCTTCAGGAATTATTTTTCCATCACCCAGAAAACCCAGATGTAAAAAGAAAAATTTGCGCTGTTTTAGCAGGATACGTTTGGAACAAAGAAAATCCTTTTGTAAAAAAACACGATCATGTAATTGCTAATTTAGCTCATTTAATTCGTCAAGAAAAAGAAACTCAATCATAAAAAAGCGGTCAAAATTGACCGCTTTTTTATTTTTTAATTTTCCTTATAAGGTGTGAATAAAAGTACTTTCCAGTTACATCAAATGCAGAAGCTATTCTTCCATATTCCATAAACGAATCTTTTACGCGTTCAGAGACACCATGAATTTTATCAGTCTCATACTCCAACAAAACATTTTGAGGATTTTCCGTTTCCACAAATTTTAATATGGTACTTAATTTTGCTTCTTGAGACCACATTCCCGCATTCCACCCTGCATAAATCCATACTGGTTCAACAATTAGAGTATATTGAGTATTGATATTTCTCCCAAATTTCAACTTTTTAGACTTATTAATGCTTTTAATAAATACATCTAAGTATCCATTATTTTTATACTCATTCCACTCTAATAGCCATTTATCCCAATCCGCTTTTGTTTTAATTGAACTTCTTAGGATAACATTCTTTCTGATATCAATATATTGCTGTTCAGTGTAATTTTCAACTTGAAATTTAACATGGTCATAATTAACAACCACATTTATTTCGTTTTGATCTTTTAAAAAATCAAATTTTCCAGAAATAACTTTAATTTGACTAAAAACAAATGTACATATAAAGAAAACGAAAAATAGTAAACTCTTTTTCATAATGTTTTACTTTTTAGCGCCTTTTGCAATCATTTTTGCCAAAGATTTTCCTGTTTTAGCATAACCTTCCGCAATTCTATCATTATTATTAGCCACACCAATAAAATTACCATCACCAGGAGCATTTTCACTAGAAATCATCAACAGCACATTTTTAGGGTTTTTAGCTTCTACAAAAACAAGATCTGTACTTACTTTTGCTGGCTGATTCATAACTCCCGCAAACCAACCCGGATAAATCCAAACCGTTTTTACAATTAAAGTATAAGGAGCGGAGCTTCCTGCTTTTCCTTTTCTATCGCCACCTTTATTCAATGAAGCCAAAAATTTATCCTAAAAAGATTCTTTTTTAGAATATTCCCAATCCTTTAACCATTTTCCAGCCTCAGCTTCCCCTTTGTCTTTGGAAATCTCACCAACTCTTTTATTAATAAAATCTTCTTCATCCATCTTTTCCTTATAAAAAGTAGCATCTTTAAAATCGAATTTTACATTAAACTCTGTCTGATCTTTTAAGAATTTGAAATCTCCAGATTCTACTCTCATACTTTGTGCAAATACTAATGTAGTAGCGGACATTAGTACAGTGAATAATAATTTTTTCATAGTTTATTTATTTTTAAAAATTTAATTATCGTAAATCTACAAAACTTATTGGTTTTCTGGATTTTTGAGGCATCACTTCTTTTATTAAATCATCAAAATCCACCCATTCAATTTTCGGACTCACCCTTAATTTTGCTCTAAAATGATCTCTTATTTCAGCAATAAAGCTTTCAGAATTGTTATCTGTACTTATTTTTAAAAGAATTTCATCCAATCCAATTTCATTCGATTTTATAATGATTTGATAACAAGAAACACCAGGAAAATCATTCAACAAATCGTTCATTGCTGGCGGATAAAGAGTTGTTCCTTTGTATTTTATCATTTGCTGCTTCCTTCCGACAACCGGTCCAAGTCTCAAAGTATTTCTCCCACATTCACAAGGTTCGTAATAGGCTTTTACTAAGTCTCCAGTTTTAAACCTCAATAATGGAATAGCTTCAACACCTAAAGTGGTAATCACCAATTCTCCGCTTTCTCCTTCTGCTACAGAATTTTCATTTTCGTCTAAAATTTCTGTAATAATTAATTCTGGGTGATGATGCCCTCCTTGTTGAAACTTACATTCCGTAAAAGCCGTGCTCATTTCCGTTGAAGCATAAGTGGAATACAATTGAATATCCCATTTTTCCTTAATTTTTTGAGATAAAATATTGTCTGAAAAATCTTGATTTTTGATGCTTTCACCAATGCAAACCGCAGCTTTTACACTTGAATTTTGAAAATCGATATTATTTTTCTCAGCGAAGTCTATCATTTTCAATAAAAATGAAGGAACGGTAATTAAAAATTTAGGTTCATATCGTAAAATAGAATCCCATTGCAATTCTGGAACTCCAGGTCCCATTCTTACGACACTAGCTCCCATTTTTCTGAGTCCAAGAAAGTACGCTAAACCCGCCATAAACCTTTTATCTATGGTCGTTATCATTTGTACAACGTCGCCCTTTTTAATTCCCGCGCACGCAAAAGAAATCGCTTCGTTATATGCTAACCTTTCCAAATCGGCATCCGACAAACCAAAGGTTACAGGATCGCCCAAAGTTCCTGAAGTTGTGCTGTAATCCACAATCTTATCTCTATCGACACAGAAAAAATCATCGTTATTTTGCTGAATATCATTTTTGCAAGTCGTTGGAATTTTTCTCAAGTCTTCAAGAGATTGAATTTCAGAAATATCGATATTCTTCTCAGCAAAAATCCTTTTGTAGTAAGGTGAATTTTTGCTCAAATATTCCAAAAGTTCTTGAAGTTTCTGAGCTTGAAAATCAGAAATTTCTTGTAAAGTTTTTCTTTCTATAGACGGAAAAAGTTCTAAATCATTCATTTACTACAAATGTAATTTTTTTTAGACGTTTACAAAACCTTAACATTCAAAAACATAAAAACAATCTTATAACCTGCTTAAAACCAACAATAATCGTCATAAAACCATAGTTTTTTTCGTTAAAAATCACTATATTCGCAAACTTAATTTTTGTTTAAAAAACTCGAAAATTTCAATGAAGAAGTTTACAGAATATAAAAACCTCAATCTCACCCAAGTTGCAGAAAATATCGCTGCCAATTGGAAAGATAACGATACATTCAAAAAATCTGTGGAAATCCGCCAAGGGTATCCAGAATTTGTATTTTATGAAGGACCGCCTTCTGCAAATGGATTACCAGGAATTCACCATGTTATGGCGAGAGCAATTAAGGATATTTTTTGTCGTTTTCAAACTCAAAACGGGAAACAAGTTTTCCGTAAAGCAGGTTGGGATACACACGGACTTCCTGTGGAATTGGGCGTTGAAAAAGAACTAGGCATCACCAAAGAAGATATCGGCAAAAAAATCACGATTGAAGATTACAACAAAGCCTGTCGCGAAGCAGTAATGCGCTACACCGATGTGTGGAATGACCTTACCGAAAAAATTGGTTATTGGGTAGATCTTGAAGATCCGTACATCACCTACAAACCAAAATACATGGAAACGGTTTGGTGGTTGTTAAAACAATTGCACAACAAAGAACTTTTGTACAAAGGTTACACCATTCAGCCGTATTCCCCAAAAGCAGGAACTGGTTTATCTTCTCACGAATTGAACCAACCCGGAACTTATCGTGATGTTTCAGACACGACGGTTGTTGCTCAGTTTAAAGTAAAAAATCTTTCTGAAAAAACCGCTTCTAAAATTGCTAGTATTTCAAAAATTGAAAGTTGCGATATTGCCGAAAACACTTGCGGAGGCGCTTTACATTGGGCTGAATTCGATAATGAAAAACAAGCACCTATCTACATTTTAGCTTGGACAACCACACCTTGGACTTTACCTTCCAACACGGCGTTAACAGTTGGTCCAAAAATCGATTATGTTTTAGCAAAAACCTTCAATCAATATACTTTTGAACCGATTAATATTATCTTGGCGAAAGCTTTGGTAGCAAAACAATTCGGGAAAAAATTTGTGGAAGGAACCGATGAAGATTTTGCGAATTACACTTCAGAATCCAAAACCATTCCTTATCAAATTTTAGCAGAATTTAAAGGTTCAGATTTGGTGGGAACAACTTATGAACAGCTTGTTCCTTGGTTTTTACCTGCTGAAAATCCTGAAGAAGCTTTCCGTGTAATTCCCGGAGATTTCGTAACGACGGAAGACGGAACAGGAATTGTACACACGGCGCCAACTTTTGGTGCAGATGATGCGAAAGTAGCTAAAGATGCTGGCGTTCCGCCAATGTTGGTGAAAGACGAGCACGACAATTTAGTTCCTTTGGTGGATTTGCAAGGAAAATTTATTCATGGAGCAAATGTTCCTGAAGTCTTCGCTGGAAAATACATTAAAAACGAATATTACGACGAAGGAAAAGCACCTGAAAAATCTTGGGATGTTCATTTGGCGATTCAGCTGAAAGAAGAAAACAGAGCTTTCAAGGTGGAAAAATACGTTCACTCCTATCCGCATTGCTGGAGAACCGACAAACCGGTTTTATATTATCCTTTGGATTCTTGGTTTGTAAAAATGTCTCAAGTGAAAAACCGTTTGGTAGAGCTGAACGAAACCATCAACTGGAAACCAAAATCTACTGGAGAAGGGCGTTTTGCGAATTGGTTAGAAAACGTAAACGATTGGAATCTTTCCCGTTCAAGATATTGGGGAATTCCTTTGCCAATTTGGCGTACCGACCCTTCCACAAGCTCAGGACAGGTTGAAGAAAAAGTTATTGGTTCTGTTGAAGAATTATACAACGAAATCGAAAAATCTATTGCTGCAGGACAAATGCACGAAAATCCGTTCAAAGGATTTGAAATCGGGAATATGTCCGAAGAAAATTATGACTTAATCGATCTTCATAAAAATGTGGTGGATAAAATTGTCTTGGTTTCCGATTCTGGAAAACCAATGAAGCGTGAAAGCGACTTGATCGACGTTTGGTTCGATTCGGGCTCTATGCCTTACGCACAGCTGCATTATCCGTTTGAAAACAAAGAATTAATCGACGATAAAAAAGCATATCCTGCGGATTTCATTGCGGAAGGCGTTGACCAAACTCGTGGGTGGTTCTATACGCTTCATGCGATTGCGACGACGGTTTTCGATTCTGTGGCGTACAAAAATGTGGTTTCTAACGGTTTGGTTTTGGACAAAAATGGCCAAAAAATGTCTAAACGCCTCGGAAATGCGGTCGATCCTTTCGAAACGCTTTCTGTGTACGGTCCAGACGCTACGCGTTGGTATATGATTTCAAATGCGAATCCTTGGGAAAACTTGAAATTTGATATTGAAGGAATTGATGAAGTTCGTAGAAAATTCTTCGGAACGCTTTACAACACCTATTCTTTCTTCGCTTTGTACGCGAATGTTGACGGTTTCAACTATTCAGAAGCGGAAGTTAAAAACCGACCAGAAATTGATCGTTGGATTTTATCTGAATTGAATCTTCTCATTAAAGATGTAAAAGCATTCTACGAAGATTATGAACCAACGAAAGTGGCAAGAGCCATCAATACTTTTGTGAACGATAATTTGTCAAACTGGTACGTTCGACTTTGTCGCCGAAGATTTTGGAAAGGCGATTACAGCGAAGATAAAATTTCGGCTTACCAAACTTTATACACTTGTTTGGAAACGGTGGCGAAACTTTCCGCTCCAATTGCGCCATTCTTTATGGATCAGTTGTATCAGGATTTGAACGCTGTTACCGGAAAAAACAATGCAAATTCAATTCACTTAACAGATTTCCCAGTTGCAGATGAAAGCTTAATCGATACCGATTTGGTGGAAAAAACCCATTTGGCTCAAAGTATTACGTCTATGGTTTTTTCATTGAGAAAAAAGGAAAACGTAAAAGTTCGTCAACCGCTTCAAAAAGTGATGATTCCTGTTTTGGATAAGAAAACCGAGGAGCAAATTTTAGCGGTTTCGGAACTCATTAAGCAAGAAGTAAACGTAAAAGAACTTCAATTGATTAACGCTGAAGAAGCTTCACATCTCATTGTGAAACAAATCAAGCCGAATTTCAAAGCTTTAGGTTCTAAGCTTGGAAAAGACATGAAAACTGTCGCTGGAGAAATTTCTCAATTAAGTTCAGAGCAAATTACCCAGTTGGAAAAAGACGGAAAAATGACGATTGCAGGTTATGAAATCGGAATTGAAGATGTTGAAATTTCCACCAAAGACATTCCGGGTTGGACGGTGGCAAGCGACGGAAAAACAACTGTGGCATTAGATTTGACGCTAACGAAAGAATTAAAATCAGAAGGAGTTGCCAGAGAATTCATCAATAGAATTCAGAATCTTAGAAAAGAAAAAGATTTCGAATTAACGGATAAAATCTCAATTGAAATTGAAGATTCTTGTCCATTTAAGCAAGAAATTATCAATAATCAGCAATATATTTCAGATGAAGTATTGTCGGATAAAATAGAATTTGTAAATTCACTCCCAACATTCGATGAAATAGAAATCGATGAGGTGAAATTTAAAATAAACATTAACACAATGTGAGAATATGAAAATTTGAGAATGCGATAACTAGATAGTGAGGAAGATCCTTTACATCAAACTTCAGAATTATCACATCATCACATTACCACATTATCAAATTAACAAATTATGGCAGACGAAAGAACTCGATACAGTGACACAGATTTGCAGGAGTTTAAAAAAATTATTCAAGAGAAAATAGCAAAAGCTGAAAGGGATTTGCTGGTTCTTAATGAAAGTTTTATCAACGACCAAAACAATGGAACTGATGATACTTCGCCCACCTTTAAAGCTTTTGAAGAAGGCGCAGAAACTCTAAGTAAAGAACAAAATGCAATATTAGCAGGAAGACAGGAAAAGTTTTTAAGAGACCTTAAAAATGCTTTAATCCGTATTGAAAACAAAACATACGGAATTTGCAGAGTTACCGGTAAATTAATTCCTAAAGAAAGGCTTTATGCTGTTCCTCATGCTACTTTGAGCATTGAGGCGAAAAATATGCAAAGATAAAATTCAATAAAGTGCAATATATTATGTACAAAGTATAAAGTATCTCATACATACAATATACTTTGTACATTTTATATTTTCAGAGGTATGGAAACTCTAATTCTTATTTTACTTACTGCGGCTGTTTTTGGTTTTTTCTTTAGAAAGGAAATCAAAAATAAAGTTGCTCCACAAAAAGATAAAAATTACAATATTGACGATTTGTACAATTCTGAGAAAAAAAATAGAGAGAAGGAAATAGACCAGATTCTCAGTAAAATTGGGAAAAACGGACTTAATGATTTGTCTGCAAAAGATAAAGCAAGACTAGACGAACTTTCAAAAAAATAGAAACTTATATATTAAAAAAATGGAATCGATAATAGTATATCCAAAAAATTCTATGGAGATGAATGCCCTAAAAAGTGTTCTAAGAGACATGAATATCAAGTTTGAGAGATATCACACCAAAAATGCTAAAACTCAAGAAAAAATTTACGTAAAGAAAATCGATAAAGCAACAAAACCTCAAAAAAACAGCCCTAACACAGGTTTATAATGAAAAAGATAGCCGTTATTACTTTTTTAATTCTTTTAATTGATCAAGTTTCAAAATTTTACATTAAAACTAATTTCGAATTGGGAGAAAGCATTCCCGTATTAGGAAACTGGTTCAAACTCACTTTTGTAGAAAATCCAGGGATGGCTTATGGTTTCCATTTTGGTGGTTTATTGGGTAAATATTTCTTGGTAATTGTGCGTATTGCATTAATTGGTGGAATGATTTATCTGTTTAAAAAATGGCTAAAAGAAGGAGCTAGCAATTATCTTTTGATTCCGATGTCTATGGTTTTTGCAGGTGCAATAGGGAATTTAATTGATGGAATGTTTTACGGATTAATTTTCGATTCTGGGACTGTTTTTAGCGACACTGCAGGACGTTGGATTGATTATGAAGGTGTTTCTCAACTCTCTTCTTTTGGACAGGGTTATTCCGCTTTTATGAAAGGTTGTGTTGTGGATATGTTTCATTTCCCTTTAGTGGATTGGAATGTTCCTGAATCTTGGCCGTTAATTGGAGGAAAACATATTGAGTTTTTCAAATATATCTTTAATGTTGCCGATTCAGCAATTACTGTAGGAGCTTTGCTTTTATTTATTTTTAGAAAAAAAGCTTTTCCTAACGGTTTCGATTTTTAAAACTCATTTACTTTGACCGATTACTCGTATGAAGATAGTAAAAAAAATATTTCTTTTAGGACTGATTCTAGCAATAGGTTCTGCCCTTTTTATTTGGGGGTCGAATTTTAAAATTGAGAATGAAACTGAAGATTACGTTACATCTAACTTATCAAAACTTCCTAACGAAAAAGTGGGTGTAGTATTGGGCACTAGTAAAACTTTACAAAACGGATATCCCAATTTATACTTTCAATACCGAATTGAAGCAACAGTTGACTTGTACAAATCTGGAAAAATTCAGGATATTATTGTAAGTGGAGACAATTCTCAAAAAAATTACAATGAACCCGAAGATATGAAGCTTGCACTTATTGAAAAAGGAATTCCTGAACATCACATTTTTGAAGATTTCGCAGGATTCCGCACACTAGATTCGGTGGTACGAGCAAAGGAGATTTTCGGACAGAATTCTTACATCATTATTTCTCAACGTTTTCACAATGAAAGAGCTGTATTTCTAGCTCACAAACATAATATTAAAGCATTTGGTTACAATGCAAAAGATGTGAATAAATATTATGGTTTTAAAACCAATATGCGCGAATATGTTGCCAGAGCCAAAGTTTTCATCGATTTCTTAGTTGAAAAAAAACCAAAATATGGCGGTAAAAAAATTACCATCCCTTAATAGTTTGGTTTCTAAAGCTCACATTTCGTAATTTTACATTCACAATTTTTTTAATTAAAATATAAATAAATGTCACGTATCCTTACCGGTATTCAGGCAACGGGAACTCCTCATTTGGGAAATCTTCTAGGAGCTATTATTCCAGCTATTGAATTATCGAAAAAAGAAAATAATGAGTCTTTCTTATTTATTGCAAACTTGCACTCATTAACTCAAATAAAAGATGCTAAAGAATTAAGACAAAACACTTATGAAATTGCAGCAGCTTGGCTTGCATGTGGTTTAGATACTGAAAAAACTTATTTCTACAGACAAAGTGATATCCCTGAAACTTGTGAACTGACTTGGTATTTAGATTGTTTTTTTCCTTTCCAGAGGTTGACTTTAGCCCATTCTTTTAAAGATAAAGCCGATCGTTTGGCGGATGTAAATGCTGGACTTTTCAATTACCCTATTTTAATGGCTGCAGATATTCTTTTGTATGATGCGGAAATTGTTCCTGTAGGAAAAGATCAGCTTCAACATTTGGAAATTACAAGAGATGTTGCCGAGAAATTCAATAGACAGATGGGGGAAGTTTTTGTATTGCCAAGTGCAGAATTACAAGAAAACACCAAATATGTCCCTGGTGTTGATGGACAGAAAATGAGTAAATCGAGAGGGAACATCATCAATATTTTCTTACCTGAAAAGGAACTTAAAAAGCAAGTAATGAGCATTGAAACAGATTCTAAATCTTTGGAAGAACCAAAAGATCCTTCTACAGATAAAGTTTTTGCGATTTATGAACTCATTGCTACTCCTGAACAAACGGAGGAACTTAGAGCGAAATATTTAGCGGGTAATTTTGGTTATGGACACGCTAAAACAGAATTATTGAACCTTATTTTAACGCGTTTCGAAAAGGAAAGAGAATTGTTCAATTATTATATGTCTCACCTTGATGAATTGGAAGAAAAGCTTCAAGAGGGAGCAAAGAAAACCAAAGAAATAGCAACAGCTACTTTAAAAAGAGTAAGAGAAAGTTTAGGATATTAATCCTACAATTTGTTTGAAAATAAAAAAGTTTCGGGAAAGCCTTTGGCTTTCCCGAAACTTTTTTACACCTAGCTAAAATCAGCTTTGTACAACTTTATTAAAAAAAACCAAACTAAATCTACAGTTTTCATTTCAAAATTTATTGATGAATAAAGTAGAAAGAAAATGAGTTCAGAAAAATCTGAACTCACAGCTTTTAAATATTTTACTATTTTTTTTAAAAACTCACTTCATTTACTTCTTTTCCACGCTGAAAATTCATGGTCTTTTGACTTCCTTTGTAAGCTATATTCACTAAATTAACCTGCTTAGGAAATTGCGACAACAACAAAGTATTTTTAATTTTCAATGAATTGATTTCGGAAACTCCAGTTGCTTCAAAATACACCCAAACGGTTTCACCATTCACTTGGCTACCGGTAAAAGTTAAATTTTTATTGACTCCATTTACAAATACATCAAAATTGTTATTAACATACTTTTTTACCTCAGCCTCAAAACCAGCAGTATTGGGATTTATTTTTACAGCATCCGAAATATGTTTGGTATTGAGTTTAGTAGTAAACTTTAAAGTTTTAGTACCCTCAATATAATCTACTTTTGTCATTGATGAGAAAAAGTCCATAATACCAAAACTCATCATTACAAAAAGTGTTAAAATTCCTGTGATATATAAATATTTTTTCATTTTCTTTAAATTAATTTTAAATAAACATTCACAACTTCTATGCCAATTAGAAGTTTACATTAACAGAATATTTATCATAAAATGCCTTAATATGTGCCACTGCTTCATCTGCAGTATCTACAATTCTATATAAATTAAGATCTTCTTCATGAATCATTCCTTCATTAACTAAAGTTGTTTTAAACCAATCTAACAAGCCTCCCCAAAATTCAGAACCTACTAAAACAATCGGAAACCTACCAATTTTTTTGGTTTGAATAAGAGTTATAGCTTCCATAAGCTCGTCCAAAGTTCCAAAACCTCCAGGCATTACAATAAAACCTTGAGAGTATTTTACAAACATTACTTTTCTCACAAAAAAGTAGTCAAAATCCATGGAATAAGCCTTATCAATATAAGGATTAAAATGTTGCTCAAAAGGAAGTTCTATATTGAGACCAATGGATTTTCCTAATGCATTGTGAGCTCCTTTATTTCCAGCTTCCATAATTCCAGGACCTCCACCCGTAATCACTCCGAATCCTATTTTCGTAATTTTCTCAGCAATTTCCACCGCCATTTTGTAGTATTTGTTATCTGGCTTTAATCTAGCAGAACCAAAAATAGAAACACAAGGACCAATTTTGGCCAATTTTTCATAGCCATCCACAAACTCAGCCATTAATTTAAAAATCATCCAGCTGTCTTTGGTAATAGTTTCGTCCCAAGTTTTTTGTCTGAAACTATTGTGAAGTTTCTTTTCTTGAGGATCTAAAATATTGTTATTTTCAATATTATCTTTATGTTGCATTATTTAAAATATTTTTCAGCTTCAATTATAGAGTGAGGTTTTCCAACGTCTATTAATTTACTTTGGTGTATATAACCGTGAATCTCTTCTGTTTGCATAAGATCAAGGTATTCTTCCATAATAGAAAATTTACCAGTTCTTTTTATCTTATCAAAAATTTCAGGGTTGATGCAATGAATTCCGCTAAAAGCATAAGGTTTAAAAGCTTTATTAAATTCAGCTAATCTCTGTTCTCCAGACTGCACATTCATCCATCCTTTCAGCACCATATCATCATTAAAAAGAAGTTTCCTTGAGCTTTCCCTCTCTGATACAGCCAAAGTTATTAAATCTTTTTTCTTTGTATGGTATTTTACCAGCTCATTAATATCTAAGTCGGTAAGGATATCTGCATTCATAATGAGAAAATCTTCATCAAAATCTAAAAACTTTCTTGCAAAAACCAAACCTCCTCCAGTTTCCAGTAATTCTAAACTTTCGTCTGAGATTTCAATATTACAGTTGAAATTATTATTCAGTTTAAGAAAATCGATTATTTGCTCACCAAAATGATGCACATTCACCACAAAATCATTAATTCCGAAGCTCATTAAATACTTTATATTTCTCTCAAGCAAGGGAATTCCATTCACTTTAGCCAAAGCTTTAGGATGATGATCGGTAAAAGGTTTTAAACGTGTTCCTTTTCCTGCAGCAAAAATTAGTGCTTTCATGTTTTATAAATATTGGGCAATGAATAATAGGTCATAGGTAATCAGTAAATTTAATACATTATAAGTATTATTTAGTATTACTAATTACCCATTACTAATCACTTACGACTAATGATTCAGTTGTGGTTGTTCGTCATGGTGTACAGATACTTCTGTTTGAGGATATTTTTCTTTAATAAATTCGGCAATTTTTACAGCAGAATAAACAGAGCGGTGTTGTCCTCCCGTACATCCAAAATTAATTTGAAGATGTTCAAATCCTCTTTCCAAATAATCATCTATGGAAATGGACACCAAATTTTTAATAAGTTCTAAAAATTTAGGCATTTCAGTTTTCTCTTCTAAATATTCCTGAACCGAAATATCTTTTCCTGTTAAAATTTTATATTCTTCAATTCTTCCAGGGTTAAGAATTCCTCTGCAATCAAATGCAAAACCACCTCCATTTCCAGAATCATCTTTGGGAATTCCTCCCTTTTTATATGAAAAACTATGAATATCTATATGTAACATTGGGTATATTTTATTGAATGAATTGATTTATTTTATTTTCTTTCTCGGCGAGAACAAGGCTTTTAATTACTTTTTCGAGTTCTGGAAAGTTTTGAATTTCTTTCCAATCTTGAGTAAAGTCTGAGATATTTTTAATTCCTTGATGAATACTTTGTAAAAAGTGTGGTTTCCTTTGAATGAGTCCTCTAAAGCCATAAGCTCCAAGAACTTGCAAAAACCTCATCAATTTCAACCAATTCACCGAAGCTTTTAGTTGAAGTTCTAATTCTGGATTTTTAAATAAAGAAATATAATATTCCAACATTTCATTTTTCAACTCTTTAGGGAAATTGGCTTTCGCTTGGAACAAAAAGGAGATTACATCATACATTAATGGTCCTTCCATTGCTCCTTGATAATCGATGAAAAAAACCTCATCTTTTTCGTTCACCATAATATTTCTCGCTTGGAAATCTCTGATCATTAAACCTCTTGGTTGTAAAGCTTCCACATTAGTACAAATTTGCATAAATTCTTTAAGAAGAGAAGATTTATGATATTCTATTTCCAATACATCTATCATGAAGTTTTTAAAATAAAATAAATCGTGCAAAATAGGAAGCTGGTTGTAGGTTTCGTACTCAAAAGTTTTAGTGAAATCAACTTTTCCCAAAGTTTTAATTTGCAATGTATAAAGCCGATCTAGAGTTTTCTTAACCAAATCTCTAAGTCTAAAGTTCAAATTTTCTTTAGAAATAACTTCGGAAAGTGTATTTTCTCCTAAAAAATCTTGAATATAAACCTTTCTATCCTCAGAAAATGCAATTATCTGTGGTGTATTGAGATTATTTTGAGAAAAAATTTCAGAAAAATAAAAAAAAACTTCATTTTCTGTAACGTTATCATTAAAGGTAATCACAAATTTACGCTCAGAAATAGAAGCTATAAAATTTCTTCTTGCAGAACCACTTTGCGGAAGTGCAATCCACTCTGTAGCAGATGCACGAAGACTTCTTTCAAAAAAAGATTGTATTTCTTCTGTATTCATCATGAAGTAACAAAGATACTAAATTGAGTTAATTTTTTATCTTTGTTGAATGAAGGAATTTAAACCTATTTTGGCAATTTTACTGCGTTTCGTGGTGATATATGTTGTATTGTTGTTGGGATATCAGTTTTATTTAAATGAATCTCAAAACGCTGGATTGGATCCTTTTTCCAGATGGGTTGCTCTTCAGGTGAAAAGTGTACAAGAATTTTTGGGTTATAAAACCTTACTTTATGACGATATTCCCAATTTACAAGTTTGGTACTATGTAGTGAACAACTATGTTTCTAGAATGGTGGAAGGCTGTAATGCAATTTCTGTAATGATTTTATTTTTAGCATTTGTTTTCGCTTTTTACAAAGGGCGAAAAACTTTCATCTTCTCCATTGTAGGACTTGTTTTTCTGCATATAATGAATGTTTTACGAATTGCAGGCTTAAATATTGTAACACACACGCATCCTCAATACCAAAAAATGTTTCATGATTATGTTTTTCCGGCAGCTATTTACGGAAGTGTAGTTTTATTGTGGCTTATTTGGATTAAATTTTTTGCAATTAAGAATGAAACCGCTTAATTATCTTTTCTTACTGATAGGAATTGCCGGACTGATAGGAATCCGATTTATGGAAGACAAAATTTTCTATGATCCCTTCCTAGATTATTTCCATGAAGCGAGTGTTAAAGCCAAGTTTCCAGATTTCGAATGGGGAAAACTCATATTGGGCCATTTATTAAGATTTGGGCTTAACTTAGTGTTTTCCGCAGTTATTATTCAAGCTATTTTTAGAAATCCTACTTGGACCAAACAAGGTATTTTATTAATAATAATGGTATTTGCCATTACTTTTCCTATTTATTTGTATTGCGTTTCTACAGGATTTTCTGTGGGGAATTTATTTTCTTTTTATATACGAAGATTTGTGATTCAACCCTTGATTTTATTGCTTATTATCCCTCTTTTTTATTACAGAAAACATCTTGAAACTAAAAATTAATTTTGAACATTATGTTTCTGAACTTGAGCAATATTTTTAGCATTCCATTCTACTTTTTTCACAAAATCTTTCTCGCGAACAGGACAATCTAAAATCTGACAAACTTCGCAGGACATTGGCGGTCTACAATCGTCCATATGGAAATTAAACTCAATACTTCTATCCATTTTTGAAGCCACAAGGACAATAACTTCTTCCATTTGCTGATGTGCGTCTCTCAATTCATAATAATAAGGCAACGTTATATGTGCATCGATGTGAAGTTTGCTTCCAAACTGTTGAATTTTCATATTATGAACGTCAATCCATGATGGTTTTCTATTTTTATTGAGAAGTGCAGAAATACTTTTCAATAAATCTAAATCTGCTTCATCCATAATTCCGCTTAAAGATTTACGAATAATTTTATAGCCCACAAAAATAATATACAACCCGAAAATAATTGCCACAGTAGCATCCACCCAATACCATTTGGTGAAATACACCAAAATTAAACTAATGATAACTCCTCCTGTTGTAATAGTATCACTTTGAAGATGTTTCCCGGAACTTTGAAGCACCAAAGAGTTTTCTTTCACCCCTTTTTTATAAGAGAAATAGCCCAATACATAATTGATAATGGCGGTAACAGCAACTATAAAGATTCCCCAATCTAATTTTTGGGGAATACTTTGTTCTAAAAGCGAACTGATGGCTTGAGCAATAATAATAACTCCAGCAACAGCTATTAAAATACCTTCCACACCAGAAGTAACAAATTCTACTTTGCCATGTCCGTAAGGATGCTCCTTATCCCTTGGTTTGGCAGCAAGATACAATGAATACAGTCCCATAAAAGCTGCAATAATATTCACGATACTTTCCATGGCGTCCGAAAAAACAGCGTCCGAATTGGTAAGGTACCAAGCTGCAAGTTTCCCAAAGAACAAGAACACACCAACAATAGCAACATTTCTTTGAAAAGTAAGTACAGAATTATTATTTCCCGAAGTAGACATAAAAGTTAATTGGCTTTTAATAAATTGTTTGATGGTTCTAAGAAATAAAAAATGCTCACTAAGTGAGCATTTTATTTATTGAATTAAGTTGTTTTGAAGCAGGTATTCTGCAATTTGCACGGCATTGGTTGCGGCTCCTTTTCTAAGGTTGTCTGCAACTATCCAACAGTTAAGCGTTTTGGGCTGAGATAAGTCTCTTCTAATTCTTCCAACGAAAACCTCGTCTTTACCTTCAGCTGTAATTGGCATAGGATAAATTTTATTTTGAACATCATCTAAAACTACAACACCTGGTGTTTCTGAAAGGATTTTTCTTACTTCCTCTAAATCAAATTCGTTTTCAAATTCAATGTTTACACTTTCAGAATGACCTCCTTGAACTGGAACCCTCACTGCAGTAGCAGTTAAGCTAAAGGTATCGTCTCCCAAAATCTTTCTAGGTTCTTTCATCAGCTTAATTTCTTCCTTAGTATAATCATCTTCTGCAAAAACATCACAATGAGGAAGTGCATTTTTGAAAATTTGATAAGGATAAACCATTTCCACAGATTCATCACCGTTAACTTCTGCGTTCAATTGATCTACAGCAGCTTTTCCTGTTCCTGTTACGGATTGATAGGTAGAAACAATTACTCTTTTGATGTCGTATTTTTTGTTCAAAGGGTGTAAAACCATTACTAATTGTATTGTAGAACAATTAGGATTAGCAATAATTTTATCTTCTTTGGTAAGAACATCAGCATTAATTTCTGGAACCACCAATTTTTTTGTAGGATCCATTCTCCAAGCTGAAGAATTATCAATAACTACAGTTCCTACTTCTGCAAACTTAGGAGCAAATTCCATTGAAGTTGTTCCACCAGCTGAGAAAATAGCGATGTCTGGACGAAGGTGGATAGCATCTTCCATACTTACAATACTATAGTCTTTACCCTTGTAAGCAATTGTCTTCCCAACAGATTTCTCTGATGCAACAGGGATAAGTTCTGTTATTGGAAAATTTCTTTCCTTCAATACTTTCAGCATTATTTGACCTACCATACCTGTAGCTCCTACGACTGCTATTTTCATAAAAAATGATATAAAAAGAATTAAATCATTAAAATTTTAATGATCTTGTAAAATTTAGTTTCCAAATAATTTGCTAAACGGAAATGCGTATCCAAATAAAAGGAGTGCAATAACTGCTAAAACAGCAATTCCAACACTAATTCTATCATTTGTTTTTACTTTTTTGTTAACGATTGTCATTAATACCGCTGCAATAAACATAGAAAATGGATGCTCGATGTAATTGAATCTTAGATCGGCATTTTTCATTAAACCTCCCATTCCAATTTCATTAATAGTATTCATAAACCCAGGGCGAACAAATAACATTAGTAGTCCAGCTAAAAATTGAACGTGAAAGAAAATCATTGTAAACAATGTTGCTTTTCTTAATAATTTATTTACTTTACCAGAATTTCCTAACATTACTGTAACTAAAGCGATAATAAAAACAGCTACTAAAAGTAAAATAAGATAAGCAAATCCACGATGAGCTTGTAAAATAATGTTGTCCATAATTTTTTTTTAATGATTAAAAGCAAAGATAATAATTCACATCTAAAAAACGGATGATATTACAACGATTATCATCCTAAAAAAACCCTTCAAAAAAATGAAGGGTTTTAAAATATCTAAATTTGTGTATTAGAATTTGTAAGAAAGACTTGCTGACCAAGTTCTACCAAAACCAAAGTATACACTGTTGCTTTGATCAATTCCTTTCCAAGTTTTCAATGTGCTTAAATAAGCATCATATTGTTGTTGAGGAGTTTGTGTACTTGACCCTGTGAAATCTCCTAAAGTTTTAATATGGGTAGAAGATCTACCGTCTGAAATATAATAAGTATCTAATAAGTTATAAACATTACCTGTTAAGGTAAGTCTATGACCATTTTCCAATTTGAAAGTATAAGACATACCAAGGTCAAACAAATTATAGCTTGGATATTCTAATGCGCCTTTTTCTGCAGCTTTAGGAATAACTCCATCCTTAATAATAAAGTTTTGATCAATATTAAACATACCATAAAGATTGGCAGCATATCTCCAGTTACTATAGATATTAAAATCTTTAATTGGCTTAACAGTGAAACCTAATGAAGCAGTAGTTTGAGCAGCATCTGATATCTTAATACCATCTAAAGCTAAGTTTACACGGTTACCATCTGCACCACTAAAATCGTTGAAAGGTAGGTTGTTCTCATCAAAAATTTCTCCAACAGGATTATTTTTATATTCCCAATTACCAATTGAGAACATACCATTCAGATCTAAATAATCAGTAACTTTATAAGATGCTTCAAATTCAGCTCCCATGTGAACCTCTTGAACTCCTAATAAGTTAATATAAACTCTTGTTGTAGCGTTTGGATTTCCAGGTATTGGAGTAGGAGCATTTATACTAGATAAACGTTGGAATCTGTCTTTCCAAGTAGTGTAATAAAGGTTAACATTTGCTCTAAGTTTAGAAGTTCTGAAACCATAACCTAATTCAGCAGAAGCAATTTTCTCGTTAGTTAAGTTAGAGTTTACCACTTGTTGATTACTTGGGAATACAGCATAGTTATTAGGCTGCTTAGAATAATATCCTACATTAGCAAATACATTGTGCTGATCATTAATATTATAATTAACACCTGCCTTAGCATTATAACCCCAGATTCCTTCAAATCCTGTTTTTCTGTTAACTACTTTACCTTGTTGTACAGTTACCCCATCAATTACCCAGTTATCAATTCTCTGAAATTGTTGGTTAGAAACCGACCCTTGAACAAAAGCAGAAACTTTATCATTAGAATATTCTAATTGACCAAATGCACCTAACCACATTACTTGACCATCAAAATTTCTACTAGCGATTTGCGATCTATCTTCGATAGCTTTTGCAAAAGGATTGGCAGAGTTTTTAGGAGCATAAGATTGTGTAATAGCATAATAAGGTTTTTGGTTCAAATCATTAGTTTCTCTAAACTCAGAATTCCCCCAGAAATCAGAAATTACACCAGGGTGGTAACCATAATAATATCTACCATCTAAACCTGCTGAAAAGCTCCAATTATTATTTACTTTATGTTGGAAGTTTGTTAAGAAACCATACCAATCATGCGAGTTAACATGAGATCTTCTTGTAAAACCGTTTGATCTTGTACCGATTCCTGGTGTTGCGTTGTCTAGTCCAAAATCTGCAACGGATTGACCTTGATTCCATGCATAGATGTCGTCAAATCTAATTTGTCCTTCTGCATTTTTGAATTGCGCATCATTGATTCCTTTTTTGTTGATAGAACCTAGAACACCAGTTCCACCTCCTCTACCCCAAGAAGCGTATATTACAGTAGATAATTTTGATTTTTCAGACATATTCCAGTCCCAGTTAACAGACATTACAGGCTTGCTGTAATAATTAACTGATTGAGACATAATATCTCCGTTTAAATATCCCCAGTTAGGATTATATTTTCTGTTAGGATCTCCATCTTTACCATATTTTATCAAGTCAGAAATTCTTGATTGGTAGTTTTGCATGTGCCATTGCGGAGCACCTGTAAAAGTAAATTGGAAATCATGTTTTTTATTAGGTTGATAACCTAAAGCGAAATAATAGTTATAAGCTTCAAAGTCTGATCCATCAATATAAGTAGCTCCAGCTGTTCTAGACATTAAGAATGATGTAGACCATCCTTTATCCGATTTACCAGTATTATATGAAAATAATGTTTTCAAATATCCGTCATTTCCTAAACCAACTGTTACATTACCTTCTCTTTTTTTATCTGCAGCTCTTGTTAAAACGTTAATAGTTCCTCCAATAGATGCAATTGCTAATTTTGAAGCTCCAAGTCCTCTCTGAATTTGCATTGCAGAAGTAACATCCGACAAACCAGCCCAGTTTGACCAATAAACAGCTCCTGATTCCATATCATTTACAGGAACACCATTTATCATTACAGCAGTGTTGTTCATATCAAAACCACGAACATTCACTCTACCATCTCCAAAACCACCACCACCTTTTGTAGCGTAAACAGATGGAGTTGTGTTTAAAATTTCTGGAAATTCTTGGTTCCCTAATCTTTCAACGATTTGTGCTTCTTTAATGGTTGAAACAGCAACCGGAGTTTTTCTGTCCTTTGCAATGTCTGCAACACCTGTTAATACAACAGCTTCAATGTCCTTTGAATCTTTAACAGTATCTTTTACTTCCTGAGCGTAATAAACGCTTGCAGTAGAAAGAGTTACCATTGCAGTAAGCAATGTTTTGTTGATTAATTTCATAATCTTAAAATTAGATTTAAATTTTTGTGCAAAATTCGTAATAATTTATTTAACAATTATTAACCAAGTGTTAAATTTTACTGTTCGCAAAAACCTCACACAACATTGATTAACAAACGATTGTATACAAAAAACCCTCATAAACATGAAAAAAATCATATTATGCTAAACATATAAATAAACACAAAAAATTACGAAAAACACAATAACCCACCGAAAAAGTAGGTTATTAAATTGGTTTTATTAATTAATATCCGTTACTTAAGAGCTTTTAAACTTAGATCAACATTACTTACTGAATGCGTAAGTGCTCCCGCAGAAATATAAGTGACTCCAGTTTTTGCAATTTCTGATAACTTATCTCTGGTTACTCCACCTGAAGCTTCGGTTTCACATTTTCCATCGACTAGTTTTACCGCTTTTTTCATAGTTGCAACATCCATATTATCCAGCATTATTCTGTCTACATTAGCGTCTAAAGCTTCTTGAACTTCATCAAGATTTCTAGTTTCAACCTCTATTTTAAGTTTAAGCTTCTTTTCTTTGATATAATCTTTAGCCATTTTTACGGCATTGGTAATACTTCCGTTATAATCAATATGATTGTCCTTCAGCATAATCATATCAAACAAACCGTATCTATGGTTATTTCCGCCACCAATAGCAACAGCCCATTTTTCGCACAATCTAAAATTAGGAGTTGTCTTTCTGGTATCTAATAATTTAGCTTTTGTCCCCAACAATCTGGAATCCCAATCATGGGTTTGAGTAGCAATAGCGCTCATTCTTTGCATAGAATTAAGAACCAGCCTTTCTGTTTGCAAAATAGATTGCGCTTTACCCGAAACAATAAAAGCTACGTCTCCTTTTTTTGCCGTTTCACCATCTTTAATGAAAACTTCAACCTCTAAATTCTTGTCGAATTGTTTAAAAATGATTTCAGCCAATTCCACACCTGCTAAAATACAATCTTCTTTCACTAAGAGCTGAGCTTTTTGCTGTAAATCTGCAGGAATTGTAGACAATGTAGAATGATCTCCATTATGAATATCTTCAGCAAGAGCGGTTTCTATAAATTTTTTAAGAGCTTTTTCTGTAACGTATGCGGGTCTTTTCATATTTATTTAAAATCTTTGTTGTAGAATGCTCCTTTATTTTCTTTCATCTGTAAAGATTGTTTGATGATAAGATACGAAACATTGGCTAAATTTCTTAATTCTGATAACTGCGGAGACATAATGGAATAATTATACAATTCTGTAACCGCTTCTAAAATTTCCTGTTGTTTCTTTTTAGCGATGGCTAAACGCGAATTGCTTCTTACAATACCCACCAAATCACTCATCATTTCTTGAAGCTGCTTTCTTAGGTAACTTACAATCACCAGCTCGTCCATTAAAGTCATTCCTTCATCATTCCACTCTGGAATAGCTTTTAAATCATCGAAATTAAATTCATTTTCTTGAAGAAGTTCAACAGTTTTCATGGCGGCGTTATGACCAAAAACCAAACCTTCCAATAAGGAATTAGAGGCTAAACGATTAGCTCCATGAAGTCCAGAATTAGTGCATTCCCCCACTGCAAATAAATTTTTGATGGAAGATTGACCATCCATATCCACTTCAATTCCTCCCATTAAATAATGACAAGCAGGCACCACTGGAATAAGTTGTGTAAAAGGATCGATGCCCTCACTCAAACATTTTTGATAAATATTGGGGAAATGTTCTTTGAATTTTTCTTGATCCATCTCACGACAATCCAATCCCACATAATCGTCACCAGAAATTTTCAATTCATTATCAATAGCTCTTGCAACAATATCTCTAGAGGCCAATTCTTCCCTCTCATCGTATTTGTGCATGAATGGTTGCCCATCTTTGGTTCTCAATTTTGCTCCGTCACCTCTTACCGCTTCAGAAATTAAAAACAACATTCCATCTAATTTAGAATACAAAGCTGTTGGATGAAACTGATAATATTGCATATTGGAAACCTTACCTCTTGCCCTATGAACAAAAGCAATCCCATCCCCTGTTGCAATAATAGGATTGGTGGAATTTTTGTAAACGTGTCCCGCTCCTCCTGTTGCTACCAAAGTTATTTTAGAAGTTATTTTTTTAATTTTTTTGTTCTTATGATCCAAAATATAGGCTCCATAACAATGAATATCATTATTATCATAGTCTTTATTAGGAACATGATGCTGGGTAATTAAATCAATAACGTAATGATGATCTAATATTTCTATATTTTCTGAAGCATTTGCTTTTGCAAGAAGCGCTCTTTCAATTTCAAAACCCGTGATATCTTTATGATGAACAATTCTGTTTTCTGTATGACCTCCCTCTCTGCCCAATTTATAATCTCCACCTGCCTCTTGATCGAAATGAGTTCCCCACTCTACTAATTCTTGAAAACGGCGAGGTCCTTCTTTCACCACCATTTCCACCACATCTCTTTTGTTTTCACCAGCTCCAGCCCTCATGGTATCTTCGATGTGTTTTTCAAAATTATCTTTCGAAAAATCTGTTACCACCGCTAAGCCACCTTGTGCATATTTGGTATTGCTTTCGTCCTCATCCGCTTTTGTAACAATGGTAATTTTAACATCGGGAAGATTTTCCGCAATTTTTATGGCATAAGAAAGGCCAGAAATACCAGAACCTATAACTAAAACATCAGTTTTTATCATTGTGAATATTATGTGGGAATTTTATAAAAATTTAAACAACATATCCTCGGGTTTTCTTACTTTTTTCATGGTCTGAAAGACATCTTCCTCGGAACGATACCCTAAGGCTAAAGTTACAGAAACTTTTTCGTGTTCAGGGTTAATACCTAGAATTTCGTCTATAGTTTCCTGTTTAAAACCTTCCATAGGACAAGTGTCTACACTCTCTAAAGCTGCCGCAAAAATAAGGTTACTGAGTACGATATAAGATTGACTTTCGTTCCATTGTAAAAGAGCTTCTTCATTTTTAACACTCATATAAGTATCTATACTGCTTCTAAATCCTGTAAGATTTTCTTGAGGAATATTTCTAACATTTTTAATATGCTCGAAATATTTTTCCAAATATTCTCCTTCAATTACTTTTTTGGAAACCAAAACAATAAGATGAGAACAAGTGGATATTTGTGACGGATTGTAAAATGCTGGTACTAATTTTTGCAGCATTTTTTGACTTTCCACCACGTACATTTTGTAAGGTTGTAGTCCAAGGGAACTTACAGAAAGTCTTCCCGCTTCTAAAATTCTTTTTAGAACATCATTGGAAACCTTCTTATTTTTATCGAATTTTTTTACCGAATAACGCTTTTGTAATGCTTCTAGGTAATTCATAGTTCAAAGATAAAGAAAAAAGACATTTTATATCTTTTTTTAGTAAAGAAACTAAAACAAACCTCCTTTTTCTTGGTTTTCAAAATATTCATCAATTTCAAGAGGCGAAGAGTTGGCTGCAGCAACGGCAAGTTGGTCGCAAAGTTCGTTTTCTGGGTGACCTGCATGGCCTTTAATCCAATGAAATTTCGGTTGATGGAGACTATAGATTTTGATAAATCTTTGCCATAAATCTGGATTTTTCACGTTTTTCCAACCGCGTTTTATCCATCCTGCAATCCAGTTTTGGTTCACGGCATCTGAAACATATTTACTGTCGGTAAAAACATGAACATCCTCTTCCTTAGTTTTCAATTTTTCCAAAGCGACAATTACCGCCAAAAGCTCCATACGGTTATTGGTGGTTTTTCTAAAACCTTGAGAGAATGTTTTTCGGTATCTTTTTTCTGGAACTTGCATTACAATTCCGTAACCTCCTTTTCCGGGGTTTCCAGAACAAGCTCCGTCTGTATAAATTTCGATTCTCAAAACTAAAAATTGGGATTATTAGAAAGGCATTCCGTCGTCATCGTCATCAAAATCATTCATGGAAGAACCGCTCAGATTTTTGTTATCTGGAAGATCAAAAGCAGCTCCTGGTTGAATGGTTGCTGTAATTCTTTCAAAACCTCCAGGCTCATCTTTCTGTCCAAAATTAGAATGCTCGTAACCACCATAACTTCCTGCGAAAGGATCTAAATCTGCAAATTTCGCAATATTTTTAAAGAAAGAAAGTCTTACATCCGCTGTAGCACCATTTCTGTGTTTTGCAATAATAAGTTCCGCTTGGTTTTCTGTGGACGTTTCATTTCCGGGTTCATCATTATCCCAAACATCAATTTTATAATATTCAGGACGGAAAATAAATGATACGATATCCGCATCCTGCTCAATAGCTCCAGATTCCCTAAGGTCGGAAAGCTGAGGACGTTTTCCTGGACGGGTTTCCACACTACGCGATAACTGAGAAAGTGCAATTACAGGAACATTTAATTCTTTTGCAATTGCTTTTAAAGATCGGGAAATCATAGCAATTTCCTGTTCACGGTTTCCGCCGCCTTTTCCGCCACCACTCGCTGTCATCAACTGTAAATAATCCACCATGATAATTCTTACACCATGTTGCATTACCAATCTTCTACATTTTGCTCTAAAGTCGAATATAGAAAGAGAAGGAGTTTCGTCTATAAAAAGAGGGGCATTTTCCAATTCAGAAACGTTAGAGAATAGTCTTTGCCATTCTTCATCGCTCATGGTTCCTTTTCTTAATTTTTCGGAAGAAATACCCGTTTCTGAAGCAATCATCCTTGTAATCAACTGTACAGATGCCATCTCTAATGAGAAAAGTGCCATTGGAATTTTATGTTGAACAGCGATATTTCTTGCCATAGAAAGCAAGAATGCTGTTTTACCCATTGCGGGACGAGCTGCAATAATAATTAAATCTGAATTTTGCCAACCACCAGTTTCTTTATCCAAATCTGAAAAACCAGAAGGAACACCAGAAAGACCTTCTT
Source organism: Bacteroidota bacterium (assembly GCA_023399595.1). Lineage (GTDB taxonomy): Bacteria > Bacteroidota > Bacteroidia > Flavobacteriales > Weeksellaceae > Chryseobacterium. Next base: position 141,541 of record JAEWOR010000054.1, on the reverse strand, counting down.
TATCTTTTAAACTTTTAATAGTTTCAATAGCTTGTTTTACAAGTGTATTTGCAGTATCAAAACCTTTTTTAATGGTTCCGTTGGTGATATCAAAGAAAGACTGTTCTGCTTTGTCTAACAACTCAAAAACATCTGTGGATTCTTTGTAAGAACTATCAATTACCTTAGCAGAAACTTCAATAAGTCTTCTAAGAATAAACTTCTCTAGGATAACACGCACATGGTATTCTATGTGAGCAGATGAACTCACCCCCATTGTTAGATTAATAATATAATGATCTCCACCTGCAAGACTTAACTTTTCTTCTTTGCGGAGTTCATTAATAATGGTCATTAAATCTACAGGATGGTTTCCTTCGTAGAGTTTAAGGATAGTTGAAAAAATGGTTTGGTGTCTAGGGTCATAAAATACTTCAGGAGTAAGCAAGTCAATAGAATAGTCTAATCCCTTTTTATCTATAAGGAAAGTACCAATAACAAGTCTTTCAAAATCTATTGCGTTAGGAGGTAATTTACCATCTGCAATAGAAAGTTCCTTTGCAAAATTCCCGTGTGTTAGTGAGGATAAAGTTTCTTTCTGAGCCATTGCACAAAGATAAAACTTTTAAGAGGGAAAGCGAAAAATCTAATCCACATTCGTTGTGGATTACTTACAAAAATCTGTTTTGATGCAGTTTACAACAAGAAAAAATTTGTTAATAAAAAAACGACAACCCTAAGATTGTCGTTTTATATTGATATGTTTCAAAAATTAATTGGCAACAATTCTTACGTTATCTACTAACCAAAAGTTTGAACCAGTTGTTGTAGAAGTATATTTGAACGCAACAACAACATTCTGACCTTGATAAGCACTAAGATTAACAAAACCTGAAGTCGTCCAAGTATTGTTACCTGTATTGGTATCAAAAGCTGCAGAAAGCGTTGTCCATGTAGTTGTAGCTGGATTTCCTGTATAATTGGTAGTTAACATCACCTGCAAAGGAGCACCACCAGTAAAACGAACATCCGTTTCAAATAACAATTCTGGATTAACAGCATTTGCTAAACTAATAGGCTTAGAAACCAACCAATCTTCATTCGCATTATTACCTCCAGCGAAACCGTTCATTCCTACAGAAGGAGATCCGTTACCATTTGAACTTTGCAATGTCCAAGCTTGAGTACCAACAACACTTACAGGAGTCCAATTATTTAAATTATCAATATAATCTGCAAAAACAATTTGTTTATTGAGAATACTTCCATCACATCTTGGATTGTCTAAATCTGCGTTAATTTGTTTAGGAATCCAAAGCTGATAAGTTCCGTTGAAAACGCTTAAAATAGCATAAACATCACCTTTACCAGTATCTAGTTTTTCTTTAGCAAAATCTGCATAGCTACTTGTTCTTAATAAAATTTCGTTTCCATTACAATCTAATAAAGTTCTGTTGGTAGTACCTCCGTCAGCAAATCTTAAACCTATATCCGTACTTGCAAACTGCAAATCTTTAATTTTAATCCATTTACCAACGTCATCGTTTGTAAGTTGAGAAATAGTTCTCTCAGTAGGAATAACCGCTGTAGCAGGTAAGTTTGAATCGAAGAAATGCTTATAAATATCCGCTTCATTAATACGCCCAACACTTCCATTCAAAGGCTGTCCTAACTGAAGTTCACCATTAACGTTACCCACATGTAATTGATCAAGCTTAATATAAACTTCTTTCCCAACTTTAAATCTTTCATCTCTGAAAAGATCTGATTTATCAATATTTACGCGGATTCCTCCAGTAGCATCTTCTACATAAAAATATTTAAATAGGTTTCCAGCCTCATCATTAGCAGTTACTTTAGCTTTTAAGACATAGTTACCGTTAATCTGCGTTAATGATCCAGAAAACATTTGTTTTACTTCTGCGACTGTTTTAGGTTGAAGCGAAGTAATATCTATAGAACAAGGATTCGCCGTTAACCCATCTTTTCTAGGAAAATTCACCATATTAAGATCAGAAATCTTATTGATGTACATTTGATAAGTTGAATTAAACTTACTGAAAACCCCTACAAAATCTCCTTTCCCGGCAGGAATCATTTGATTAGCAAAAGATGCAAAACCACTATTTCTAACAACTCTTGAAGTAGCAGACATTGTTGGGTCGTTAATTTGTCTGTCAACACTTACACCATCTGGAGCAAATACGTTGCATAAAGCTCTTGTATCAAATTCTGCATTTTCAATTTTTAATAAAGCTCCCAACAAATCATCATTCGATGACATATCTGCAAGTGTCATTACTTTTGGAACAATTACCGCATACTCAGTACAAGACCTAAAAATATGTTTAGCCATCTCTTTTTCTGGTATTCTTCCAAAAACACCATTACTCATAGCACCTAGTTGTTTTAAACCTCCATAAGTTCCTAAAGCAAGACCTTCCACATCAATATATACTTTAGCACCTTGAGGGTATTTTGTATAAGTACTTATTGCGTCTACACTAAGAGTAAATCCGTGTGTAGGGTTAACAGGATCATCTTGAATGTAAATGGTTTTATAAATATTACCACTTTCGTCACTTGAAGAAACGTAACCTTCAATATATGCTTTATCGGTAAATACTACATTTTGAGGTTTTCCCTTAATATCACCTAAAGTCCATTTTGTATAGCCATTAGCTCCGTTTTCGAAGTCTGAAGCGCTTTTACATTGGTAACCATTGAGGTTGGGATCAGCATATTCATCATCATGTACACAGCCTACAACAACTAATGCTGCGAAAATGATAAAAAGAAAATTAAAAAATGAATTATATTTTTTCATTGGATTGTTTTTAGAAATTAGAATCTTAAATAGATATTTGTGAAGAACGTTCTTCCCTTATCATACCATAATTTTGGAGAAAAATAAGGGTTCTGTCTTTGCGAATCTTGAAATGCTTCTGTAAAGTTAACATTTCTTCCTTGCTCGAAACCTCCTGTTACGTAATCTCTATTATTAAGGATATTGTTTACACTAACACTAATACCCATTCTGTATTTACCAATTAAGAAAGACTTACCTACATTAGCGTTTAACATGAACTCGTTATCGAATTTTCTTTGAGCTGTAATTCTTACTATCTCCTCTGGAGTTGCTCCTGAATAAGGGTCTCCTGAAGAAGGATTCATGTACATTCTTTCCGTTTTGTTCAGTGCAGAGAAATCTAGGAACTGATCTTGCAAATAATTTGCAGAAGCACCAATCCACCAATATTTAGGTGAGTTATATCTCAATCCGAAAGAATATGCTTTTTGTGGGGTTCCAGCAATTTTATAATCTTTCAAACTTGTTTTCCCCCAGAAATCTGAATCTCTGTATCCAAAATTGTCGTCAAATGTTGCAACTTTAGGATTGTTGGTTACCTTATAATCACCAATACTTGCTACAGCATTTGCAGATAAAGTAGGGGTAATTTTTACTTCAGCTCCTACTTCAATTCCTTTATACGTTTTATCTATACCACTTAATACTTCAGCAACTAAAGCATTTCCGCTATTGCCATTTCCATCGGTAATATCTGCAAAGTATCTTGAAATTTCTGTAGCGTTGTTAATAGTAGTATAGTAACCTCCAATTCTCAATTTCAAAATTTGACCTCTCATGATGTATGTTAAATCATTTGAGCTTACCATTTGATTTTGAACACTTGGAGTAATCATATTCGTTACTCTAGGGCTAATAAAAATCTCGTTCAAAGTTGGCGCTAAACTAAAGAATCCTCCGTTATAAACGATAAAGTTTTTACCATTGATTTTATAGGTGATTTTACCTTTAACACCCGCATCAAAAGAATCAAACACTCCACTTTTCCCTTTAGATTGGAATCTTGAATGTCTAAAATGTCCATCTCTTTGAGACTCTGAGTATGAAGAAAATACAGAACCTACGATATTCCATTTTGCAAAATCAACTTCTGTTGAAACATTTAAAGCAAATTGGTTTCTCAGTAAATCATAAGAATATTGCGTACGGTCACCTACATGCAATCTTCTTCCTTGATTATCCATATCATTCGGAGCGTTGAACATAAAAGCGTTCAAGTCATTTGCATAATTGGCTCCTAATAAATCTTTAATTTCTCTAAAATTATCTGAAACTAAATTCTGATAATTAAAGTTGATATTGAGTTTCCAGTTACTTGCAAGTTTTGTATCAAAATGAGAAACGAAGTTTAAAGTTTTATCTTTATTTACATCATTAACCAAAGTGTAAGCCGCTCCTTCGTCTACACCATTCATGTTCATCCTTTGCTTGTTTGCACTGTAAAGGCTTGTCCAATCTATCTGACTAACATTGTCATTATTTCTCCATTCTTCAACACCTGCGTTATAAATTGCTTGCTCGGCTGCAGTAATTTCTACACCTCCATCAGAATTAATATGCTGCACAGCATATCCTGGTAAATTTCTGTAATAAGTTGGGTTAGGATCCTTAGCATGGAACCAATCTAAACGACTTCTAGAATCTTTACCAATTTGATATGAAATAGTATTTGTCCAATTGCTATTATTTCCAATTTTCAAATAATCTGTTAGCATGAACATTGGTTCAAAAGTCTTTCTAATTCTTGAATTTCTTTTTTCTCCATCTTGCCATCCCCAATATGAGTTATAGTTTTTACCCATAATATCATAAACCTCTTGAGTATTTGGAGCATTGGTTCCTCTATACGTTGGCGAACCAAAAGCAGTAAGGTTTATAGCGTGGCGACTACTAAATTGTTTTTCAACAGCTGCAAAATATGCGTAAGAGTCTTGTAAAGTACCATCAATAATACCTTCTTCTGCCCATCTTCTACTTCCAGAAACTGTAAACGCCCATCCATTCTTGCTCAACCCAGTTGAATGAGTAGCCATTAATCTATGGTTGTAACTTCTATTGGTAAAAGAATATGCTAAAGAAGTTTGTTTTCTATAGCTAGAAGCTCTTGTATTATAATAAACAACACCTCCTAAATTTCCAAAAGTATATTCTGAAGGAGTTAAATTATCTACACTTTCGTAAGGATATCTAGTAACATCATTCAATCCACCCCCAATTACTGAAGTCCACTTTTCCATCATCATTTTTAGACATTGGAACACCATTAAAAAGTACATCTTCATAACGATTTTCAACTCCTCTTGGTCTAAACCAATATGCTCCTAATTCAAAAGCAGAAACACTTTGGAAAACATCTCTTCCTGAACCGAGTAAACCAACTGTTGGCTGCATTGAAGAACCGCTTTCATCATTATCACCAGCAGAATCGTCAATTATCATTATACCTTCGTTGGAAGTTGGAATAAGACTAACAATTCCCAAATCTTTTCTTTTTTCTCCTGTTACAACATCAAATTCAAGAATTTTTTGTTCAAAATTTGGTCTTGTTACAGTAATTACATAATGACCAGGCAACATATCCACAAATTGAAAGTATCCAATTTTGTCTGAGACCACATCATTGTCTGAAGACAACAAATCTACATCTGCATTTTCAACGGGCTTCCCAGTTTGGTCTTTTACATAAGCATACACTGTTGTTTGTGCAAAATAAAATGACGCTGGCAAGAGTGTAAACAAAGAAATTAAAGATAGTTTTTTTATCATAATACATTTATTTTACCCTTTAAATAAAATATACTTAACAAAAGGGGCAACAAATTTAAGTCTATTTTTTATAAGTTTGTCATTTTTAATGAAAAACATGATTAATATTTCTTAATATTTCAAAAAATAATGATTAAGAACGTTTCATTATCCTAATATATTACAAATTGTTCATTCTAAAAAAACATTATACTTCGGTTTATTTTTTATAATTTTATCCGCTCAAATTTCTACTTATGAAAAAATTATTATTCTTTACATTTATATTTTGTTTTTTGTTTTCGTTTGGACAAAAAAAACAAGTTAAAAGAGCAACTATTGCCTTTTTAAATGTGGAAAACCTTTGGGATACGATACCCTCTGCAGATTATATAGATGGCACAAAAGACATTCACAATCCTGCGTTCCACAGAAGCGTTCCATTAGATTCTATAAAACTCCTACCCATAACTGAAGATTATAAAGGACAATGGAGTGATGAGCTTTTAATTGGAAAAAAAGTAGTGAGAAACCAAATTCTAGCAGATGATTTCACGGCGAACAGTCCAAAAAGATGGAATACTAAATCTTACAACCAAAAACTAGGAAATCTAGCTAAAGTTATTTCTGAATTGGGAAGACAATACACCAACACCAACCCAGCAATTGTAGGTTTATTAGAAGTTGAAAACCGTAATGTTATTCAAGATCTTATCAAACAACCGCTTCTTGCAAAAGATGATTACGGAATTGTTCATTACAACTCTTATGACGCACGAGGGATTGATGTTGCTTTAATTTACCAAAAGAAAAGATTTAGTGTAATTAATACTTATAAAAAAGAAATTAAACTCTTTAATGATGATGGCAGAAGGTCCTATACAAGAGACATACTTGTAGTTTTAGGATATTTGGATGGAGAAAAAATTGCAGTATTTATGAACCACTGGCCTTCAAGAAGTGGTGGAGAAGCCGCTTCGTTGCCGAAAAGAAATGCTGCCGCTAGTGTTTTGAAAACAGAAATGGATAAAGTATATGCTGAAAATCCAGGAATAAAGCTTTTTGCTATGGGTGACTTTAATGATGATCCTGTAAGTCCGAGCTTAAAGAAAGTTTTAGGAGCCGTGGAAAGTCCATCAGATTTATCCGACAAAAAACCGTATTATAATTTAATGTATAAATTATACAAAGCGGGAGTAGCTTCTTTGGCGTATAGAGATGCGCCCAACCTTTTTGATCAGATTATCGTTTCAAAAAATGTATATTCTCCAGAAAAACTAACTCCTACTTATACAGTATTTAAAACAGAGATTTTTGCACCCTCTTATTTAATTAATCCTTCCGGACAATACAAAGGCTATCCTTTGAGATCTTGGAATGGCGATGTTTTCACAGGTGGTTATAGCGATCACTTCCCTGCAGTTACCGTTTTACAAAAAGAATTTTCTTCAGGAAAATAATTTTAAAATTATTTCATAAAAAGGCTTCGGCTCGCTTCGCGAGCCGAAGCCTTTTTATGAAAACTCCACTTGAGAGCTCAACAAATTTTAACCAAAGTTTTTTTACAGATTTTCAAAGCCTTACCTTTGAAACTTATTATTTTTCACTTCATCTTTTAAATAAAGAGATTAAGTGGCATCTATTTTGAGGAAAAACGAAACCTCTCCAATTTTATATAGGGTGATTTTGTAAAAAAAAATTAAATTATTTGTAACAATTGAGTCAAAAGAATGACTATTTATTGAAAGGTATTATAACATGAAAAAGGTATTATTTTCTTTAGGAATGCTAGTTTTTTCTAGCATGGCTTTTTCTCAACAGGCGGCAGAAAAAGTAGATTCAACGTTTTTAAAAAATTGGATGCATTCTGATTTTGAAACGACAGGAGTTTATGGAGTTAACACTATGAAAGCTAAAGAATTTTTAGCTCAACACAAAAGAAAAGCCAATCCTATTGTGGTAGGAGTTTTAGATAGTGGAGTAGAGTATTTCCATGAGGATTTGAAAAACAATATGTGGACAAATCCGAAAGAGAAAAAAGATGGCAAAGACAATGACAAAAATGGATACATTGATGATATTCATGGATGGAACTTTGCAACAGACAAAAATGGAAAATCTTATGCTGATGACACTTTAGAATTAACAAGACAGTATGCGAAATATGCTAAGAAATTCGAGAGAAACGAAGCTGCAAAAGTTCAAGATCCTGAAGGTTATAAAAGATATTTATCTTTAAAGAAAGATTATTTTTCTTCTATCTCTAGATTTAAGATGAATACGGAAATATCTAATGCTCGTCTTTCTTATGTTGCACCCAGATTATCTGCTTTAGATAAAGCTTTAGCTGGAAAAACTATTACAAAATCTGTAGTAGATAATTTCACATCTGAAGATCCATTGGCCTTAGAAGGTTTATTCATTTTTAAAGAAGTTCCAGAAAAAGATTGGGCCAATAAAAAAATTGAAGACATTACTTCAACTTACACTAAAAGAGTTTCAGCGGTATTAGAAAATTCTGAAAACTCAATGAAATACAACTACAACTTATCTTTCAATCCCCAGGAAGGAATTGACTTCACGAAAGTTTACGGAAGTAACGATGTAAAAGGTTTAGCGGATGGTCACGGAACTCACGTTGCGGGTATTATTGCAGCGGAATGGGGAAATGACAAAGGAATGATGGGAACAGGAGGAGGAAACAACGTTAAAATCATGGGTATTAGAGCGGTTCCTGAAGGAGACGAAAGAGATCATGATATTGCAAACGGTATTCGTTATGCGGTAAACAATGGAGCAAAAATCATCAATATGTCTTTTGGAAAAGCAGTGGATGATAACAGTCAGATTGTTGTAGATGCTTTCAAATATGCAGAATCTAAAAACGTTTTAATTGTAAAAGCTGCTGGAAACGACAATATGGATGTTGATGTAAATATTAAATATCCAAAAACGTTAATCAACGGCGTGCAGTATAGTCCAACAACTATTACAGTAGGAGCTAACACAAGATTTGCAGATAATTTAAGAGCCAGATTCTCTAACTGGGGTAAAAAAGTAGTTGATGTATTCGGTCCTGGAACTGAAATTTACGCAACATATCCTGGCACAACCACTTATAAATTCTTACAAGGAACTTCAATGGCTTCTCCAGCAGTTGCGGGTGTTGCAGCTTTAGTTTGGTCTCATTATCCAAAATTAACAGCTAAAGACATTAAAACTATCCTTGTAGAAACGGTAAATAAGTCTGATAAATTGAAAGATATGTCTGTTTCTGGAGGTGTTGTAGATTCTTACAAAGCAGTACAAAAAGCTGAAGAAATCTATACAAAAAGAAAGCTTAAATAGCCAACATTACTTTTAAAAATAAAAAGGTCAGAGTTCTTCTCTTATCTTTTTTGTTTACAATAAAAAAGAGCGACCAAAATGGTCGCTCTTTACTATATAGGAATCAACTATTTGTTATAAAGTTCTTCCACTTTATCCCAATTTACTACATCAAAAAAAGCTGATACATAATCAGGTCTTCTGTTCTGATAGTTTAAATAATAAGCATGTTCCCAAACATCTAATCCTAAGATTGGAGTTCCTTGGCAATCTGCAACTGGCATTATTGGGTTATCTTGATTAGGTGTAGAGCAAACAGATACAGATCCGTCTTCTTTTTTGCAAAGCCAAGCCCATCCAGAACCAAATCTTGTTTTAGCAGCCTCAGAAAAATCTGTTTTAAACTTCTCAAAACCACCATAATTTTCGATAGCAGCTTTTACATTTCCTACAGGCTCTTTGCTTCCACCTGGAGTTAAAATTTCCCAGAATAAAGTATGGTTAAAATGCCCCCCGCCATTGTTTCTTACAGCTGGTTTGTCTGTTCCTACTTTGCAGATTTCCTCGATAGTTTCACCTTCTAAATCTGTTCCTGCAATAGCTTTGTTCAAGTTATCTACGTAAGCTTGGTGGTGTTTTGTATAGTGAATCTCCATTGTTCTTGCGTCAATGGTTGGCTCTAATGCATCGTATGCATATCCTAATTTTGGTAATTCAAAAGACATAATTTTATATTTTAATGTTATTTAGACCAAATTTAATCAAAAATAGCTCGTTTGTCAAATTTATAAGATGTCTTTAATAAATCTTTAACATTGATAAAATAAAAAAAAACCACTCTTAAAGAATGGTTTTGAGTTATTTATTTATTCATGCTCATTAAAAATTCTTCGTTATTGAGCGTGCCTTTCATATTTCTCTCCACAAACTCCATTGCTTCAAAAGGATTCATATCAGAAAGGTATTTTCTAAGAATCCACATTCTTTGCTGTGTAAGTTCGTCGTGTAATAAATCATCTCGTCTCGTACTAGATGCCACCAAGTCTATGGCTGGATAAATTCTCTTATTGGCAATTTTTCTATCCAATTGAAGTTCCATATTACCCGTTCCTTTAAATTCTTCAAAGATTACTTCATCCATTTTAGAACCAGTATCAATTAAAGCTGTTGCAATAATAGTTAAAGAACCTCCACCTTCAATTTTTCTTGCCGCACCAAAGAATCTTTTTGGCTTGTGAAGAGCATTTGCATCAACCCCTCCTGATAAAACTTTCCCAGATGCAGGTGTTACAGTATTATAAGCTCTTGCTAAACGCGTAATAGAATCTAAAAGAATAACTACATCATGACCACATTCTACCAATCTTTGAGCTTTAGCCAACACCAAATTAGCCACTTTTACGTGTTTTTCTGCAGACTCATCAAATGTAGAAGCAATAACTTCTGCATTTACACTTCTCTCCATGTCTGTAACTTCCTCAGGTCTTTCATCAATAAGAAGAACCATCATATAAGCTTCTGGATGATTGGCAGAAATAGCATTTGCAATATCTTTCAAAAGTATTGTTTTACCCGTTTTAGGTTGGGCAACAATCATTGCTCTTTGTCCTTTCCCAATAGGTGCAAACAAATCTACTATTCTTGTGGAATGAGTTGAAGCACTTCCCGTAAGGTTGAATTTTTCTTCTGGAAATAATGGTGTTAAATATTCAAAAGCTACTCTATCTTTAATAAATGCTAAATCTCTACCATTTACTTCTGTAGGCTTCAAAAGTGAGAAATACTTTTCTCCTTCTTTGGGCAAACGTACAATACCCTTTACGGTATCACCGGTTTTTAAACCATAATTTCTGATTTGATTAGTAGAAACATAAACATCATCAGGCGAAGAAATGTAAGAAAAATCTGATGACCTTAAGAATCCGTAATTATCTGGAAGAATCTCTAAAACTCCTTCAATACTTACTAAACCATCAAAGTTGAATTCTTTTTTCTGTTCAGCCTCTTCAGTTTTTTCAGAGGGTTTATTTTGATTGGGATTTTGGTTGGGGTTATTGTTATGTGGTTTATGCTGATTAGCATTTGGATTGTTACTTCTTTGCTGCTGAGGATTTCTCTCTTTATGAGTATGTGCAACGGAAGTTTGTACAGTGGAGGTAACTTCTGGAGTCTCTGTTTCTGTAGGAATTTCTATTGGAGTTTCAGCTGAAGGGATTGCCGGACTCAGTCTTTTTCTTTTCTTTTTAGCAGTTGAATTTGTAGCATCTTCTGCTTTATTATCCTTAGCTTTCTCCTCTGTTACTTCTTTCGTCTCAACTTCTGAAGTTTTAGGAGTTTCTTCTACAGCTTCCGTTTTAGCTTCCACTTTAGGTTTTCTTTTAGGAGCTGGTTTTTTAGCAACAGGTTTTATCTCTTCTGCATTTTCCTCCTGGATTTTAACTTCTGTCTTTACTTCGGTTGCATTATAATATTCATTGGTAACCTTAGGATTAGAAGCTTGAAAATCTAGTATTGCAAAGATTTTGTCGTTTTCATTGCTGTTTTTGGCAACCTTAACGTTCAAATCCTTCAAGATTTTAGTCAAATCCGAAACGGATTTTGACCTTAACGTTTCAATGTTAAACATAAATTATGTAAAAAATGTATTTAATTGTATAGTAAGTAGATGAAGTCTGAATGACCTCTATTTCAAGTAAATTGATTAATGCAAATCTACACTAATTTTTGAATTACGCAAAATTTATATTACTTTTGTGCACATTATTGAAACTATGTTACAAAGAATACAATCTATTTGGATACTTTTGGCGGTATTATCAGCTGTGTTTTTATTTATTACAGCACAAGATGTGGTATTATTGAATGGTGTAACTGTTATGACGTATGCTTGTCCAATTGTAGTAATATTAGGTTTTTTAAGCCTTTTTAGTTTCAAAAACAGAAAAAGACAATTATTGCTAAATACTACTAGCATTATTATAAACGCATTGTTGATTGGTATATTGGTGTATTGGCTACAAAATTTATCCGGAGGAATTGATTTTCCTGAGAAGGGTATTGAGCCCATTTTCCCGTTTCTAGGGGTAATTTGTTTGCTTATTGCAAATATTTTTATTCGTAAAGACGAGAGGCTCGTAAAATCTGTAGACAGACTTCGATAACCTTTAACCTTATTTTTTTGAGTGAGAACAGTAGCCTTTGGCTGCTGTTTTTTTATTGTCTTACCATACATTTTATGTATTTTTGTTGGATTAATCTATTTTTAATGAGTTACTACAAAAGAGCGATAGACAATATCCTTCCTTATAAAAAATCTTTAGCTGCCGGAATTTTCTTTAATGTTTTATATGCAGTCTTCAACATTGCGGCGATGTGGTTTTTTATTCCTGTCCTCAATATTTTATTTGATAAAAAAAATCCCGTAATTGCCAGTAAACCCGTTTACAGCGGTAATTTGAGCAATATTGGAGAATACATAAAAAACAGTTTTAATTATTTTATCCAAGAAATTCAAACTTCAAAAGGTCCAGAATATGTTTTATTAATTACTTGTATTGTTTTTATTAGCATGTTTTTCTTAAGAAACATTTTCAGTTATTTCTCTGAATTTTATTTAACCTACTCTCGAACAGGAGTTTCTAGAGATTTCAGAATTCAGCTGCATGATAAAATTTTAGATTTACCTGTTTCCTTTTTCTCAAACTCTAGAAAAGGTGATGTTTTCACAAGAATTACTTCTGACGTTGCCGAAATTGAGGGAAATATCCTCAATAGTTTAATTGACATTGTACGTTCTCCAATTGTAATTATTATTACGATGGGATATCTTTTATACTCTAATTTCCAGTTGACCATATTCACGTTAATTGTTTTTCCAATTATGGGAACATTAATTTCAATGATTGGTAAAAGCTTGAAAAAGGATACAGGAGAAGCTCAAAATGAGTTAGGGAAAATGTATTCTTTTGTGGACGAAACGTTGGTAGGTTTAAAAATCATTAAAATATTTGACGCTTCACCACAGATTAAAAAAAGATTCGATACTGTTTTGGATAATATTAGAAGGCTATCTCTTAAATTATTCAAGAAAAAAGCTTTAGCATCTCCTGTAAGTGAGCTTTTAGGAGCTATTACTATTGGTTTAATCGTATATTATGGCGGAAGACTTTCCATCCGAGGAGAAGGAATGTCTGGTGGAGATTTTATTACTTATATTGCTTTATTTTACACCATTTTAGATCCTTTAAAAAAACTATCAAATGCTATTTCTAACTTCCAAAAAGGTGAAGTATCAGCAAAAAGAGTTTTTGAAATTTTAGATGCTGACTACCATATTAAAGAAGAAAAAGACGCCATTGAAGTAAAAGGATTCAATGAAAGTATTCATTTTAAAAATATCAGCTTTGCTTATGAGGACAGAGATGTTTTAAAGGACTTCTCACTTACTATTCCTAAAGGAAAAGCTGTTGCTTTGGTAGGACAAAGTGGAAGTGGAAAAAGTACCATTGCGAATTTAATTACTCGTTTTTACGACGTTCAGGAAGGTCAAGTTTTAGTTGACGGAAAAGATATTAAGGACGTAAAATTATCCAGCTACAGAAAACTGTTCGGTTTGGTTACTCAAGATAATATTTTGTTTAATGATTCTATCCGAAATAATATTTCTCTTGGTAAGCCTAATGCAAGTTTAGAAGAAATTCAAAATGCTGCAAAGGTAGCCAATGCACACGATTTCATTATGGAGCTTCCAAAACAATACGACACCAATATTGGCGAAGCGGGAGGAAAACTTTCTGGTGGACAAAAACAAAGAATTTCCATTGCGAGAGCCGTTCTTAAAAACCCTCCAATTATGATTTTGGATGAAGCAACTTCTGCCTTGGATACAGAATCTGAAAGATTTGTACAAGATGCGCTAGAAAATATGATGGAAAACAGAACTTCTCTAGTAATTGCTCACCGACTTTCAACCATTCAAAAAGCAGATTGGATTGTGGTAATGGAGAAAGGAAAAATAATGGAACAAGGAACCCACCACGAACTTATCGCCAAGAATGGCATCTATAGAAAGCTAGTAGAACTTCAGAATTTTGAATAATCTGTTAGAAAAACACATTAAACAAAAGCGCGCGAAACCTTCGGTTTCGCGCGCTTTTGTTATATTAAAAAAGGCTCTAATTAATCCTCATTCATTTTCGCAATGACATCAATACCTCCTTTTGTTTTATCACCAATTTTACAAATAATCTCAGAATCTAAAGGCAAGAAAATATCCATTCTTGATCCGAATTTAATAAAACCAAACTCATGACCTGCCTTTGCAGTATCGCCTTCATTACAATAGAAAACAATTCTTCTCGCTACATAACCTGCAATCTGTCTAAAAACCACTTTATGATTGGTTAAACTCTCCACAGCAACCGTTGTTCTTTCGTTATCTGTAGAAGATTTTTCATGCCATGCTACCAAATACTTCCCTGGGTGGTATTTTTTATAGATTACTTTTCCAGAAACAGGATATCTACAAATATGTACATTTAAAGGCGACATAAAAATAGAAACCTGAATGCATTTTTCTTTCAAAAACTCATTTTCTTCCACTTCTTTTATCATCACTACTTTCCCATCCACTGGAGCAATAACGTTTTCTTTATGGTCTAAGATTTCACGATTAGGAACTCTAAAGAACCAAAAAACCAATCCATAAATCACCATTAATGGCAAAATAATTACCAACGACCATATTTCTAATAAATAAATAGAAATCCCTGCTAGAATAAGCACAGCTATCGTTGCCACTGTTATAGTCCCTTTGGACTCCTTGTGAAGCTTCATATAAAATTAAATAAGTTTATCTAAAAGAAAATACAAATATACAACAGGTGCACAGATAATAAAACTATCTAATCTGTCTAAAACACCTCCATGCCCTGGAATAATATTACCACTGTCTTTCACTGCGAAATTTCTTTTCAGTTGGCTTTCTACCAAGTCTCCTAATGGTGCAAAAACAGCCACCAAGAAACCAACTATCATCCAGTTTCCTCTAAGATCAGTGTAATAACTTTCTATAAAATAAGAGAATATTAAAGTAAGAATTACACCTCCTGCATAACCTTCCCAAGTTTTTTTAGGGGAAATTTTGGGCGCCATTTTATGTTTCCCAAAGAACTTTCCTGTTAAATACGCAAAAGTATCACTACTCCAAATTAAAATAAAAAGAAAAGCCGCTTCTAATGTAATACTATTAGCATCTTGAGAAGTGAATTTGGGTAATCCCAATGCAAAACCAAAAGGTAAAGCCACATAAATTACGGTGAAAATAAGCTTCCCATTATCGTAATAAAGCTCATTTTTATATTTGAATAGGGTAAAACAAGCAATTCCAATAAGACCTATAGCTAAGAATTCTGCAATTCTAAAATCATAATAAAAGCCATAATTGAAAAATCTCTTAGAAAAAACATAGTAAACGATAAAAACTAAGGGATAAACCACCCATTTTTCGTAACCATTTCCGAACTTCATTATTTTAATACACTCCCAAGTTCCTACCAATAGTAAGAAAGAGATTAAACCATAATACAAATATTGTTGTCTCACCAATTCCGGTGAAATTTTATTAATAAGTTCGGCTCCGTAAGGGGTAGTACAAAGAAGAATAACAGCAATATAAACCAGACCCGATAATGTCCTCTGAATAAGGTTTTTGTCCAAAATAATAGTTTTATAGTTAATCTTCTAGAAGAAGTAAAAAAAGTTTAGCATTATCGCTATTAGAATGATCTAATTTAGATTGTCCACCACTAATGGATGTAAGGTTCTTAATATTCCCGTTTCTTTTAATTTTGCTCATAGCATCATTCAGATTAGAAACAATCTGAGAAACATTCGCAATAATTATAATTTTATTGGGAAGTCTTGAAGAATGGTAATGCAAAATATTATTATGAGAAAGCATTATACGTCCATCGTAAGCAATAAGATACTCGCAACTGATAAATGCGGCATCATTGTAAAGCTCTAATTGATTGGTGTAAGAAGTTTTGGTAACATCCAAAAAGTTTTGAAGCTCTTTATCCCAACAAAAAGCCGAGCGTATTTCTTCAATGGTAAGAATCTGGTTTAAGGTTTGCAAAGCCTCAGATTCATCAGCGCAATAATTAAAAAAACCACCAGAGTGCGTAAAAAGTTGGGCAAATCTATAATCTAGATCGGCGTTTTTAAGCGAATCTCCTAACTTTTCCAAACTCTGATTATCTTCTTCTTCAGGCTGGTTTATTAACTTGTTGACTAAACTTTTAAAAAAACTCAAAATAGTTCCTTTTCTCTGTAACTACAAAAATATAAAATTATTGTAATATTTAATAGATATTAACTGAAATTAGCACAAATAAAAAACCTGATTACGTATTGCAATCAGGTTTTTTAATGTTTTATGCTTGAGAACTGCTTTCCGGAGCCTGAATTTGCTCTTCCGGAACCTCTTCTTTATCATTAACAACGATAGAAACAGGACTTTCGGTTAACTCGGGATCCCAAGCTCTTTTACCGAAAACATCTTCTAAATCTTCTCGGAAAATAACTTCTTTTTCTAGTAATTTACCTGCAAGTGCATCCAGTTTATCTTTATTCTCTGTAAGAATATTAATAGCTCTTTGGTATTGATCTTCAATAATTTTTGAAATTTCAACATCAATCATTTTTGCAGTTTCCTCAGAATAAGGCTTTCCAAAGCTATATTCAGATTGTCCAGAACTGTCATAATAAGAGATATTACCTACTTTATCGTTCAAACCATAAATAGTTACCATGGCTTGAGCTTGTTTAGTTACCCTTTCTAAATCTGAAAGCGCACCTGTAGAAATATTATTAAATATTACTTGTTCTGCTGCTCTACCTCCTAAAGTTGCACAAATTTCATCGCTCATTTGCTCTGTAGTTGTCAACTGTCTTTCTTCTGGAAGATACCAAGCTGCACCTAAAGAACGTCCTCTCGGAACAATCGTCACCTTCAATAATGGCGCTGCATGTTCTACTAACCAAGATATGGTAGCATGTCCTGCTTCGTGATAAGCAACTCTTCTCTTTTCTGAAGGTTTAATAGCTTTATTTTTCTTTTCAAGACCTCCAATAATTCTATCTACAGCATCCAGGAAATCTTGTTTTGTAACAACTTCATGACTATTTCTAGCTGCAATTAAAGCTGCTTCATTACAAACATTTGCAATATCTGCCCCACTAAAACCTGGGGTTTGTTTTGCTAAGAATTCTCTATCTATATCATCTGCTAATTTAATTTTCGCTAAATGAACATCAAAAATCTGTTTTCTTTCATGCAATTCCGGAAGATCTACATAAATAGATCTATCAAAACGACCTGCTCTCATTAAAGCTTTATCCAAGATATCTGCTCTGTTGGTTGCCGCCATTACAATAACGTTGGTATCTGTACCGAAACCATCCATCTCTGTAAGAAGCTGGTTTAGGGTGTTTTCTCTTTCATCATTTCCTCCTGAGAAATTATTTTTACCTCTTGCTCTACCAATGGCATCAATCTCATCAATAAAAATAATCGCTGGAGATTTTGCTTTGGCTTGTGCAAATAAATCTCTAACTCTAGAAGCTCCAACTCCAACAAACATTTCCACAAAATCTGAACCTGAAAGTGAGAAGAAAGGAACTTTAGCTTCACCAGCAACGGCTTTCGCTAATAAAGTTTTACCTGTTCCTGGAGGACCAACTAGCAATACTCCTTTAGGAATTTTACCTCCTAGCTTGGTGTATTTTTCAGAGTTTTTAAGGAAATCTACTACTTCTTGAACCTCTTCTTTTGCTCCTTCTAAACCTGCAACATCCTTAAATGTTACTTGAATTTTATCTTTCTCATCGAATAGTTTAGCTTTAGATTTTCCAATAGAAAAAATTTGTCCACCAGGACCTCCACCGCCTCCCATTTTTCTGAAAAGCAAAAAGTAGAACAGTCCTAATATAACCACCCAAACCAAAATAGGCATCACCATTTCTAAGAATGGGTTTTTACCTTGACCATAATCTTTAGCGGTTTTGATATTAATATTGTCTTTTTTAATGGTGTCAAACTTTTCTAAAAAAAGCTGTAAATCTCCATATTTAACAGAATAATCTGCTTTGGGAGCCATTTCTAAAGCTGAAAAAGGACTATTATTGGTATTTTTTTTCACTAATTCTGCACGTGCAGCTTGTGTTAAAAAAACATCAGCTTTCTCTGTATCTTTATATATTAAAATATTCTGAACTTTACCCTGTTGCATTGCAGTGAAGAAAGCATCTTCATCCATAGATTTCGCATCATCTCCACCCATTAAATTGGGGACGAAGAAAATAATAAGCGCAATAATTGCAATGGGAAAAAACCAGTTAAATCCTTTGTTATTCATTATTTATCTTAAAATTAAACGACATTTTCTATTTTGGTAATTTTAGCATCACCCCACAGTTCCTCGATGTCATAATATTCTCTTACTTCTTTTTGGAATACATGAACCACCACAGAAACATAATCTAACAATACCCACATAGAGTTTTCTGTACCTTCTACATGCCATGGTCTATCATGAAGATCATTTCTTACTTTCTTCTCCACTAGAGCCGCAATAGAGGACACATGTGTATTGGAGTTTCCGCTACATATTACAAAAGTTTCTGCGACAGAGTTTTCGATATTGGAGAGGTCAAAAACCATGATATCTTCTCCTTTAACATCTTGGATTGCTTCAACTATTTTATCTAGTAATTTTTCTTTTTCTACTGTTTTATTCATTCAAAAATATATAATTCTGCAAATTTATTGTTTTTTCTTCATTTTAGCCTTATTTTTAGGCTTTTAAAGTATTAAAATTTTCTTAAATGAGCTCACTTCACTATTTGGAAAAATCCCTTTCCACTAATGACGAAATAGAATCATTTTTACTTTATTCTTCTGAAAATTGTCTTGGTGTTTATACTTTTAACCAAACCCAAGGCCGAGGACAATATGGAAATGTGTGGAAAATATCGCCTAATCTCAATATTGCGATCTCCATAGGCATTAAGGTAGACACTTTTACAATCAACGATTTTCTCTTCAATTACTATACCGCGAATAATATTAGGGATTTTCTTGCCAATTTGACAGAAAAAGAGGTGAAAACCAAATGGCCAAATGATATTATTGTTGCCAATAAAAAGATTGCGGGAATTTTAATAGAGAAAAAGAAGATAAATGACAGTTTCTATTTTATAATCGGAATTGGATTAAACGTTTTGCAAACAGAATTTATGGATTTTTCTAATGCTGGTTCGCTTTTAACACAAACTTCAAAGCATTTTGATTTACATGAAACTGCAAAAAAACTTTACGTTTTTTTAACCGAATCCCTTCTGAAAACTCCCACTGAAGCTGAAATTATTGAAGCTTACAATAAACATCTGTTCAGAAAAGGACAAATATCTGTTTTTGAAAAAGACGGCAAACAACAAAATGGAATTATTATAAAAGCGGATGAAAACGGTGAACTTTGGATAGACCTAGAAAATGAAGGTTTACAAAAATTCTATTATAAAGAAATAAAACTCCTTTACTGATTAGCTCTTTTTATGTACAAATAAGCTGTTAGTGGCAAGAAAACAATATTAGGAAGCCACATTGCTAAAGCTGGGGGCAAGACTTTATTCTCTGAAACTACTTTTAAAGCTTCAAAAGAGAAAACGAATAAAAACGCCAAAGAAATTCCGATTGCTAAATTTACACCCAAACCACCACGTTTTTTTTCTGAAGAAAGTGAAAGCGCAAGAAAAGTAAGAAGAACAATCGCAAATGGCATCGCCGTTCTTTGGTGCAATTCATTGAGGTAGGAATTTAAATTTCCATTTCCTTTTTCCTTTTCTCTTTGTATAAACTTCACAAGATCTGGCGTGGTTTTATTTTGTCCCAACATTTCATTTGGGAAAAGCTCTTCTGGTGTATGTCCGTATATTTTAGAAATCTCAGCTCCATTATTAAGAGCTTGAGTGTCGTCTTTTCTGATGGTTTTTTCAAGATAATTGGTCAAAATAAAACTTTGCTTAGCTTTATCCCAAGAAATATCTGAAGCCTTCAATTCATATTGAAGTTTTTTATCCTTATCAAATTTTTGAAATACAAATCCAGAACCTCTTAAATCTTTTTTATTCCAAGAATTAATGAAAATATATTCATTTTTGGTTAATTGTGCAGAAGCAGGACCTGTCCCTAAAATCTTTTCTTTATTAGCTTCATTCATGGTGTACACCTCTAGCTTATTTTTTTGAATATTAGCCCAGGGAAGAACAAAATGATTAACACCCAATGAAATAACCGCAATAAATAATGAAGTGAGTAAATAGGGCTTTGCAAACCTATGAAAACTGGCTCCACTGCTAATAATAGCTACAATTTCCGTATTATTGGCCATTCTGGAAGTAAAATAAATCACCGTAATAAACACCAAAATAGCGAGGAAAGTAACCACTAAATAAATAATCCAAAACGGATAATAATGGACAAGAAAATAACCTACGCTAAACCTATCATCGAAAACTTTAGCTCTTTCAATTCTCGGAACTTTTGCTTGAACATCAATTACCAACACAACTATAGACAACAAAATAAGCATGAAACTAAGAGTTCCAAGGTATTTTTTAATAATATATCTATCTACAATTGTGAAAAGTTTCATCTTTTATTACAATTAAAGTCTTTGTTTTAAAACAGGAACAATTGAATTTTTCCATTGATAAAAATCTCCAGCAATAATATGTTCACGAGCAACTTTTACCAAATCTAAATAAAATGCCAAGTTGTGCACAGATGCAATTTGTTTCGCCAAATATTCTTTAGATACAAAAAGGTGGCGAACATAAGCTTTGGAATATTCTGAATCCACATAACTTGTACCCGTTTCGTCCAATGGTGAAAAATCTTTCTTCCATTTTTCGTTTTTCATATTCATAACACCTCTCCAAGTAAACAGCATTGCGTTTCTGGCATTTCTTGTAGGCATCACACAATCCATCATGTCTATTCCCAAACCTATTGATTCTAGAATATTCCACGGAGTTCCTACTCCCATTAAATATCTTGGTTTGTCTTTTGGAAGGATATCTGTAACCTCATCTGTAATTCTGTACATTTCCTCTTCGGGCTCACCTACAGACAATCCACCAATGGCGTTTCCTTCAGCTTCAGCTTCAGAAATAACTTCTGCTGAAATTTTTCTTAAATCTGAAAATGTAGAACCTTGAACAATAGGAAATAATCTTTGTTGATGATTGTAAATTTCTTTATTCTGCTCTGTCCAATCTATACATCTTTTTAACCAACGATGCGTAAGCTCCATTGAAAGTTTAGCTTGACTATAATCGCATGGATAAGGAGTGCATTCATCAAACGCCATGAAAATATCTGCACCAATTTGTCTTTGAATCTCCATAGATTTTTCTGGCGTGAACATGTGATAACTTCCATCGATATGAGATTTAAACCTTACTCCTTCTTCCGTCATTTTTCTGGTTCCAGAAAGAGAAAAAACTTGATAACCTCCAGAATCCGTAAGAATTGGCCTATCCCAATTCATAAACTTGTGAAGGCCTCCCGCTTCTTGCATAACTTCCATTCCTGGACGAAGATATAGATGATAGGTGTTTCCTAAAATAATTTGAGCTTTAATATCCTCCTTTAATTCTCTTTGATGCACCGTTTTTACACTAGCAACTGTACCAACAGGCATAAAAATAGGAGTTTGAATATCTCCGTGATCTGTATGCAAAACACCTGCTCTCGCTTTGCTTTCGGTGGTATGGTTGATTTCAAAAAAACTCTTCTTCATAGTATTATCTCACAAAATTCTTTTCTAATTCTGGTAATTTCTCCAGCTGTTTCTGTTCAGCTTTTAATTTATCTTGGATGTACTTTTCAGCTTTAGGATCTTTCTCTAAAATTATAGTTTTAGCATCATCTACAATATTTTTCAATTTCTTGGAAACCAAATAATATTTATAACTCTCAACAAAATCTTCAGCTTTCACCTTATGCTGTTGAAGAACAAACAAAGTTCCACTTTCTAAATTTTTATCAGGATAAATAAAAATCGCTTGTTCGCTAAGGGCAATATCAGCAAGAATTTCCGCCATAACATTTTTACTAATAAGGTTCTTGGGTTTATCTATAGTGCCACTACAAGACATTATAAAAAAGAAAACAAGAACAAAAGCCCAGTTTTTCATAACCTATTAATAATTGATTTCCACTTTAAGTTTAAAACTCCAAATACTGCTTCATGAATAATTCCTCCATTCATTTTACTTTCACCCAAAATTCTATTGGTAAAAATAATAGGAACTTCTACAATTTTTAAGCCTTTTTTGAAAGCTCTGAATTTCATTTCAATCTGAAATCCGTAACCTTTCAATTTCACTTTATCTAAACCTATTTGCTCTAAAGCTTTTCTAGAAAAACACACAAAACCTGCCGTAGTATCGTGAATAGGAACACCCAACACAAATCTCACATATTTAGACGCAAAATAAGAAAGCAAAACTCTTCCCATTGGCCAATTGACCACATTTACACCTTTAGAATACCTAGAGCCTATTGACATGTCTGCATGAAGACAAGCTTCATAAAGTTTGGGTAAGTCGTTAGGATTGTGCGAAAAATCGGCGTCCATTTCAAAAATATACTCGAAATCATTATCCAAAGCCCATCTAAAACCATGAATGTATGCCTTTCCCAAGCCGTCTTTCACCTTTCTTACGGAAAGATGAAGATGATGTGGGTATTGTTTTTGAAGTGCTTTAACAATGTCGGCGGTTCCGTCTGGTGAGGAGTCGTCCACCACCAAAACATGAAACTCTTGCTTCAACGCAAAAACCGCAGAAATTATCTGTACGATATTTTCTTTTTCATTGTAAGTGGGTATGATGACAAGTTTTTTCATTTCAATTTGCAAAGATAGTTTATTTAAGCTTTTTATTTTATATAAAATAATCTCTACTTTTGCAAAAAAAATAATCATTTGTTTTTAAAGCAAGGTATAGGAAACATCGTTAGAATTCCCGAGGACAATACTTGGGTAATTTTTATTTTACTGGCTTGTGTTTTTTCGTTTATTTTTATGATGAACACCATACAAAGAGATGCAACGCTTAAAGATTTCCTTTTTCAAAAGTATTTTGATGCTGCTAACAACTTTATTAGCTGGATAATTATTTCTATAGTTACAACAGTTTGTTTAGCAACATTATTTTCGCAATATATCCCAACTACGCCTTCGTTTTTACAAAAAATTGCAGTAGCAGGAATACAGCTTAATAAATTTGGCTACACATTAATTATTATAAGTTTATTTTATTTTTTGAAGTCTGGATTTAGCTTTTTATTCTATCAAACAACAGGCAACTCCAAGAGGTGGCCACTGCTGTATTTTACGGCTTCGAAATTTTATTTTATATTCTGTTTTTTATTGATAATCGCCAACATTATCAATTATTACTTCCCCATAGAAAAGCAAATTGCATTCAATTATTACCTTTACACTTTAGTTTTTATTTTCATATTCAAAGTGTTTTTTTACTTTTTTCACAACAATAATATTTTGCCAGAAAAATGGTATTATAAAATTTTGTATATTTGCACGCTTCAAATAGCACCCTTATTAGTGGTATGGAGGCTATTATTTTTTTAATAAAATAAGTGATGAAAATTAAGTCTATTTTAGTGTCTCAACCGGCACCCAGCGAATCTTCACCCTATTTGGATATCGCAAAGAAGGAAAAAATTAAAATTGATTTCCGACCTTTCATCCATGTAGAAGGTGTAGACAATAAGGAACTGAGAACCCAAAAAATTGATCTTACACAGTTTACAGGTATTATCTTCACAAGTAAAAATGCAATTGATCATTATTTTAGGCTAGCGGAGGAAATGCGTTATAGTGTTCCCGATACTATGCGTTATATCTGCCAATCTGAAGCTGTTGCTAACTATTTACAGAAACATATTGTTTACAGAAAAAGAAAAATAAGCTTCGGTGAAAAGAATTTCGCTGATTTAATGCCTATTTTCAAAAAATATCCTTCGGAAAAGTATCTTCTTCCCTCATCTGATGTTTTAAGTCCTGATATTTCTAAAACTTTAGATGCTGCAGGTGTAGAATGGACGAGAGCTATTATGTACCGTACAGTTTGTAGTGATTTAACAGATATCAAAATTAATGACTACGATATGTTGGTGTTCTTTAGTCCACAAGGAATTAAATCTTTAGGATTAAATTTTAAAGACTTCCAACAAAACGATACAAAAATTGCAGTTTTCGGAACGACTACCTTAAACGCAGCCGAAGAAGCAGGATTAAGAGTAGATGTAATGGCACCATCTAAAGAAACTCCTTCCATGACAATGGCTATTGAAAAGTACATTAGAAACCTAAACAAGTAAGCTTTTCATACAAAATACAACAGCCGTCTTTTCCATTGAGAAAAGATGGTTTTTTTTTAAATACATTTGAATTATGAAATCTCCCATTGCACAAAAAATAAATAAAAACTTAGAAATTCACGGAAATACAAGAGTAGATCCTTATTTCTGGCTAAACGAAAGAGAAAACCCTAAAGTTAAAGAATATCTTGAAGAAGAAAATAAGTACGCAGATAGTGTAATGAAAGACACAGAAAATCTGCAGGAAATCTTGTTTGAAGAAATGAAAGCTCGTTATAAAAAAGACGACTCATCATTGCCTTACTTATTCAATGAATATTGGTATATCGTGCGTTATGAAGACGGAAAAGAATATCCTATTTTCTGTAGAAAACATTTAAGCTTGGATCAGCAGGAAGAAATTATGTTAGATGTAAATATTCTTGCAGATGGTCATGATTTTTTTGAGGTGGCAAGCCTTTCTACAAGTCCAAATAACAAATTAATTGCCTACTCCACAGACGAAATTGGAAGAAGAATTTACACTTTAAATTTCAAGAATTTAGAAAACGGTGAACTTTTACAAGACACCATTACCAATACAACGGGAAAAGCAGTTTGGGCAGAAGACAACCAACATGTTTTTTATATTAGAAAAGATGAAAGTTTAAGGGCCTATAAAGTTTTTAGACATCAATTAGGAACAGAGGAATCTGAAGATGTTTTAATATTCCATGAAGAAGATGAAACCTTTGACGTGAACGTCTTCAAAACCAAATCCTTAGAATACATTTTCATAGCAAGCTCTAGCACTATTTCCGACGAGCATCAATTTATTCCTTCCAATAACATCCATGCGGATTGGAAAATCATTCAACCCAGAATAGATGATTTGGAATATTCTGTAGAGCATTTTGAAGATGAATTTTACATTATCACCAATGCAGATGACGCTTTTAATTTTAAAATTGTAAAGGCAAAAATCGAAGAATGCAGCATGGAAAACTGGGTGGATGTAATTCCACACAGAGAAAATGTTTTGTTGGAAGGTTTTGAAATTTTCAAAAACTATTTTGTTATCGAAGAAAGGGAAGAAGGCTTGTTACAAATCAAAATAATGGATTTACTGAATAATACTTCACATTCTTTACCATTTTCAGATCCTACTTACACCGCTTATATTGGAACAAACTTAGATTTTGATACGGAAGTTTTACGTTATGGTTACACTTCTTTAACCCGACCTAGCTCCACTTTCGAATACAATATGAAAGATAAAACCACCAAACTCCTTAAAGAACAAGAAGTTTTGGGTGGAAAATTCCATAAAGAAAATTATATTTCCGAAAGACTTTGGGCGCCTTCAAGGGATGGAGAAAATAAAGTTCCTATTTCAATTGTTTACCATAAAGACACCAAACTTACTCCCGAAACTCCACTTTTAATTTACGGATATGGAAGCTATGGACATACCGTGGATGCTACTTTTTCAAGTTTAAGACTTTCTTTATTAGACCGCGGATTTGTTTATGCCATTGCTCACATTAGAGGTGGCGAATACATGGGAAGAGAATGGTATGAAGATGGGAAAA
Source organism: Bacteroidota bacterium (assembly GCA_023399595.1). Taxonomy (GTDB): domain Bacteria; phylum Bacteroidota; class Bacteroidia; order Flavobacteriales; family Weeksellaceae; genus Chryseobacterium. The sequence continues at coordinate 115,575 of JAEWOR010000054.1, read as the reverse complement.
TGCTTTTCAAGAAAAATACTTTTTTTGATTTTATAGATGCAGGAAAATTTTTAGTTCAAGAAAACTATACCTCTCCTAAACATTTATATGCAATGGGAGGAAGTGCAGGTGGACTTTTGGTAGGTGCAGTAATGAATATGGAACCTCAGCTTTTCAATGGAATTGTAGCACAAGTTCCTTTTGTAGACGTAGTTACTACCATGTTAGATGAAACCATTCCGTTAACCACTGGAGAATACGATGAATGGGGAAACCCAAATGATAGAGAGTATTATAATTACATGCTTTCTTATTCTCCTTATGACAATGTAGAAGCTAAAGATTATCCAAATATATTGATAACAACAGGTTTTCACGATTCTCAAGTTCAATATTGGGAACCTGCAAAATGGACAGCAAAACTTAGAGATTTAAAAACCGATAATAATCTCTTGATTTTTAAAACAGACATGAGTTCTGGGCACGGAGGAACAAGCGGCAGATTTGAATCTTTGAAAGAAGATGCCCTAGAATATGCATTTTTGTTTAAACTTGAAAATATTACAAAATGACAGAAGCAGAACTTTGGAAAAAGGTAGAAGTTTTTTTTGAAGAAAATTTTGATACAGAGAAAAACCCTAGCATAGAAACCATTTTATTTTTAATTGGGGTTCAAGAATTAGGAAGTGGCTCACAAAAATACACCAAAGACGACAAGCTCAACCTTTTACACATTGCGGTTTGTAGATTATTGGAGCCTTTTGGATATTATAAATTTACACATTATGAGGGAGGTTGGCCACAATTTAAAAAATTAGAAGACCTTCCAGAATTAAAACCTAATGAGCAAAGCTTACTCATGAAAAAAGCTGTAATACAGTATTTTCATGATGAAGAACTTTTTTAACTTAATATTGAGGTTTCGGTACCTGCGGCGCCGAAACCTCAATATTAACTTCTTAGTTTACGGTTTTTACTAACCAAATACATTCCTCCCTTACTCTATCAATCATTAAGCTTTCCAAACATTAGGTGTTTATAATTCCTTCCAATTGATGGAGACCAATTTTAAAACCTTCTTCAAATCCAAGTTCCAAGAGTTTTTTCATAGCCTCTTCAGATTGGAAATGCAGATTAAAAGAAACCTTCACACCTCCTTCAACGCCCGTAAAACCAATAAGCCATTTTGTCTGCGGAAAATTTTCGTCAATTTTACCATTTTCGTCACAAAAAGCATCCATTCCGTCAAAATTTCTATGATCTGTGATTTCACCATAATTTAAAAGTGAATAAACCTTCTCCCCATTAGGACCAACCATTGCATACAGCCATTGCCCGCCTTCTACAAAATTCATTTTCACTGTTTTACAATTCCATGGTTTCGGTCCCCACCAAAGATCCAGCAACTCAGCTTTGGTAAAATAATCCCATATTTCAGACACACTAGCATTATAAATTTTCATAACAAATATGCTTTTCACATCATAATCTACATTAAATACAACATTCGTTTCCATATAATATAATTTTATACCAATTTATAACGTTTTACATCAAAACCACTTTACATAAGGCAAGATTATTTGTATTGTGAAAAAATTGTTAAATATTATACATTTAAGAAAAACAACACAATTTTTTGGCTTATATTTTGTTATAATATTCTTAAAAGAATTAATTTTAACATTTAAATGATTAAATGAAGATGAATAACAAGTTTATCCCAATAATTTCGGTATTCATGACAATCTCATTAATTGTCTTTGTTACACTACAATTTTATTGGTTAAAAGGTTATTATGGTGCGTTAGAACAGGATTTTTCCAACAAAGTATATTCTGCATTAGAAAATACCAGCAAAAATATTTCTGATATTGAAGTCAATAAATATCTGAATGTAGATTATAAAGATTTCCGAAAAAATATTTTAGAAAATAAAAATAATCCTACACTTACAACCATTCAAACGGTTGAAGATTCCGCATCCAAAAGACAGATTACCTACTCTAAAAATATTATTGAGAAACAGCAACTTCCACTCTCTAAAAGAGGAGATTCTTTAAAACTCACCACCATTTATAGTGACGAAGCGGCTTATAAAGTAAAAAAAGACACCTCCCAAAGGGAAATGCTCACCACAGAACTCAATCAAGAGATTGAAAATGGTGATTTTTCTATGAAAGAATTTGCAAAAGTAGTAGGAAACAACCTTCCTATTACAAAGCGTGTTAATTCAAAAGTCTTGGACTCTGTTTTGTCTAAACAACTAAAATTAAAAGGAGTAAGAGCCAGTTATGGTTTTGCGGTTTTTGATAAAGACAATAAACCCACAAGCGTTACAGATAAAACCTTTAAAGATTCTAAGGAGAATAATTTATACAGTTATCCCTTATTTACAGATGGTGAAGACCATACTTTATACACGCTCTCTGTGGTTTTCCCTAAAAAAGAATATTCATTAGCCATGAACAATTGGCCAATGCTTTTAGGAACCTTTCTATCATTACTTACCATTTTGGGGATTTACATTATCTCTATTAATTATATGATGAAGCAAAAGAAAATTGCCGAGATTAAAACCGACTTCATCAACAATATGTCGCACGAGTTTAAAACCCCTCTAGCAACCATTTCTGTAGCTACAGATTCACTCGCAAATGACAAAATAGCTACCAATCCGGAAAAAGTAAAATACTATTCCAACCTCATCAAACAAGAAAATTTGAGGATGAAAAAACAGGTTGAAAATGTACTCAACATGTCTAAACTGGAGCGAAATGAGGTGAAACTTTTCTTAAAAGAAACCAACGTTAGACAATTAATTAAAGAGATTACAGAATCTTTTGGACTTATTGTTGCACAAAGAAACGGAACCCTAACTCATAATTTTACTGCGGATAAATACACCTTTAAAATTGATGAGTTCCACATTTCCAACACCTTGGTGAATTTACTAGATAACGCCAATAAATATTCACCTGAAGAACCTCAAATTGCTATTAAAACAAGAAATGAGGGCAATTGGTATGTGATTGAAATTTCGGATAAAGGAATGGGAATGGACGTTGAAAACACCAACAAAATTTTCGAAAAATTCTTTAGAGAAGAAACAGGAAACATTCACAATGTAAAAGGTCAAGGTTTGGGACTTTCTTACGTTAAAAAAATTATAGAACTCCACAAAGGACAAATATTAGTAGAATCTAAAAAAGGAATTGGAAGCAACTTCACCATAAAACTTCCTATGGTTTAAAATAACAAAAAAATATAAAACAATGAGCAATAGAATATTATTAGTAGAAGATGACCAAAGTTTTGGTGCTGTATTAAAAGATTATCTTACCATTAACAACTTTGAAGTTACGCTTGCTACTGACGGCGAACAAGGTTTAAAAGAATTTACAGAAAACGATTTCGATATCTGCATTTTCGATGTAATGATGCCTAAAAAAGATGGCTTTTCTTTAGCTGAAGACGTTAAAAAAATGGATAAAAACACGCCTATTATCTTTTTAACAGCTAGAAATATGCGTGAAGATATTTTAAAAGGATATCAATTAGGAGCTGATGATTACATCACAAAACCTTTCGACACAGAATTGTTATTGTACAAAATAAAAGCAATCCTGCAAAGAAGTTCAACACTTGAAAATGAAGAGCAAGAACAATTTAAAATAAGCAATATTTATTTTGATTCTATGTTGAGACAATTAAAAGTAGGCGATAAAGAATATAAACTTTCACCAAAAGAAAATGAACTTCTTAAGCTTCTTTGTCTTCACAGAAACGATTTTATGCCGAGAGATCTTGCGCTAAGAAAAATCTGGAAAAAAGAAAATTATTTTACAGCGAGAAGTATGGATGTTTACATTGCAAAACTTCGTAAACTTCTTAAAGATGATGATGGTTTAGAGATTATCAACGTACACGGCGAAGGCTTTAGATTATTAGTAAAAAATTAAAAACTTCCACTTTACGAATTATAAAATAGCAAAACAATTAAAAATGTTTTGCTATTTTTGCACAAGAATTAAAAGATATATGAAAAATATAATATTAGGAGTATTCGCAATAAGCTTGGTGAATATTTCTTGTAAAAAAGATGAAAAACCAACTTATATAGCAGAAGATCCAGCAACAAATAATATTGCTCAAACTGCTAATACTTCCGCACAAACAACTCCAGTCAATAATGTTCCTGGTGCAGTTCAAATTAGTCCAAATTCACCACAGGTACAAAATTTTCAAGTACCTAATAAAAACGCTGCTCCCGTAGTAACAGCTCCTGGAATGAATCCTCCACATGGAGAACCTGGACACAGATGTGATATCCCTGTGGGACAGCCGCTTAACTCGAAACCAGCTGCACAAAATATGCCTACCACGGCTCCACAAGCAGTACCCGCACCAGCTGCTCCTCAACAAGCTGCTCCTACAGGAGTAAAGCCTAAGACCAATCCTGCACACGGAGAACCTTGGCATGACTGCGCATTAAAAGTGGGAGATCCATTACCTTAATTTTTTGTAAATTTGCAGTGTGAAAAATTGGAAGTTTATATTCATGATTATTTGTTTAGGGTTATTTTTAGTTCCTAAAGAAAGTTTGTGGAGTAAAACTTCCCTTGAAAACTGTTGCACCTCAACAGAAATGTCCGACTGTTGTAAAACAGATGGAAATTCAAATCACGATAAATCCAAAGATGGAAAACATTGCGACGACGATTGCTGTTCTACATGCGTATCGTGTTTTCATGTAATCGCTTCTGTGGATCACAAAAATTCTTTTATAGACATTGCTTTTATTAATGAAGATTTAAAAGAATATTCTTACACTCAACCCATTTTTTCTAATAGTTTAAAAGAAATTTGGCAGCCGCCTAAGCTGGGATAAAACTTCCTAAAAGTTCAAGATTTTTTTAGTCTTGAACAGAATTTTATTACCAAAATTTTAAACTCATGAAAAATATTATAACCAAGATTACTCTTGGATTTACCCTATTTATCTACTCTTTTGCCTATTCTCAAGACATCCAAAAAAGCAGCTTCAAAGTAAGTGGAAGTTGTGATATGTGCAAAGAACGTATTGAGAAAACCGCAAAAGAAAATGGTGCAAAAACAGCATTTTACTCAATAGACAATCAAATTTTAACCGTAGAAACCGATAGCAACACCACAAACGACGAAATTCTAAAAAAGGTTGCCGAGGTAGGTCACGATAACGAAAAGTATAAATCTTCGGACGAAACTTATAAAAATCTTCCTGGATGCTGTCATTATAACAGATCTATTAGTCCATCAGCTCAAAATGAAACTGCCATTTCTCCCAAAAAAGAAAATGAATTTTATGTTCGTGGAAATTGCGGATCTTGTAAAACAAGAATTGAAAAGGCTGCGAAAGAAGCTGGTGCTACATCAAGCTCTTGGGATGCGGAAACTCAAAAAATAACTTTAGATTTCGATCCTAACAAAACATCAGTTGAGAAAATTCTAAAAAAAATCGCAGATGTTGGACATGATAACGAAATGTCTAAGGCTTCTGATGATGTTTACCAAGGACTCCCTGGATGTTGTTTGTATGACAGAGAGCTTCCATTGGGAGTGAAAAGTCCATTAGTACACATGGATGAAAGTCCACAACAGCCTGAAAAAAATACAGTTTCCAATAACGGTCATGATGGTCACAACCACGGAAAAAAAGAAGATAAAAAAATTGAAGGTGTAACTATTTTAGGTGCTAAAGCTTCAACATCTTTAAGTAAAAAAGAAGCTGGATTGGTTTTTAATATTGATCAAAAAGAACTATTGAAAGCTGCTTGTTGCAACCTTTCTGAAAGTTTTGAAACCAACGCCACTGTAGATGTTTCTTTTAGCAATGCCGTTACAGGAACCAAACAACTTAAAATGTTAGGTTTAGACCAAAAATACACCAGTTTAACCAAAGAATTATTACCAGAAATTAGAGGTTTAGCATCTCCTTATGGATTGAATTTTATCCCAGGAAGGTGGATTGAGAGCATTCAATTAACCAAAGGAGGAAGCACTGTAACCAACGGTTATGAAAGTATTACGGGACAAATTAATACCGAGCTTTTAAAACACTCAGAAAAACCTGAAACATCTCTAAATATATTTTCAGATTTTAATGGTAGAGCGGAAGCGAATATCACTCACGTTTCTCTTATCAACGACCATTGGACACAATCTTTTCTTTTGCACGGAAACGGAACTTTTGGGGATACAGATATGAATGATGACACTTTCCTAGACCGTCCGAAAGGAACTCAAATTAATGCAGCTTATTTGCTTAATTATAATGATTTAGGACATTCTGGTTTTGGATCACACTTTGGAATTAATTTCCTAAGAGATGAAAGAACGGCTGGACAAATTGGTTTCAACAAAAATCTTCCGCAAAAAGATCAATCGGTTTATGGAGTGGGAATTGACATTTCTAGATTTCAAGTTTGGAATAAAACGGGTTATGTTTTCAAAGGAAAACCTTATCAAAGTATCGGCTGGATGAACCAATATGTTTATCATCAGCAAGATAGCTTCTTTGGTTTGAGAAATTATTACGGAAAACAACATACTTATTTTTCGAACTTAATTTTTGAAAGTATTATCGGAAACACCAACCATAAATATAAAGTGGGAGCAAGTTTTATGTATGACGGATTTGATGAGCAATATATAGACACTTTCTTCAAAAGAAATGAAATGGTTCCAGGGATTTTTGCGGAATATACTTTAACAGGGGAAAAATATACTTTGGTAGCAGGAGCAAGAGCAGATTTCCATAATTTGGCGGGAACTCAGTTTACACCGAGATTAAATTTTAAATCCGATATCACTCCAAAAACAATTCTTAGATTATCTGCAGGACGTGGTTTTAGAACGGCTAATATTTTTGCGGAAAGTCAGCAATATTTTGCTTCCAACAGACAAATTGAAGTCTTAACAAATGGTGGAAGCATTTATGGTTTAAAGCCTGAAACAGCTTGGAACTACGGAATTAGTTTACAGCAAGAATTCAAAGTTTTAAATAGAAAATCTACTATTATGGCGGACTTCTTTAGAACAGATTTCCAAAATCAAGTGTTGGTGGATTTAGAAAAATCTGCACAGAGCATAACATTTTATAATTTAGAAGGAAAATCATTTGCTAACAGCTTCCAAACACAATGGGATTTTATTCCAGCCAAAAATCTTGAAGTTAGATTGGCCTATAAATATTATGATGTACAAGCGGATTATTTAGAGGGAAGAAGAGAAATTCCTTTCATGGCGAAACACAGAGGTTTTGTAAATTTAGCTTACAACACTGTGAAAAACGAAAAGCAAGGAAACTGGACTTTTGATACTACTCTTAACTGGGTAGGAAAACAAAGACTTCCGAATATGACGGGCAATCCAACGGAATATCAACTTCCAGCCTATTCAGATTCTTATTTTACTTTGAATGCACAAATTGCGAGAAACTTCAATGATAAAATCCGAGCGTATGTGGGGGGCGAAAACCTTACCTCAACCTATCAAAAAAACGCCATTATAGATGTTAAAAATCCTTTTGGAAATTATTTTGATGGTGGAATGATCTACGCACCAATTATGAAAGCTAACTTTTATGTTGGGTTGGATGTGAATTTTTAATATTCAAAAAATTTATTAGTTTTAAAACAAAAAACCAATGAAAAAATTTTCTGGAATTTTCTTACTATTAATAAGCGTTCTCACAGTTTCTTGTAGTCAGATTATTGATAATTATTATGAAAATGAAGCTCAAGAAAACTATACAAATCCCTATCAGGGAAAATATGTTGGTTCTTATAGTGGAGATGAAAGTGGTAGTTTAACCATTATTGTAGAGAAAAAAGGATACTGCAGAATTATTAGAACTCTTGAAGGAAATACTTTAGAAACCAATTCTTTTGTAAATGACAATGGCGCCTTTAATGGTTATGTAAACACTAATGATTTTGCACTCCTCGGGAATTTACAATCTAAAAATGGAAACTGGAAAAACCAAACCCTCACTGGAAACTGGAACGTTGTAAAACAATAAATAAAAAAGGAAATCAATATTGATTTCCTTTTTTTATTTAGCTATTGCTATTTTCTTTTAACCATTGAGAACTCGAAAGATAGTCCTGATCTGGATAATAAATAAACAAAGCATTTTTTCCTTTAATAGTGTTGATAATAGGCTCTGCTAAAGTTCTGGGAACAGCAGGACAACCCCAACTTCTTCCAATTCTTTTGTGGGCTGCTGCAAAATCCTCACTCACATAATCCGCACCATGCATTACAATAGCTCTCTGTAAAGCTGCATCGTTAAAGCCTTTATCCATTCCTAAAAGACGCAAAGAATAACCATTGCTTCCATTATAAGTAACATCCGTTATATAAAATCCAAGACTGCTTTGGTAAGAACTTTCTCTGTTCGAAAAATCTGTGGCGAACTCCTCACCAGTGTTTTTCCCGTGGGCCACTAAAGAATTGAAAAGAACTTTTTTCTCATTAACATCTATCACCCAAAGTCTTTTGGTATTAGAAGATAAAGAAAAATCGCAAACACTTAATAAATGAGCATTTGCATCCAGCTTTCCAGCTTTTTTTAAATTTTCAAATCCTAAATAAGCTTTTGAAAAAACATCGATATTGAGTTTATTTCCAGAGTCGAAATTTATCCCATTGTATAAATCCTCTGTAGCAGTTGAATTTGTAGTATGAACTTCTGTTGTTAAATTAGATTGGGCAGTTACTGTTTTTGCTTTTTCAATGGTCGGGTTAACCTTATGTGTTTCATTTAAATAATAGAACGATGTAGTTAACGTGAACGTAGCAGATAATGCCAATATTAATTTCTTCATAAGCTGATATAAATTCGTTTTTGGTTATGCAAATTTACAAACTATTCATTTTCAATGAGTTCATAAAAAATAAGTTTAACGCTATTTAAGAAAGTTTAACGCCCATAATCATTAAATGTTAAAAAAATGATACTTATTTTTCTTTATCTAGAACAAATTCCAAACTTATAGAATTCATACAATATCTCATCCCAGTTGGAGCGGGTCCGTCATTAAAAACATGACCTAAATGCGAGTCGCAACGCTTACAAACCACCTCTATCCTTTCCATTCCGTGACTAGAATCTCTGTGATACACCACTCCTTCTTTATCCGCTTCGAAAAAACTTGGCCAACCACAAGTGGAAGAAAATTTAGCATCACTTCTAAATAAATGGTTCCCACAAACAGCGCAATAATACTCACCTAATCCATCAAATTCATTGTATTTTCCCGTAAAGGGTCTTTCCGTAGCCGCTTCTCTTGCAATGGCGTATAAATCTGTTGGAAGAATTATTCTCCATTCTTCGTTAGAAACATTCAGTTTTGTACGATCTGTACGAGAATAATATGGATTATTTTTTGATGTAGTATTTTCCATTTTGCTAGGTTTAATAGGTTGATGAGTCTGCGAACACATTTGCAGAAAAGTAAATAACAATATTGAAACTAAAAATTTCATACTCAAAATTACTAAATTTGAACTTATGAATGATGAATTAAAAAGAAAACAACTCCGAAAATACAAAGCCATTGCTACAGGACTTTTCTTATTGATGGCGGTTATTTTTGTAATCACTACTATTCTTCAGAAAACCAACGATTCGCATTGGATAGGCTATGTAAGAGCTTTTTCGGAAGCTGCAATGGTAGGTGCTTTGGCGGATTGGTTTGCCGTGACGGCTTTGTTTCATCATCCTTTGGGAATTCCTATTCCACACACGAATTTAATTCAAAACTCTAAAGAAAGAATTGGGGATAATTTGGGGAATTTTGTGGTTTCCAACTTCCTTTCGCCTCAAAATATCAGACCTTATATTTTAAAATTAAAAGTTTCTAACTTCATTGGAGAATGGCTTTCTAAAGAGAGAAACCAAGAAGCTTTGCTTAAAAACTCCTCAGAAATTATTCTTAGCATCATTAATAAGTTGGATAATGAAGAGGTGAGCAAATTCATTAGCAACAAAGTAAAAGATTTTGGAAACAGCCTTGAATTGAACAAACTTTTAGGCACCGGAATGGATTATCTTTTGGATAAAAATGACCATCAGAAAATTATCACTAATCTTTCTGCGCAAATAAAAAACTATGTTACAGAAAACAACGCCATGATTCAGGAAAGGGTGAAAAAAGAGAGCTATTCTTTCATTCCGAAATTTGTAGATGATAAAATTGCCGATAAAATTGCGAGCGGTTTAAGTAGCTTTTTCCTAGAAGTAGAAGAAAATCCCGAACATCCGTTAAGAGAAATTATCACTCAAAAACTTTACGAATTTGCATCCGATTTAAAAGAAAATGAAAAATGGAAAGATGAATTTCAAAACATCAAAACGGATTTATTACAAAACGAAAAACTCAATCAATATTCTAACGATATTTGGATTTCTATTAAAAACACCATTACTAATGAGCTTTCCGAAGAAAATTCAGGCTTAAAAAAATATTTGAAAAAAAATATTTCCGAGTTTTCTCATAACCTTCAAAATGATGAAAGTCTGCAATACAAAATCGACCATTGGGTGAAGGTTACCGCTTATAAATACATTCTTAAAAACACCCATCAAGTTGGAAACCTCATCAGTTCCACAGTTGGAAATTGGGAAGGTAAAGAACTCAGCGAAAAACTGGAGTTGGAGGTTGGAAAAGACCTACAATTTATCCGCGTGAATGGGACTTTAGTAGGCGGTTTGGTGGGATTAATCATCTACACCATCGCTCATTTCTTTATTTGATGAGCCACTGTAATATTCATTCAAAAGATCTACAGTTTTTTCATAATCTTCCTCATTCACTTTTAGGTGAACGCCGCCCGAAGTCATATTGAAAAGATTATACGTATTGGCTAGAATATTCCCGAAAACAAAGGCTTTAACGTCTTTAGAATCCAAATACACTTTAATTAATTCAGCTTCAATTTCGGTATTGAAAATTTTTACAGTTACTAATTCCATACGATTAATTTCATGTAAAGTTAAAATAAAAAGCGTTAATCTCTCAGACTAACGCTTGTTTTATAATTTTCACGATTTATTTTCTCGGCAATCGGCTTGCTCTTTTCAAAAGTTCGTTGTTAATATCGTTGATGAGTTGCGGCCCTTCGTAAATAAATCCTGTATAAAGCTGCACCAAACTTGCTCCAGCATCCAGTTTCTCCATCGCATCTTTCGCTGAATGAATTCCGCCTACGCCAATAATCGGGAAAGCGCGGTTGCTTTTGTCGGCCAAATATTTAATCATTTTTGTAGAACGTTCGCGAATGGGTTTTCCGGAAAGTCCACCGTTGCCGATTTGATCCAAAACTTCTTTTGTGGTTTTTAAACCTTCTCGGTTAACCGATGTATTCGAAACAATAACACCTTCTATTTTAGTTTCAGCGACCAAATCGATAATTTCATCCAACTGACCGTCGTTCAAATCGGGTGCAATTTTCAGAAGAATAGGTTTAGGATTCGCTTTTGTCACGTTAATCTTCTTCACTTCCGTTATCAGTTCTCGCAGATAACCTACATCTTCCAATTTCGTATGGCTGCTTACATTCGGGCAACTTACATTTAGTACAAAATAATCGACGTGCGGATGAAGCCCTTCGAAACAATCCAAATAATCTTGGGTGTAATTTTCGGGTTTTGTATCGGTATTTTTACCAATATTTCCGCCAATGATAATTTTTCCTTTGTTGGATTTCAATTTTTCAATCGCAGCTTCTAAGCCATCGTTATTAAAGCCCATTCTGTTGATAATTCCGCCATCTTCAATCAGGCGAAACAATCTTTTTTTAGGATTTCCCGCTTGCGCTCGAGGTGTAACTGTTCCAATTTCCACAAAACCGAAACCTAAATCCGCCAATTCATTAAAAAGCACCGCATTTTTATCAAATCCTGCCGCCAATCCTACTGGATTTTTAAATTTCAGACCAAAAACTTCCCGTTCCAAACGTTTGTCTACAACAGATTTTGGAAGAAACATCTTGGTTAAAAAACCAAAGTTCTTAAGCATTGAAAATGTAAAGTGATGAACTTCTTCGGGATCGAATTTGAAGAGAATAGGTCGAATGATACTTTTGTACATTGGAAAAAAGTTTTACAAAAATACTCATTTTAAAACAAAGCTTCTATTGATCTACGGTAATTTCTGAAAATTTATAGATAATCTTTTAAATCGAAGCTTAAAATTTCTCCAATTTGCAAGAAATCAGGATTCACGTTTAAACTCGCATTAATGGAAATATTTTGTTGCGTATAAGGATGTTTAAAATTCAATTGATGCGAATGTAAAGGCATTGCGGTAATTTCAAAAGTATTCCTCCACAATTTGTTCTGCTTGTTGCAGCCGTGTTTTCTGCAACCCAAAATAGGATGCAAAATATGCTTGAAATGTTTTCTTAACTGATGAAATCTGCCAGTTTCGGGAATCGCTTCCACCAAAGAATAACGCGAAGTTGGATGTTTGAGAAACGGCAAATCAATTTCAGAAGTTTGAAGTCGGCGATAGTAAGTTATTGCATTTTGAATGATTTCGTTTTCGTTGGTTAAATCATAATCGATGGTTTCTTCCTCTTTGGTCCAACCACGAAGAATGGCGATGTATTTTTTCTCCACCTCGCGGTTCATGAACTGATCGCTCATTAATTTAAGCGTTTCCTTATCGAAAGTAAACAACAAAACACCCGATGTTTTTCTGTCCAAACGATGAACAAGATGTACTTTTCTATCCATTTGCTGCGTTAATTTTTCCACGGCATATTCATCGGCTTCGCCAGCGTAATAGGATTTGTGCACCAAAAGTCCACTTGGTTTGTTGATGGCGATTAGGTTCTCGTCGCGATAAAGTATTTCTAACATTCCACAAAAATACTGTTCTTTTGTCTTGGTACGAGAATCAAAAGATCAAGACTTGGAATATGAGCCTAGAATTCAATATAAATTCCTAAAAATTTTAAAACTTGCTGCGCTTAAACATTAGAATTTTCTTAACGTAATTTCTATTTCATTTTTTAACGGTTGCAATTCTGAGGTCGATAAATATAATAGGGCACTTTTTCTTTTCTGACATAATCTTTAGCCCCGATTGACTCAAAGCTTATCTATTGTTTTTTTAGAATCGGCGAAACTCATAGCCCTGATTGTAGCGGCATCCTTTTGCGGAGCGAAGCGGAGCAAAAGATATAGCGGAAAGCAGGTTCCCGGCTTCAAATAAATTAGAAGTATCTAACTAAAATTCTCTATTTTTGCAGTAAATAGATATTTACGACATGGCAAAGCAGGAAGATGTTTTCAAGAAAGTGGTTTCCCACGCTAAAGAATACGGTTTTATTTTCCCTTCTAGTGAGGTGTACGACGGACTTTCCGCAATTTACGATTATGGACAAAACGGTGCAGAACTAAAAAATAACATCAAACAATATTGGTGGAAAGCGATGGTTCAGCTGAACGAAAACATCGTAGGAATAGATTCTGCCATCTTCATGCATCCAAGCATTTGGAAAGCTTCTGGACACGTTGATGCCTTCAACGATCCGTTGATTGATAATAAAGATTCTAAAAAACGTTTCCGTGCCGATGTTTTGGTAGAAGATTGGGCCGCAAAACTGGAAGAAAAAGCGCAAAAAGAAATTGAAAAAGCAGCGAAAAGATTTGGTGATGCTTTTGATAAAGCACAGTTTGAAGAAACAAATCCTCGCGTTTTAGAATACAGAGCAAAAGCAGATACTGCTGTAAAAAGATTAGCACGATCTTTGGAAACCAACGACTTAGCAGATGTAAAAGCTTTAATTGAGGAATTGGAAATTGCTGATCCAGACACTGGTTCTAGAAACTGGACAGAAGTAAGACAATTCAACTTGATGTTTGGGACTAAACTAGGCGCTTCTGCTGATTCTGCAATGGATCTTTATTTAAGACCAGAAACGGCACAAGGAATTTTCGTAAACTATTTGAACGTACAGAAAACGTCCAGACATAAATTACCTTTCGGGATTGCACAGATTGGTAAAGCCTTCAGAAACGAGATTGTTGCACGACAATTCATCTTCAGAATGCGTGAATTTGAGCAAATGGAAATGCAATTCTTCGTTCCACCTGGAACAGAATTAGAATTTTACGAACAATGGAAAACAAAGCGCCTAAACTGGCATTTGGCTTTAGGTTTGGGCGCAGAAAACTATAAATTCCACGACCACGAAAAGTTAGCGCATTACGCCAATGCTGCTGCAGATATTGAGTTTAAATTCCCATTCGGATTTAAAGAATTGGAAGGAATCCACTCCAGAACAGATTTTGACCTTTCGGCTCACGAAAAACATTCGGGTAAAAAATTACAATATTTCGATCCAGAAAGAAACGAAAGCTACGTTCCTTACGTTGTAGAAACTTCTGTTGGTTTGGACAGATTATTCCTGGCAATTTTCTCGCATTGTTTAAAAGACGAAGTGTTAGAAGACGGTTCAGAGAGAACAGTTTTATCGCTTCCTCCAGCCATTGCACCAATAAAAGCCGCTATTCTTCCACTAATGAAGAAAGACGGTCTTGGCGAATATGCAGAAAAAATCTTCAATGATTTGAAATACGATTTCAATTTGATTTACGAAGAAAAAGACTCTATTGGTAAGCGTTACAGAAGAAATGACGCATTGGGAACACCATTCTGTATTACGGTTGACCACGACTCCTTAGTAGATAACACGGTAACGTTAAGAGACAGAGACACCATGGAACAAGTAAGAGTTCCAGTAGCTGATTTAAGACGAATTATCGATGAGAAAGTGAATTTCAGAACGCTTTTGAGTAAGATATAAAAAATTAAACCTTGAAAATATTTTCAAGGTTTTTTTATTTTTCATTACTTTATCTCTTAAAAGATTTTCTAATGAAATTTAAAGCTCTAAAATACACGGGAGTAGGCCTTGCGTCTATTATTGCTCTTACCTATACTTTTGGATATGAATATTTATTCAGTGGTATCTCTAAAACTTATTTAAGGGGGAAAACCAGCGCTAGCATAGATGATGGAGATTTATTTCCTAGTCATGTTATTGCTAATGGTAAACCTCAACCTATTCCAAAAGACAGTTTGTACAATAAGAATAAATTACCTAAAATTTTAGTTGAAGATTTAGAAAAAAGCAATACCGCTTCATTTTTAGTTGTAAAAGACAGTAAAATTGTCCATGAGCAATATTGGAATGGCTATACCGCAAACACCCCTACCAATTCCTTTTCTATGGCAAAAGCGGTGACTGTTTTGTTATTAGGAAAAGCTTTGGAAGAAGGTAAAATAGAAAGTATAGACGAAAAATTTTCGGATTATTATGAGAATTATGCCAATGTTCCGTATGGTAAAAATTTAACTTTAAAAAACTTAGCTCAAATGGAAGCTGGGTTAAAATGGAATGAAAATTATAAAAATCCTCTTCTACAAAATGCCAAAGCCTACTACGGAAAAAGTCTTGCGGAAGCGGTTCTTTTAAGAGGTTTTAAACAAGAACCTGGACAAACATTTGAATATCAAAGTGGTTCTACACAATTATTAGCTTTTGCTATTCGTAAGGCGATTAACGAGCCTTTATCTACTTATTTATCCCGTAATTTTTGGATTCCTTTGGGAATGGAACAAAATGGAAAATGGAGTGTAGACAACAACGAAATGGAAAAGGCTTTCTGCTGTATTCATGCTATTCCTAGGGATTATGCTAAACTCGGACTCTTATTTTTGAATGAAGGAAAAATAGGAAATACCCAAGTTATTAATAATGCTTTCTTGCAAAAAATGGTTACCCCTACACAACATTCCGCTGGGGTTTACGGAATGGGAATGTGGATTAATAACGACAATCCTATTAAACATTATTTTTATCAAGGTTTGCAAGGACAATTAATTGCCATTATTCCTGAAAAAAATATGGTGATTGTAAAAACGGGAAGCTATGACGACCAACCGAAAAACGATAGAGGAAGACCAGATCAGGTGAAATTAATTGTCAACGAAACTGCAAAACTATTTCAATAACCATGGAAAAATACAATCCCGCTGTTGATGCATATATTGAGAAAGCTCAAGATTTTGCAAAACCCATTCTTACACATCTTAGAGAAGTGGTGCATGAAGCTTGTCCAGATATTGAGGAAGCTATTAAATGGAAATTTCCCACTTTTATGTACAAGGGAAAAATCCTTTGTTCTATAGTAGCGTTCAAACAATATTGCAGCATGGGATTTTGGCTGCATGATGAAATGAAAACCCTTAAAAATCTTGAAACTGACGTAGAAAAAACCAATATGTTCAGTTTAGGGAAAATTAAAACCCTAGAAAACATCCCTTCTAAACCTCAGCTTAAAAAGATGATTCTTGAAGCCATGGAGCTTACAGATTTGGGAGTAAAACTAAAAAAAGCACCTCCTACTACAACCGAATTAGAAGTTCCAAAGGAATTAAAAACAGCTTTATCCAACAATAAAGAAGCCTTAACGATATTTGAAAAAGCCAGTCCTTCATTTCGAAAAGAATATATTAAATGGATTGATGACGCCAAAACGGAAACCACTCGCAATAAAAGAATTGAACAAGCCTTAGAATGGATTTCTGAAGGCAAAGCACGAAACTGGAAATACAAGAAAAAATAGCAATTTTAAAAAAATCTAAAACTGACTTCGGGAAGAGTATTGTTTTTTAAGAATTCTTCATATTCTGGGGAAAGCTGAGCTCTTCCATAAGTATTTTTACCAGACATACTTCCTAAACGTATTTTATCTTTTCCGTATTTTTTATTGAGGAAATCCATTGCTTTCATTACTGGTAGATGCTGGTTTTGAACATCTTTTTCGAAGAGACTAATTAATCTGGCATCTTCAGGAACAAAATCATTCACAAAAACACCAGCTTTTTTGTAGTGAAACCCTTCTCGAAAAATACCATCAAAAAGTTTGTTGGCAGCCTGACACAAAATAATGGACGAGTTGGTAGGATTAGGTAAAATCATACTCATTGCGTTTTTATATTCAGGTAAGTCTTTCCTAAATCTATTGGTTTGCACAAAAACAGTAATGGTTTTGCAACAGGTTTGTTGTTTTCGGAGTTTTTCGGCACAATGTAGCGCAAAAGTTTCCACGCGTTCTCTCACCTCTTCTTTTGTGGTAAGCATTTCCATAAAACTTCTAGTAACAGCAATTGATTTTTTTGCTGAAGGTTCTTCCAGTTCTAATTGACGAATACCTTTCAGTTCATTAATCATTCTTACACCATGAATTCCCATTAGTTTTTTCACCCAAATTGCTGGTTTTTGTAATAAATCCCAAGCTTTGAAAACACCCGAATCATTCATCTTTGCACTCAAACGTCTCCCAATTCCCCAAACATCTTCAATAGGAAGCCATTTTAAAGCTTTCTCAATTTTTTCTGGAGTGTCCAATACATATACTCCTTCTTTAAACTGTTGAGGGAATTTTTTTACAATTCTATTCGCCACTTTGCATAAAGTTTTAGTTGGCGCAATTCCTATACTTACGGGAATATTTAATTCTGTATGAATTTGTTTTTTTATTTCTGCACTGTATTCAAAAAGATTTACATATTTAAAACCATGCATATCCAAGAACAGCTCGTCTATACTGTAAACTTCGGAATCTATAACATAGCTTTTAGCAATTTTAATCACTTGCTGACTATAGTAATTATACAATTCAAACTTTGCGGAGAAACTTTTTACTCCCTGCTCTCGAAATAAATTTTTGTATTTAAAAGCGGGAGCTCCCATTGGAATTCCAAGTTTCTTAGCTTCCTCACTTCTTGATACTACGCAACCGTCATTATTGGACAAAACCACCACAGGTTTCCCTATAAGAGACTCATCCAGAGTTCTTTCGCAGGAAACATAAAAGTTATTACAGTCCACTAAAGCGTACATTATACAACAGATTTAGACTCAAAGTTAGGAAGAAAATTCCCATAAAAAAGGATAAACTTTTCCACAATTCTCCAAACCTAGAGCAGTAAAGAGATGAGCGGTAAAAATTTATTTTCGGGTAAATACATCTTCATAAACGGGAGATTTAGTATCTTGCTTACTCAACAATTTTGGTTTGAAAAAAACAATATTTTTTCTTTTGTTTCTTCTATTCTGCACTTTACAAGCGCAGCAGAATGAAGATTTTAAAATGGTGAAAGGTTATTATAACTCGCAGCGCCATTTGTTAAATAATGAGTTCAAAAAGAAATTTGACTTAGAATCTGAAACTTCAAAAAAACTTGAAATTAAAAAGGATTTTCAACTTTTCATGATGAAAATGGACAGTTTAGAAAATGTTGCCCTTCTAGGCGCTTTAATAAAAACTAAAAATTTAGAAGCTCTCAATAATCTCAAAAAAACACCCAAAACTCTCAAAGAAAATAATGGCTCAGAATCAAAACCTGCAACTTATCCTGGAGGCGTTAATACTTTAAGAGAAAAAGTGGGTGAACTTTTCTATACAGATTCTGTTTTAGCAGATTATCCTATCATTAAAACCTCCGTAAGATTTACCGTTGAGCAAGATGGAAGCGTTACCAACGTGACAGCTTTTGGAGAAAATCCTAGTTTTAACCGACAAGCGGAAATTGCCATGTATCTTTTACCCGAAAAATTTTCACCAGAATATCATAACGGAATCGCTGTAAGAAGTCGTTTTAATTTACCCATTACCATTAGTTTCAAATAAAAATGTTTACAGACGAATATTTTATGAAAATGGCTTTGCAGGAAGCAGAATACGCATTAGAAAAAGATGAAGTTCCTATTGGTTGCGTGGTAGTTGCCAATAACAGAGTGATTGCAAGATCTCATAACCTAACCGAAGCTTTAAACGATGTTACAGCCCATGCAGAAATGCAAGCCATTACTTCTGCTGCTAATTTTCTTGGTGGGAAATACCTTATTAACTGTACTTTATATGTTACTATGGAACCTTGCGTAATGTGCGCAGGTGCTTTGGCCTGGTCTCAAATTTCAAAAGTGGTGATAGGTGCAAGAGACGAAAAACGCGGTTTCATTAATAAAAATCTACAACTTCACCCCAAAACCGAACTCGTAATAGGAGTTATGGAAAATGAATGCTCTTCCATTGTAAAAAACTTTTTTAAAGAGAAGCGTTAAAAAATTCTTTTGAAATGGAATATTGAATGGCATCTAACTTTTCGCCACATTTTTCTATGTAGTTTTTGAGATGTTTTTCTTGTTGCATTCCTATTTTTTCTAAAACCTTTCCTGATGCTGGATTAAAAGGAAAAATAATTCCGATAATTTTTTCAAAGCCAATATTTTCGAAACCAAAATGCAAAATTTCTAAAGCAGCTTCGGAAGCATAACCTTTATTCCAATGAGGTTTTCCTAACCAATATCCAATTTCTGCAGTTTTTTCTCCTCTATCGTGCAGGCCAATAGCTCCTAAAAATTCTTTGTTTTTATTTCTGATGGCAAAACTATAAGCGTTTTCTTTTTCCAAGCCTTCTTTTATTAAACCAATCCAAAACTCAGCATCATGTTCTGAATAAGGATAAGGAATATGCGCTGTATTATCCGAAATAGATTTTTCCCTCATTAAATCTACAATTCTAGGAATATCTTCCCTTTCCACTGAAGATAAAACTAGATTTTTAGTTTCTAAAAGAGGTAATTTATACATTTATATTGTTTAAAGATCTTTCCCTAAAAAATACAAGCCTTTAAGCGTATGAAGCCTGTCTGCAATATGAATTTTCTCTGTAAGAGGTTTGTAAATATGAGAAACTCCCCCAGTTGCAATTACAAAACAATCTTCATCCACCTCATTATTAATTCTGTCTACAAAACCTTCTACCATTCCCAAAAAGCCATATACCATGCCACTTTGCATACAAGTTACGGTATCGTTTCCTAAAACTGTTTTAGGTTTTTTCAGTTCAATTTCTGGAAGCTGAGCCGTTTGGTTGATTAATGAATTTAAAGAAGTAATAATTCCTGGTGCAATAATAACACCCAAAGTTTCACCACTTTCATCAATGCAACTTGCGGTAAGTGCGGTTCCAAAATCTAGAATTATTTTTTTCCTATTAGGGTAAAGATTATGAGCTGCCACCAAATTGGCGTAAATATCAGATCCCATTTGTTTGGATTTGGCTTTTACATCAGAAGGTGTAGTTCTGTCCACCAAAATAGGTTTTTTACCATGAATTTTTTCTACCGCTTTAGAAATATCGTAAGTAAGCTGTGGAACTACAGAACCAATAATAATTTTATCGATATTCTCCACATCTATTTTGTAATACTGATAAAGAGTAAGAAACTGCACAAAAAGCTCATCGCTTGTACGATAAGGCTTGGTGTTAATTACCCACGAAATATCGCAGTTATCGTCATTAAAAAGTCCAAAACGGATATTGGTATTCCCAATATTAATTACAATAGAATTCATTTATTTTATTTCCTTTTCAGTTGTTGGATTATGTTTTTTTGCATCACCAAAATCAATTGGCGTAAAAATAATAATTATTCTAACAAAAAATATCTGCTCGTTTGTAAAATATTTTTTTTTATACTTTGGTAAAAAACAACGAAAAATTAACTCGTTGTGCATTTTGAATCTTTATATTTCAAAAATAAGTGTAACGTCTTTGTTTATACTTATTTTCAATATAGTATTGAATAATTCTTGTCTTGTTTTGCGTTTAAATTATCACAATGGTAAACAAAGTTTTGTTCAAAACAAGCCTGTTTCCCCTTACCCACACTTTATTTTTATTACAAACGGTCTTGTTTTTGAAAAAATACAATTGTCGGAAGTCTTCTGCAATCTGCGGGAAACAAAATACAATGTGCGGAGGTCTTACGCAAGTTGCGGGAAACAAAAGTAATTTTACTTTTATTTCCCGCAACAATGTTTATAAGTAATTCATATTTTATTTATATTTGATTACAACAAACCTTATTAATAAAACAACAAAACCACATTAAAATTATGAAAATTACATTATCCAGACTCAACACCAAAAATTTAGCAACTCTTGCTCAAAGAATTATCAACTTATCTAAATCTGGTAACTATACCATTATCAGCAATCACCCGCTTCTTGCAGCATTGGAAACCGTTTATAATGAGTACGATGCTGTTTATACAAAACTTATCTACAGCGGCAAGGGAAACGAGGTGGCAGAAGCCGATGCCAACAGAGACAAAGCCTTTAGCAATATAAAATCTTTCTTGAATGGTTACCGAAAGTTACCTTCGGCAGCGAATTATGCAATGGCGGAGGATTTATACCTTATTTTCAAAACTTTTGGTTTGAATATAGACCGCATGAGCTATTCCGCGGAAACTGCACAAATGAAAAAGCTGATTGAAGAGTTGGAAAAGCCAGAAAATGTACAGAAAATAACCACTTTATCTTTAAACACGGCTTTTGATGAGCTTACAACCAAACATGTTGCTTTCGAAACTTTATTTGCAGAACAGGCTGAAGCCAATGGCGAACTCAGACAAATGAAGAGCGCAAGTGTTATAAGAAGAAATTTGGAGAAAGCTATAAAATCTTATCTCAATCTTATTACCGCCATAAAAGACGTCCCAGAATGGACAAAGCTTTATACCGACATTAATGAGCTGGTGAAAGCTGCAAAAAATAGCACAATTTCTAATCCTATTACTATAGAAAAAAATGTTTAGATTCTATAATCATTTTAATTATTATCCTAAAAAGTATTGATAAAAAAAATTCCTCAAGATTTTGAGGAATTTTTTTATTATTTATTTCACTTCAACAGTATTATCTTCTAAATTAACATCTGCAAGACGTTGAGATAAGTCTATTCCCAAAGCTTTTAATTGGGTTTTGCTGTAAGGAATACTAAGCTTATATTCTTTTTGTGTCCAAGGCCAATATTCTACAGTTTTAAAATCTCCATACACATCTTTTTGCTTCCAAGAATGCGTCATATTTAATGGGATTTGATAATTCACCACTTTATTATCTGCTGTAACTACAGAAAAATCTATTGGCATTGGTATAGAACCTTTATTTTCTAAAGTAACGACTGTAGATTTGTTGCCGTATTCCACATTTTTAATGGCATAATCAATGGTTTTTGTGGTATTAATCCAATAATGGTGAAACCATTTTAAATCCATGCCCGAAATTTTCTGAGCGATATGCATAAAATCTCTATCTGTAGGATGTTTCAAGCTCCATTGATTGTAGAATTCCAGCATCACTTTTTCCAAGTTTTGCTCACCAATAATATATCCCAGTTGCACAAGGAACAATTCTCCTTTTACATAAGTAGAATAAGTATAAGCACCCCCGTTATCATGATGATCCGCCAACCAAACTGCAGGTTCTTCAATTCCTCTTTTAATAAAATTTCTGTAGGCATTTACAGATCCTACAAATGGATTTCCTTGTTGCGTTTTCGGAGGGAAAAGCTGATTCATTACATAATTTTCGGCATAACTAGTAAAACCTTCGTCCATCCAAGGTTTTGTGCTTTCATTAATGGCCATCATTTGTTGAAACCAAGAATGCGCTCCTTCGTGAAACATTAATCCTAAAAGTCCTTGTAAAGATTTAGCCTCTCCCAAAATCATGGTACACATTCCGTATTCCATACCACCATCACCACCTTGTACAAAAGCATAAGACGGATAAACATATTTCCCAAAACGCTTTTCCATAATTTGGAAAAACTGGTCTACATAAGGTTTTGTTTCTTCCCAAACTTTGGTTTTATCATTTTTTTGATACACAAAATACAGTTTTGTTCCCGTTTTGGAATCCATAGTTTCTACAGAATAATCTCTGTCTGCAGCCCACGCGAAATCCAACATATTTTTGGCTGTCCATTTCCAAACAGCTTTTCCTTTTTTATCGGTTTTTATTTTTGCGTTGGCATCGTAACCTTTTACTTCCGTTGGGTTTTGTAAAGTTCCACCTGCTCCCACAACATAATTTTTATCGATGTAAATATTGACATTAAAATCTGCAAAAGGCGCATGAAATTCTCTTCCTATATAATCGAAAGTTGCCCAACCATCATAATCATATTCAGCAATTTTAGGATACCACTGCGTCATCGTCATGTCTACACCTTCAGCATTATTTCTCCCACTTCTACGGATTTGTTGCGGAATTACAGCATCCCATTCCATTGTAAAAGTAGTGCTAGAATTAGGCTGTATAGGTTCTGCTAAATAAACCTTCATTATGGTTTCTTGGATTTCAAACTTTAGATTTTTACCATTTTGCTTAATCCAATGAATATTTTGAGCGCCTTCCTGATCTTTTGGAATAGAAGCCAATCTGGAAACGCCCTCTTTTTGAAGTCTGGAATCTCCGTTTTTACCTTGACTCTGCACCCTTTGATCCATCATGGAATTAGGTTTAAAGGCGTTCCAATACAAATGAAAATAGGCTACGTTCAAAGCATCAGGAGAATTGTTGGTATAGGTTAGTTTTTGAGTTCCTTTGTAAGTGAATTTTTCTGCATTTACATCAATATCCATATCATATTTCGCGAACTGCTGATAATAGGCGTCTTTCTGCGCATTTGCAAAAAAACCAATTGCTGTAAAACATAGAATTTGAAAAAACTTCTTCATTTTAAATATCATTTTGCCCAAAACTAAGCATTTTTATTGGGGAATTCAAACGATTATAAAAACAAAAAGCGAAAGAAAAATCCTTCGCTTTGTATTTACTATTTTGTATTTTTTACTTTAATAAAGCATTGAAAGTATCACCTTGACGAATGTCTCCTGTGTTATATCCTTTCATGAACCATTCCACTCTTTGCTGTGAAGAACCATGTGTAAAAGATTCTTGGTTAACATAACCACTTGATCTTTTTTGGATATTGTCGTCTCCCACCGCTGCTGCAGCTTGCACTGCAGATTCTATATCTCCAGGTTCTAAAACGCCTCCATTTACCCTTTCGTTATTTTTTCTTGCCCATAAACCCGCATAAAAATCCGCTTGTAATTCATTAGCTACGGAAACTCTGTTCATTTCTGCTTCAGAATACCTTCCACTTCTTCTCAACTGATCTACTTTTTGTAGTGTTCCTAACAAATTTTGAATATGATGTCCTTCCTCATGAGCCAAAACGTAAGCCACTGTAAATTCTGTTGCTTTAGCGGCAAATTTCTGCTCAAGTTCTGCAAAAAAACTCATATCTACATAAATGGTTTGATCGGCTGGGCAGTAAAATGGTCCCATTGCAGATTGTGCAGGTCCACATCCCGACTGAGTAGCGTTTTCGAACATTACAATTTTTGCGGGAGAATATTGCATTCCATTTTCTTGGAAAATTTGCGTCCATGTTTTGGTGTTCCAAGCATCTAGCATTTGAACCATTTCTCTAATTTTCAATTCATTTTGAGAAAGATCTCTTTGTTCCGTTTGAGTTGAAGAACCCACGCCAGAATTTAATATTGCAGAAGGATCACCACCCAAAAAAAAGACAATTGCAGCAATGATAAGAGTTCCCAGTCCGCCACCTACAAGCATACCCCCACCACCAGAACCACGTCTATCATCTACATTACCCCCTCTTTCGTTTGTCCATTTCATATTTTCATAGTTTAAAGAGTAAAGTTAAAAATTTTAAATTAATATTGTTACGAATTGAGTATTTTTGGTGAAATTTTAAACAAGTGAGAAAAAGACATATTCTTTTTGCTTTAATGCTAAGCTTTACTATTATAGGCTGCGAATCTGAAAAGAAAGAAAACACTGTTGACAACGTGAATAAAAACGGAGCCATAGAAACGGTATTATCTGTGGAACATATTGATACTGCAGATGTATTAATTACCAAGCATAAAATTTGGAAAAACAATCAACTTTTTAAAGAAATTATTAAGCGAGACACGATTCCAAGTTTAGGAGACACTGTACAAACAGTGGAAGACAAAGACGGAATTATCCGACCTAAAAGTTTAAAAAAAGATTATGAATTCTTTATAACTGTTCAATAATCATGAAAAAATCAAGTTCTATAAAACTTCTTTTTGTGACGGGAATTTTAAGTTCTTGTACTCAAAATCCACCACAAAATGAATGGGGAAATAACGAGAAGAAAGTTTATATGCGCTCGGACACCACAGCATCATATTCTCCGTCACATGGTTTTATGACGGGCCTTTTACTGTACCATGCTTTTAGACCTTACGGAATGTTCAACAATGGTATTTACAGAAAAGCAGGATATTATAACGACAACATCAGCTCAAAATCTAATATTGGAAGAAATTCATACAAAGGTGAAGCTGTAAGAGGCGGATTGGGAAAAAGTGGTTTTAGAGCATCTTCTTAGTATATGGAAAGAATAGCAACAGATGTACGCAAAAATTGGGAAGCAAAACTTGAAAATTTAGGTTTTGGATACCATTCATTAGACGGTTTGTATTGGGATGAGTCTCATTATTATGAATTTTCTTTAGAAGAAATCAACAAGATAGAAACGGCGAGTGCAGAGCTTTGGCAAATGTGCTTGGAAGCGATAGATTATGTTATTTCTAAGAATCTTTGGTTCAGATTTAATATCCCTGAAAGTTTCCGAAAATATATTATTACAAGTTGGGAAGAGGATCACCCTTCAATTTATGGCCGGTTTGATTTAGGTTTCGATGGAAAAAATATCAAGCTATTAGAATTTAATGCAGACACGCCCACTTCTTTATATGAAGCATCTGTTATACAATGGCATTGGCTTCAAGAGACGTTTCCTAATAAAGATCAATTCAATTCTATACACGAGAAATTGGTGGATTACTGGAAGTTTCTTAAAAACTATATGAATCCCCATTTTATTTATTTTTCTTCTTTGACGAATATTGAGGACGTCACGAATTTAGAATACATGAGGGATTGTGCTTCGCAAGCTGGTTTCAATACAGAATTTTGCCCTATACAAGATATTGGTTGGGCGGAAGATATTCAGGAATTTATAGCTCCCGATAAAACTATTATGGAGTATATTTTCAAACTATACCCTTACGAATGGATTTTAGACGATGGTTTTGGTGAAAAACTTATCAAAAATAATTTCCGTTCTCAATGGATAGAACCTGCATGGAAAATTTTACTTTCTTCAAAAGCTATTTTACCAATTTTATGGGAGATGTATCCTAATCATCCTTATTTATTAGAAGCTTATTTTGAGCCTAGACATTTAACAGATTACGCCAAAAAGCCTATCTATTCCCGTGAAGGCGCCAATGTAAGTTTGCATAAAAACCATCTTGCCATAGAACAGAATTCTGGAGCTTATGGAAAAGAAGGTTTTATTTATCAAGAATTATTTAACCTTCCCAATTTTAGTGGAAATTATCCTGTTGTAGGAAGTTGGATTATCGGGCAAGAAGCTGCTGGTATTGGAATTAGAGAAAGCGTGAACCTAATTACCAACAACCAAAGCAGATTTGTTCCTCACCTTATTAACGGTTAAGTTGATTATTTTTTAGCCAATAAGAAGTAGCTTGATAAGTAGAAATAGCATTATTCACCAATAATGGATTAGGTTGATTAACCTTGTTTTCATCGTAATAAATAGAAAACTCTGGAGCTAAATTGCTTTTCTTTTGTACTAAATTATATTGTTGAACTTTCTTTACAGGTGAAAGAATAGTAAGTGTATTGTCTTGTATGTACCCTAAATCTTGATAAGTGGCAATATAAGCTTTAGGCTGAAATTCTGGCTTTAAAACATCTTGACCTAAAAATTTAGATTGATAATTGAAATTTAACAATCCGAAAACCGTTGGCATTACATCAATCTGTGACATTAACGGCGTGAATTGTTGAGGCTTAATAAAACCTTCCGAAAAAACGATTCCTGGAATTCTGTATTTATCCATCGGAAGTTCTGTTTTCCCTGCACTAGATGCACAATGATCGGCAACAATTACAAAGACTGTATTTTTATACCAATCTTGTTTTTTAGCCATTTCAAAAAACTTACGGATAGAATAATCGGTATATTTTACTCCTCCATCTCTAGATTTTGCATCTCCAGGAATATCAATTCTTCCATTAGTATAGGTAAAAGGTCTATGGTTAGAAACCGTCATCCAATGATTGAAAAAGGGTTTCCCAGATTTTGCCTCTTGATTCATTATTTGTATAGCTTTTTTAGCCATATCTTCATCTGCAACACCCCAAACATTCGCAAAAGATATTTCTTCTGGTTTAAAATTATCTCTATCAACAATATCATAGCCATTTCCTTGAAAAAAATCTTTCATATTATCAAAATAAGAATATCCTCCGTACAAGAATTTCACATCATAACCCTTGGCTTTAAAAACAGAACCAGTAGAAAATTTATTTTTATTATTCTGTCTTTTCACAATACTTTCCCCTGCTGTAGGTGGAATACAAAGTGTTAAAGCTTCCAAACCTCTTACTGTTCTGTTTCCTGTAGCATAAAGATTAGTAAACATCAAAGAATGATTGGCCAAACTATCTAAGAAAGGCGTAATTTTTTGTGCATTCCCATAATGCTCCATAAAATCTGCAGATAAACTTTCGATAGAAATAAGAACCACATTTTTTTTAAGTTCTGGTTGAGAAGAAACTATATTTCTGCTCAATGTGGAAGGATTAAATTGCTTTAGAAATTCTGCTTCTGCTTGTTTTTCTGACATTTGTGGATAAAACTGAAAGTAGTCTAATTCGCTATGTGTAAAAGCCCAATAAAACTTTGGAAGACCATTGGATTGAATTTCATCGGCAAAAGTATTCGAAGATTTTAAAATAAGCAATTGATTAATAGTAAAAATACTAAAACCTAATAAAAGAAGATAAGCTCCTACAAAAATCAATTTCTGTTTGAAGTTGGGAAGATTAATCAGTTCATTTTTAGTTTTCTTATAAATAAACCAAGTGATTAACAATGTAATACTAAGAATACCCATAAATAAAGGAACTACAGGATAGCTTTCCATAATATTTCCAATAACTTCATTGGTGTAAATAAGATAATCTACAGCAATAAAATTATAGCGAACACCAAATTCATTATAGAAGAAATATTCGCTTACTGCATTAAAAATAATAAGGAGAACGTAAAGAAATAATGTAAAAAAATACAATCCATTTCTAATATTTTTACGCTTTGTGGGTATAAATAACATGAGTCCAAAAAGCAAAGTTTTAAGACCTATAAGTGCTGCTGCAATTTCAGGAAAACTTCCTCCATATTGTTTAAAAATAGTATTCGGAACAAAAAGTGTATAAGCCAAAGCCAATACCATAAGTCCGAAAATTATGTATCCATAAGGTTTTTTATATTTCCCATCCGAAAGGAAGGTGAGATACAACATTAAAAACACCGAAGCTATTATGAAAACAAAAAAGTCATTAGCAAAGCCAATGACCATTATTTTTAAAGTTTCCGTAAAAGAAAAGCTAGATGTTGTAATAGGATGAAATAAAAAAACTAATCTTAGTATGCCACTAAGAATAACGTATAAAACTCCTAAATAAAAATAGGGTTTTAGTTTTTCTAAATAATTTTTCATGGTTTTCCGAAGCCTATTGAAGCTGCTTTACTTTCTGAAAGTTTTTTCTTAAAATCTATCATCTGAAGAGCTGTAACACCTGCTTCAATACCTTTATTTCCTAAAGCACCACCACTTCTTGCAATAGATTGTTCTTGGGTATCGTCTGTAAGAACACAGAAAATAGTAGGAACATCTGTATAAATATTACAATCTTTAATCCCTTGAGCAACTGCAGAACATACATAATCGAAATGTGGCGTTTCTCCACGGATAACGCATCCAATAGCAATAACGGCGTCGTACTTTTTCTCTTTGCAAAGTTGCATACTTGCATAACTCAATTCGAAAGCACCAGGAACTTGGAATAAATGTATATTTTCTTCCTTTACTCCTTCTTTTTTAAGAACTTCAACTGCGCCATCACGAAGGTTGAAAGTTATAAAATCATTCCACTCAGAAAAAACAATGCCGATAGAAAATTCTTCGGCATTAGTTATATTAAGTGGCTTATAATCTGATAGATTAACTGTAGCCATGTTTTTAGTAGTATTTAGTCATTTCAATATAAGAATCGGACATACCATTGTCATAGTCCTGATATTTCTCGTCTATAGTTGCGAAGTATTTTTTAGCTTCAGCGTTCTTCTTCATTCCTAAAGCCAAGATACCAGCTTTTCTTGTAAAATAATAAATGGTATAAGGATCTGTTGAAGCAGAAGCCGCTTTGTCTAATAAACCTAAAGCTTCATCATTTTTATTCAAACCAGATTTTGCATCAGCCATAACTCCAAATTTCATCGCCATTAATGTTTTGTTATCTGAAGAAAACTGGTCCATTAAATCATAAGCTTCTTGGAATTTACCTTCTTTAAATTTAATAATACCAGCATTGTAACTAGAAAGCTTACCTACTTTAGTAGAAGAATAGTCTTTAGCAACCCCCATAAAACCAGGATTAGCAGCAGATTTTCCACCTAAAGCTTCAGCATTTTTACCTTCCGTAAGGTTTTTCTGAGCCACTAAGAAAGCTTTTACTGCTTCTTCATTTTTAGGAGCTACAATAAACTGTTGGTATCCAAAGTATCCTAAAATACCCAAAAGCACAACACCAAAGGCAATACCTACTTGTTTTGCATATTTTTCTAAAAACATTTCTGCATTTAGTGAGGTTTTATCAAGGTCTTTAAAAAACTCAACCGTTTCTTTACCTTCGTTTTCTTTCAAGTTATTTTTAGTTTGTTTTGCCATTATTTTAAAAAATTGAAATGCAAATTTAATTGTTTCTTGATGATTTACAAAATTCTTGATTCTTATTTCTGTAAATATCCCTTAATAATTTAAAATTTGATAAATTTCTGCATCAAATTTTTGTAATTTATCTTCTCCGTTTAAATCGTTTAGTCCAATTAAAAAACTAAACTGTACAGCTTTTGCACCTTGTTTTTCAACCAGTTTAGCTGCTGCTTCCGTAGTTCCTCCGGTTGCTAATAAATCATCATGAATAAGAATACGCTGACCTGGAAGAATTTGTCCTGTTCTGGTTTCAATTTCAGAAGTTCCGTATTCTAAGCTATATTTTTCACTAATAATAGGAGGTGGAAGTTTTCCTTTTTTTCTTATTAAAATAAAAGGAACCTCTAAAGCCATTGCGATGGCGATACCAAACAAATAGCCTCTGCTCTCAATTCCACAAACCGCATCTATCTTCCCTCGGCTAAATTCCGCTAAATCCGCTACCACATCTTTGTACAACTGAGGTTGCAGGAAAATAGGAGTAATATCTTTAAACTGAATTCCTGAAATAGGAAAATCAGGGATGTTTTCTATGGTTTGTTCTAATTTTTGTATAAGCTCTTGAGATGCCATTAAGGATTTATTTTATAGCTAGAAATTTTCCATTCGCCATTAACGTTTTTCAAGCCAAAAGTTACCATTAAAGCAGTGGTTTTCCCTTGCTTATCAACAACATCATAAGTAGCGCTAACGCTTGCAGATGTAGGAGTAACCGACTTTGTAGAAATATTTTTCACCGTCAAATTCTTCACCGTTCCAAAACCTGAATTAGGACTTGAGAAAGTCTCATATGATCCCCAGCTAGGGTTATCTGAACTTTCAAAAGCTGCTTTTAAGTTTTGTGAATTTAGGTTTCCTAAAAACTTATTCACTGTAGTTTTTGGATCAGCTACAGGTTTTGTATCTGCGGGTTTTATTGGTGTTCCATCAGGGTTTATTGCTGGATCTTGAGGATTTACACTTAACGAATCTACTTTCGGAGGTTCTGGCATTTTTAAAGCAGAAGGATTAATATCTACTCCCACTTTTGTCATTTTAAAAGTTTTCACAGTGGTTTTTACAGATATGGTAATATCTATTTTATTATCCACTACTTTTTGAGCTGGAATAGACGAAAATCGAATATTAAATCCTGGAAAATTATTATCAGACATTAAGTTTTTAGCAGAATAAATTCTTGACCCACCGCTGAAAACCTCAAGAGTAGTTTCTAATCCTGCTTCAGTAAAAGCTATGTTTTCATTTTTATTATCCACTAAACGGGGAACAACTTGCAAACCTGTAGCTCCAGATCCGTTATCTCCCGTTGGATTGACATTAATATTAAGGGAATTAGCTCTAACATCATTAGCATCGTGTTCTTTAGCAACGGCGTCGCCAAAGATGTTCATTTCTCCTAACGATGGAGGTGCTGTACTGGACCAACTAATGGCATTTTTATTAGCAACTTGATCCGCTAAAGCTAATATTTCAGGAACTTTTTTTCCTTCTAATAATTTTGCCAATGCATTAAGCTCATTTTGATCTCCTTCTGCCTCAACACCAAAAGTTTTTAAGATATACAACGCTTCGTTGAATTTAATTTGCTCAAGTGTGGTAAGACTAGACGCCATGTCGTTAACACTAGACTGGAAAGCCATAGGGCTGCTTCCATCTACATGGTCCTTTTTACAGCTTGATAAAACAAGTGCACAAACAATCAATAAAAGGGTAATTTTTTTCATCCGAAAAATTTTAACAAAGTTAAACATTTGAAGGCATAACTAATATAAGAAAATTTATTTTTGGTTGGGCATTTCTTTCATATTACCTTTAAAATATTGATTAAAAACGGGTAACATATCTGGAAATCCTTCTTGTTCCCAAAATTTTGTTGTGTACTGACTATTATCTCTTTTGAATTTTACTTTATCTATAGCAACATCGTTATGAAAAGACATTTCTAAAGGATAAAAATTGGAATATGTTATAAATTGATTGTATTCGGGTTCCGATTTATGCTTGAGTTTTAAATAAGCAATTTCATTATACTCTAAAAATGATTTAATGTTTCTTTCTTTAGCTTTCTCAAAAGACATATTAAGTATACTTCGGATATCAAAAAATCTATATCCAAAGAAAGAAAACTCCTTTTCTTGAAAAATTTCACCCGTAAATTCCATCTCATCTTTACTCGCTTCCAATACTTCTTTAAATTTTAAGTTTTTCTTAGCTATTAGTTCATCTATTCGAGACAGGTTTTTTAGTTTAGGAACTGTAAGAATATTATCAAAAACCATAGTCGCAACTTGCTTACGATTTTCTAATGCATTTTCCATAATATAAACCCTATATTGTTCTACTTTGGTGCTTTTGTATTTTTTTGTTTTATTATCAAAAACATAAGTAACTATACCGTCTGCATAAGCGTTTAATTTACTATTAATAGTGACATAAGTATTGAAATTGCCCGTTAAATAAACATATTTTGAAGGCTTACCTTTAATAACAACAGCATCTATATCTTTAGTTTTTTCATTAACATAAACCATTTCTTTACTGATATCTTGATAAGATAAATCTGCAATAATAGTATTATTGTAAACAAGTTGATAAGCATCTTGTTTAGGTTCCAAAGCTTCTCTATTAAACTTACCATCAATATCTGTAGTGGTTAAAATATTTCCATTTTTACCAAAGATGATCACCTTAGGAATAGGCTTTTGGGAGTTTTCAGAAATAATGCTAATCTGTTGCGCATTCAATAGTCCGATTAAGAATAAAGCCAATAAAGTAAAAACATTCTTCATTATTAATATTTTAGAATAAGTTGCTCTAACCATGAATAATGTTACAAAAAAACTCCTCATTAAATTTAATGAGGAGTTTTTACTATGTTTTAAGAAGTCCTAGAAAGGATATTCATAAATTTCTGATTCGTGAAGGTAAGGGTTTCCTGTAGGAATTAACTTCAGTTTAGAAAGGGCACTCATTACTGTGAATGTAAACAATCCAACAATAAATAAGATAGCTCCAACTACTAATAGTAATACTTCAGGAGTCTGCCAATATGGACCTACTGTTCCTGGCATAACCATATTGAAATAATCTAGGATGTGACCAAGGATTACAACAACCGCCATTACAGTTACTACTTTGTAATTTCTCTTAATGCTTGAACTTACCATTACCAATAGTGGAATTAGGAAATTAAGAATCAACATGGGTAAGAAAGTTGGCGCATAATATTCAAATCTACCAAAGAAATAGTTTACTTCTTCTGGAACGTTTGCATACCAATATAGCATGAACTGACAGAACCATGTATATGTCCAAAGCATTGATGAAGCAAATAAAAATTTACCTAAATCGTGTAAATGGTTATCATTGAACTGTGGTAAGAAACCATTTTTCTTTAAGAAAACACTTATCAAGATAATTACTGCAATTCCACTAGCTAAACAACTTACCATTGCATACCAGATATACATTGTAGAATACCAGTGAGGGTCGATAGACATTAACCAATCCCACGCCCAAGCTGCAGAAGCAAACCCGAAGAATGCGATATAACCTACGTTCCATCTGTATAAAATTTGATAATCTACTTTAGATTTAGTTTCATCAACTTTCTTAGAGATTGATTTTAATTTCCAAGCGAAGAAAGATGCTCCTACTACATAAAGAATAGTTCTAAATGCATAGAAAGGAATGTTTAGGAATTTCTTTTTCTCATAAAGAATAGCATCAAAGTGAGGAGAAGAAGGATCCGTTAAATCTGCGTCCATCCAGTGGAAAAGATGTCCATAGTGGAAGATATTCAATAACATTAAAATGATAAGAATTGCTCCTCCCCAAGGAATATAAGAAGCAATAGCTTCCATAACTCTTGTTACAATAATAGACCAACCTGCGTGTGCAGCATGCTGAATTGAATAAAAGAAAAGTACACAACAGCTAACTGCAAAAAAGAACACAGCTACAAAATGTATTGCAGCTAAAGGCTGATTATGAATCTGCATTTTAGCATGTTCTAAGTGCGCAGCATGATCTTGTGGACCTACTAATTCACTAGAGTGTGTAGGATTATTATGACCTGAAGCATGAACAGCCTCCATCATGTGCTCTATTTTAGCATCGTCAATTCCACTATTCATGAAATATCCAATCCCAAATAAAACTAAACCTACAATAAGAACTATTATAGAAGTTGATTTTAATTTTGGTGAAAAACTATACATTTCTTTTCTTTTTATTTAGTTGCGGTTTCTGTTTTAGTTTCTGTAGTTGCTGGAGCATCTGCTGTAGGGGTAGCTGCTGCAGGAGCCGCTCCTTTCTTAAATGCATCCATTACATACATAGCAACTCTCCAACGGTCTCCAGGAAGCAATTGCCCTGCGTAAGAACCCATTGTATTTCTACCATGTGTTAAAACATAATGTACAGAACCTACTGTAATTTCTCTATCAGCATAGTTAGGAACCCCTGAATAAGCTCCACTTACTACTATTGATCCTTGACCATCACCACCTGTACCATGACAAGCAGCACATGTACGATCAAATAATATTTTACCTCTTTCTAAATCCTTAGCTTTATTCTTTGGATCTAATGGAGAAACGGTTAAACCTTTAGAAGCATCATAACCAGCATTGTATTGATCTGGCGTTAACGCTTTAGAATAATTTTCACCAATAACCCCATCTGCATTTTGAGATACTGTTCCATCTACAGGTATCATTCCTGTCGCTCCGTTTAACTTTACAAAAGCAGGAATTTCATTCTCGTGTTTAGAATAAGCATCTTCAGCTTTCATCAATGGATCATAAGCTACTGGAAAATACATATCTGGAAAATATACAAGAGGTGCATTATCTTTAGGTCCACAAGAAGTTAAAGCAACCGTTGCAACACCTAAAACTGCAGTAATTTTTAAAATATTCTTTCTCATTTTAAGCATCTTTTACAGTTATTTCTTCAACACCAGTTTCTACTAGCAACTGTTTTACCGATTCTACATCATCAGTTACAAATTCCATCATGAATTTATCATCTGTTGTTCTAGGATCAGGGTTTTGTGGAGGACAACCAGGATACATTTTATTTCTGATTAAGAAAGTCCAAGACATCATGTGTGCTGCACAGAAAACCATTAATTCAAACATCGGAACCACGAAAGCTGGCATATTCTGTCCCCAATCAAAGGCTGGTTTACCACCAATATTTTGTGGCCAGTCTCTAATCATGGTATAATAAGTTACCAATGCTCCAATAGTAACTCCATATACTGCATAGATAAAAGCAGCATCAGAAATTCTAGTTTTCTTTAAACCTAAAGCTTTATCTAGTCCGTGAACTGGAAATGGAGTATAAACTTCGTTGATTTTAATTCCTTTATCGTTGAATGCTTTAACGCCGTTCATTAAATCGTCGTCATCAGCATAAAGTCCGTATACAATTTTAGTGGTGCTCATCTCCTTCTTTTGCTTTATAAGTTTCACCTGAAATTTTCAAGATAGATTTCAATTCAGCCTGTGCAATTACAGGGAATGTTCTTGCGTAAAGTAGGAACAATACAGAGAAGAATCCAATAGTTCCTAAGTAAACCCCAACGTCAATAATAGTTGGTTTAAACATTGTCCATGATCCAGGTAAGTAGTCTCTTGAAAGGTTGATAACGATAATATCAAAACGCTCAAACCACATTCCTATGTTGATAATTAATGCAATGATAAATGTTGCAATAATATTTGTTCTTA
Source organism: Bacteroidota bacterium (assembly GCA_023399595.1). Taxonomy (GTDB): domain Bacteria; phylum Bacteroidota; class Bacteroidia; order Flavobacteriales; family Weeksellaceae; genus Chryseobacterium. Next base: position 79,995 of record JAEWOR010000054.1, on the reverse strand, counting down.
CTCTCTTAAACCAGAACGCTGCAGGAACTACTAAGTTACAAATAATTAGTGCCCAGAATGCCCACCAGTAAGGACCTGTTGCTGCACCTGGAGATAGATAAACAAAATCTTCATATCTAGATCCAGAATACCAAGCGATAAAATATTCACAAGCATAAGCTACAGTTACCATACCACCTGTTAAGATGATTACGATGTTCATAATCTCGATATGGTACATTGTAATATAGTCTTCAAGGTGACATACTTTTCTCGCTACTAACAATAGTGTTTGTACCATTGCAAATCCTGAGAAGATTGCTCCCGCTACGAAGTAAGGAGGGTAGATTGTTGAGTGCCATCCTTTAATTACCGACGTTGCGAAGTCAAATGATACGGTAGTGTGTACTGAGAATACAAGTGGAGTTGCTAAACCTGCAAGAACCAAAGAAAGTTCTTCAAATCTTTGCCAGTGTTTTGCTTTACCCCCCCATCCAAATGCTAAGAAAGTATAAATCTTTTTAGTGAAAGGAGTTTTTGCTCTATCTCTAATCATTGCAAAGTCTGGGATAAGTCCCATAAACCAGAATACTGTAGATACAGAGAAATAAGTGGAGATTGCAAATACGTCCCAAAGTAGAGGTGAGTTAAAGTTAGTCCAAAGAGAACCAAACTGGTTTGGTAAAGGGAATACCCAATATCCAACCCAAACTCTACCCATGTGAATTACTGGGAAAATAGCTGCCTGTACAACTGCAAAAATCGTCATCGCTTCTGCAGATCTGTTTACAGACATTCTCCAACGCTGTCTAAATAATAATAATACTGCTGAGATTAGGGTACCCGCGTGACCGATACCTACCCACCATACGAAGTTGGTAATATCCCAACCCCAGTTAATTGTTCTGTTGAGTCCCCATGCTCCAATACCTGTCCCGATAGTGTAAGCGATACAACCAAATCCGTAAATGAAAAGAACCAATGCAGCATAAAGTGAAATCCACCATAATTTTCCTGCTCTCTCTTCTATAGGCCTAGCAATATCCTCGGTAATATCGTGATACGTTTTGTGGCCAATAATTAAAGGTTCCCTGATCGGAGCTTCGTAATGTCCTGACATTTTTTACCTATTTATTATTTAAACGTTGTTTTCTTTTCTATTTCTCACTTTAGTATGGTAGAATACATTTGGTTTAGTACCAATTTCTTCTAGCAATGTATATCTTCTGTTGCTATTGTATAGCTTTCTCACTTCAGAAGATTTGTCATTCATGTCTCCGAACTTCATTGCGCCAGTAGAACAAGCTTTAGAGCAAGCTGTTTGGAATTCTCCATCAGCTACAATTCTTCCCTCTTTCTTAGCTTCAAGAATGACGTTCTGAGTCATTTGAATACACATAGAACATTTCTCCATAACCCCTCTAGTTCTTACAACTACATCTGGGTTAAGTACCATTCTTCCTAAATCATTGTTTTGGTTATAATCAAATTTATCATTTAGATTATATGTAAACCAGTTGAATCTTCTAACTTTATATGGACAGTTGTTTGCACAATATCTTGTACCAATACATCTGTTATAAGCCATTTGGTTCTGCCCCTGTTTACCATGAGATGTTGCAGCAACTGGACAAACCGTTTCACAAGGAGCGTGGTTACAGTGCTGACACATTACGGGTTGGAAGATTACGTCTGGATTCTCACTTGGCTGAATTAGAATTTCATACATGTTAGGAACATCTAATCCCGCATCTACAGATTCTTGTTGAGACAGTTTACCATCCTTAGTTACAGAATCAAATTCTTTTGGAAGTTTAGAAGTATAGTAACGGTCAATTCTCAACCAATACATATCTCTAGACATTCTCACCTCTTCTTTACCAACTACTGGTACATTATTTTCTGCTTGACAAGCAATAATACAAGCACCACAACCTGTACAAGAGTTCAAATCTACTGATAAGTTGAAGTGAGGACCATCTGTATCGTCAAACGCATCCCAAAGGTCAATTTTTCCAGCTGGAAGCGCGCCTCCAATGGTATGATATTCCAACGGTCTGTTCCAACCTTTTAATTGGTCATCGAAAGGAACATTAATGAAAGCATCTAAAGTTACTTCTTTAGCAATTTCATAACGTCCCATAAGGGTATTTTGAAGCTGCATTCCAGCAAATTCATGCTCATCACCTGTTTTTTCAATTTTTACATTAGAAAGAATAAGGTTTGATCCATCAAATAATGGGTAAGCATTAACACCTGTTTCAGCAACTTTTCCTGAGTCTTTTTTACCGTAACCTAAAGCTAAACCTATAGATCCATCAGCTTGACCTGGCTGGATAAATACTGGAATATCTTTAATAGTTACTCCGTTTGCGGTAAGATTTACTTTATCGCCATTTAACTGCATTCTCGCATTAAGATCGTTTTCGATACCTAATTTTTGCGCATCTGCTGGAGAAATAGTAATATAGTTATCCCAAGATAATCTTGAAATTGGGTCTGGTAATTCTTGTAACCATGGGTTATTAGCTTGAGTACCGTCTCCTATAGAAGTTTTAGTACATAATACCAATTCTAAGTCTGAAGCTTTGAAGTTTCCTAGCTCAGCGATAGCTTGTGCAGCGTTTCCACCAGCATAAGAAAGCGTTCCTACTGTAGAACCAGAATTAAATCCGTTATATAAAGCTTTGTTGAATGAAGTTCCACCTAAAATAGAAGTTGCATTCGCTTTAAGATAATTATAGTAATTGTTATTTGAACTATCTTTTCCGTTGATCCAAACCAATAATGACTCTTCAAGCTGTCTTGGCTTAAATACTTTTTGGATAGTTGGCTGCATTAAAGAGTAAACTCCTGTTTGTGGAGCAATATCTCCCCAAGATTCTAACCAGTGTGTAACCGGAATTACTGCTTTAGCTGCTTTATAAATTTCGTTTTTCTTATCTGCAAAAGCAATTACGTGAGGAACTTTAGCAATTGATGCTTTGAAAGCTTCACCTTTTGCAGAAGAATAAATAGGGTTTACGTTGTGAACTATTAATGTTCCTACTTGACCTCCATTTACCCAAGTTAAAAACTCTTGATATCTAGCTCCATCAAACTCTTTTAACAAGTTTGCTTTCCCAGTGAAAGCTACAGAACCTAGTTTTTGGTTAATTAAGTGAGAAAGGATAATAGCCGCTTTAGATCCGTCTGCTAAAACAACAGCTTTAGAACCTTTTGCTTGTAATTCTTTTACAATTTCAGCAGCAGCTTTATCATTAGTACCTCCATTTAAACCATTATAAACTTCAACTAAAGTTTTATTAATAGCACTTGGCTTTAGTCTTAATCTTGTATCAGCATTAGCACCCGTTAAAGACATATTAGATTCCACTTGGATATGTCTCAACATTGTTGCTCCTGGTTTTCTAGCAGCAGCATAAGAAGTCTCTAAGCTTTGAGCATTAAAATCTCCTAAGAAATCTGCTTGGAAAGAAACCACCAATTCTGAAGTAGATAAATCATAAACTGGTAAAGTTCTTTGTCCGAAAACTTCTTGTGCAGCATCTAAGTTAGCAGCATAAGGATAAGCATCATAAGTTACTAATTCTGCAGTTGGATATTTTGCTTTAAAATCTCCGAAAAGCTTTTTGAACGTTGGAGAAGGGAAAGAGTGTGAAAGAACCACAATCTTTTTATTCCCTGCTTTTGATTCTTCTAAAGCTTTCATGATATAATCATCTACTTTATCGAAAGTAGCATCTTTACCATCTAGCTTAGGTTGTTTTACTTTATCATTATCATATAAAGAAAGAACACTAGCTTGAGCTCTTGCATTGGTTTTACCCATGTCTGCAGCTACAGGATTTGGTTCAATCTTAATAGGACGACCTTCTCTTGTTTTTACTAAAACACTTGCAAAATCAAATCCATCGAAATAAGAAGTTGCAAAATAGTTAGGTATTCCTGGGATAATATCATGCGGTTTTACCACATAAGGAATAGTTTTTATTACAGGTGCTTCACAAGCAGCTAATGTAACTGCAGCAGTAGAGAAACCTAAAAGCTTCAGGAAATCTCTTCTGGAAGTACTGGAAGAGTTCATCTTCTCAGCATCACCCAAAAATTCATCTACTGGAATCTCATTCTGAAATTCTTTCTGAGCCAACTTATTATTTAAAGTAGGATCTTTTAGTTCGTGAATACTTCTGAATTGTATTTTATTTGAAGCCATTTATACTTCTAATTTTTCGTTATTAATAATGACATTTACCACATTCAAGACCACCGATAGCATCAACGGTAATTTTAGTTCCGCTACCATACTGCTTTTTAAGCTTGTCGTGTAAATCTTTGAAATACTCTTTATTGTAACCGTTGCTCATGTCAACTTCTGTAGTTCTGTGACATTCAATACACCATCCCATTGTAAAGTCATTTGCCATTTTAACAACATTCATAGTATCTACTTTACCATGACATGCTTTACAAACAACATCAATCTGATTATTAGGATTTTTCTTATTGAAAGAAGAAATAATTGCTTGCTCACCTGCAACTACGTGTTGTGAGTGATTGAAGTAAACGAAATCTGGCATATTGTGAATTCTTGTCCACTCAATAGGTTCTGTTTTACCAGTATATTGTTGCTTCTCAGGATCCCAACCAGCGGCTTTATAAATCTTCTGTATCTCTCCATCATAGAAAGCTTTATCTTTTCCTGGCTCCATGTATTTACCATTGTACTCAGAAATAGACCTGTGACAGTTCATACATACGTTCACCGAAGGAATTTCTGAAACCTTACCATATTTAGCACCTGAGTGACACAATTGACAGTCGATTTTATTTTCTCCAGCGTGAATTTTGTGTGAGAAATGAATAGGTTGTTCTGGCTGATATCCTTTATAAACACCAATCCACATAATCCAGTTCCAAATCCCATAAGCAGCCAATACCGCCAATAGACCTACGATAGCCTTACCTACAATTTGATACTTCTCGTAAAGTTCGCCGAAAGATTTAGTTCTAGTTTGATCAAGCTCATTAAGTTCTTCATCTTGTTGAAGTTTAACTAACTGTCTCAATCTAATTAAAACCCAAATTAACAAACCAGCAATCGCTAATAAAGAAACCACAATTGTACTAGATGTAGTTTTATCCGTTTTAGCAGCACCTCCTTCTGAAGCAACTTCTGTTGCAGCAGCTGGCTCTGGTTCTGGCGCAGGTGGGTTAGTAGTAAACGCCAAGATGTCATCTATATCCGTATCTGTAAGATTCGGAAACGTCTGCATCTCTGACTTGTTAAACTTTTCGTAAATTTCATTGGCGTACTTATCACCAGACTCTCTAAGAGCTTTGTTGTCTTTAATCCATTTATGAAGCCAATCTTTTTCTAGACCTTGTTCATCTTTCAACCTTGCGACAACTCCTTTTAAAGCCGGCCCAACCACTTGTTTGTCTAAAGCGTGACACGCCGTACAGTTTGCTTTAAAAAGCTTTTCTCCATTTTTAGGATCACCATCTTGTCCATAAATTGAAGCGCTCGTCGTAAGCAATAATCCTATCGCAACCAACGTTCTTTTGTAATGCTTTCTCCAACTAATCATTTAATTAATCTTGATGTTATTAAATTATTGAGTATACAATCAATTCGGCAAAAATAGTGTTTTTAACAGGAATTTAACAGCATTATCAAAGAGGAAAATATCATCAGGCGCTAATTTGTATCAATTCTAAATAATCTTTTTTGGTGTAGTTTTTGATTTATTCTACCTTTGTAAAAAATAAATATTTTAATGAAAAATGTAATTAAGCTATTTTCAGCACTTTCAGTAATCTCCATGGGTTCTTTACAAGCTCAGCAACAAGTTGTAAAAAGAGACACGCTCTCTGGAACAGAGCTTATAATTTCTATGGACTCAAGAGTAAATGATGCTTTAAATACCCTTGATGACAAATGCAACAAAACACTAGGCTCTAGGAATTCTACGGACAATGATGATAAACCTAGCAGACCAGCTAGAGTTTTAGTTCCGAGTAGAGAACTTACCAACGCTGAAATTTGCAGAAAAAACCCAAGAATGATGGGATACAAAATACAAATAACAACGGCGAAAAGCAATGCTGAAGCAAATGAAGTGAGAACTTATTTCAGAACCAGATTTCCTAATTTAAAAGTAGAAGTGGATGCATCATTAAGACCTAATTATAAAGTATTAGCAGGAAGTTATTTCACTAAACAAAGCGCTGCATCTGATCTTAGTAAAATTAAAGAATATTTCAAATCGGCCAATTCTGTTCCGTATAGAATTTTCTGTGTAGAAGCAAAATAAAGAATAAGTCAATATAATTTATAAGACCAGAAAATTTTTCTGGTCTTTTTTTATCGGTAATAACTATTTAAGAAATCAAAAAACTCTGATATTCTATAAAAATTATTCAAAGTGGTAAAAACAAATATAAAAATCATTAGCCCTACTAAAAAAGTCAGCATTTTCGGAGACTGTCTATAGGAATACAATAACCAGCCAATAAGTAAAGGATATACAAATACAAAATGTCCACCATATATATAAGAGGTATGCAAACCAAATTTCAGAACACAATGGATAATAATATCTACTAGAAAAGAAATTCCTAAAATCTGAACAAATTTATTTTTAAAATTTTTGAAGTAAGACCAAACTCCTAAACCAACAATAACAAAAACAATAGCGTACAAGAAATAGCTATTATAAACGTCCATAAATAGAGCCTTATACTCAAATCCTTTTTTATTATGATAATCTCTTACAACAAATCCTGAGAACAAAACATTTCCTCCAAAAAACCAAGAATAAATCATGTCCCAAAGTGGAGTTACTTTAGGTTGAGAAAATTTCTCATATTGTTCACCCGTTTTTGAAAAGATGAGTTGATAATTAAAATTAATTCTGTTAAGATACAGAAGAACAAAAGCGACCACTGACAAACTTACTTTTAAAGCGGCACTCCAAAACTTTTTCCAAGACTTAAAAATTCCACCTTCAAAAAGAACAGGAATAAAAACTTTTACAATATTGGTAATAGTTAATCCACCTACAGAAACAGCTGTTAAAGCCAGAGCAACTCCATTTATGGGTTCGTCTTTTCTAAGTTTCAGAGCGGAATAATAATTAAACATCATTAAGAGAAACAAACTAAAAGTATAGGTTTCGGGAGTAAATGACAGTAAAATATTGGTTGAGAAAACTCCAAAAAAAGCCACCAACAAAACATTGATAAACAAAGGAAGTCGAATAATATTCTTCAAGTATTTAAAAACCTGAACAACAGACAAACTTACAGCAAGATTTGAACACCAAGCCAAAACCAATCTGAAATCAATATCTTTTTTGCCATCTGAAATAAGAAATGCAAAATTCCTGAGTTGATCAAAAAAATAATTGGACAAAGGATGTCTTTCCACACCTCCACCAGTCATTACTATCGATCTATTATCAAAACTAAAATAAGCATCCCAAGGAATTCTATCATCAAAAATAATTCTAAAATGGGTAGCTATATAAGTTCCTAAAATTCCATAAGTGATCAAGAAAAATAGAAAAACCACAAGCTCAGAAACCGTTGATGGAAAAATAGTTTTAAAAAAGAAAATGATTTTACGTTTCAATACCCTTATTTTTTGCAAAAATAAAAAACTCAGTCGATAGAATTCAGATTAAAACTAAAAATTATGAACTACAAGAAAGCATAGAGCATCCCCAAATATCATCATAAGATTCTGGTCTTTTTACACTCAACTCAGGGAAAATTTCTTCGTAAGGATTTTTAAGAGCAGAAATCAACTTATCTAATTTTTCTCTTTTTCCGAAATTTAAATCTTCAATACATTCAAAAAGGAGATAATTTCTTAGAATAAATTTAGGATTCGCAGATTTCATTAATTGCAATGATTCTTCCTCAGAAATAGTATTTTTTGATTTTCTTGAACGGTATTCATTCAAAAAAGTTTTTAAAGCCTCTATATTATTTGGTGTAGGAACAGAATATGAGACTTTTTCCAAGAAAGCCTTTTCGGGAGTTTCTAAGGTCAGTTTTTCCAATTCATTAAAAAACAAAGTATAATCCAGCTTCAAATTTTGCATTAAATTTTGCCAATTATTAAAGAAAACCTCATCTTCTTTCAAGTGGGCATCTAACCCAAATTTTTTACATAGCATTTCGTCGTGAAGCTTCCAAAACTCCACTCCATAGTCATTCAAGGTTTTTTCTAAAAATTTTTCATCCTTTACAATTGGGTACAGCGCATTCCCTAATTGCCATAAATTCCACTGCGACACCTGAGCTTGTTGACCAAATGCATATCTTCTTCCAGGAAGATCTGTTGTGTTGGGAGTAAAATTAAGATCATATTCATCCATCATGGAGTACGGACCGTAATCTATAGTTAAACCAAGAACAGACATATTATCGGTATTCATTACGCCATGTACAAAACCTACACGGAACCAATCGACAATCATTTTCAATGTTCTTTCACAAACTTTTTTGAAAAAATCTTTATATTTATCTTCAGAATGGATATCAATTTCTGGAAAATAATTTTCCATCGCGAAATCACAGAGTTGGTTTAAAGTATCAAGTTCTTTTTGAGCAGAAATAAGTTCAAAATGACCAAACCTTAGGAAACTTTCGGCAGTTCTCATTACCACGGCTCCTTTTTCAACATCAGGATTTCCATCATATTTCATATCACGAACAACATCTTCTCCTGTAAGACAGAGGCTCAAAGCTCTTGTAGTGGGAACTTGTAGATGGAACATAGCCTCACTCATTAAATATTCTCTAACTGAAGATCTTAAAACTGCTCTCCCATCTGCATGTCGAGAATAGGGCGTCGCTCCAACTCCTTTCCATTGAAGTTCTGTTTTTTCACCCTTCAGATTGGTAATTTCGCCTGCAAAAATTGCTCGACCATCTCCTAATTGTCCAGCCCAATTTCCAAATTGATGCCCTGCATAAGCTGTAGCATACGGTTGGATATTAGTAGATAAATTGTTTCCTACTAAAAAATTCAAATCTTGGCTTTCAAAACTTCCTAATCCAATTTCCTCTGAAAGTTTTGCATTAAAAACCAACAGTTCTGGATTTTGAAAACCTACAGGCAGAACACTTGCAAAAAGGACTTTAGGAGTTTGTCTTTGTTGCGGATTTCTAGAAAAATCTCCAGGAAATATTTTTATAAACGGCTGCTCAATATTTTGAATATTCATACAACAAAGATACTAAAGAAAAAACCTTCCGAAAATGGAAGGTTTTTATTATTATTTATTAAAATCTATGTCTTCACCCGAGTTGAGTTTCTCATTGAGATTTTCTTCTTTTTTATCCTGATTTTTAGGTTGATCAGGCTCTACAGGTTTTGGATTTTTAATTTCATCCATGGTTTGCAAGCCTCCATCATCGCCATATCCTCCACCAAGGCCTTGCAAATCTGAACATCCACCACTCCAATCCGACGGTTTCACGAATTTATCATCAGGAGAAATACCTAAACTTTTATCCGCCCAAACTTTCTTCATATAAATCGCCCAAATAGGTAAGGCCATTTTAGCACCTTGCCCTTCACCTGTTCCTAAGAAGTGGGTTGCTCTGTCTTCCCAACCTACCCAAGTTCCTGTTGCCAATTTAGGAGTAAGCCCCATAAACCAACCATCGGAGTTGTTCTGCGTGGTTCCTGTTTTGCCCGCAATTTCAACCGCTTTAGAAATTCCTCTACGCCCTAATTCTCCAGAAGCAGTACCAAATTGCGCTACACCTTTCATTAAATCAATCATTGTGTATGCATAAAGAGGATTCATTACTTCTTTAGGGTTTACACTTACCTCTTTAATTACCTTACTATTAGCATCTTCAATCCTCCAAATCATCTCTGGTTTATTATAGTTCCCATAATTAGCAAAGGTTGAATAAGCACCCAACATTTCATAAATAGTAATATCGGAGGAACCAAGCGCCATTGAAAGGCCTTTATGATTGTCCATATTTTCGGTAACGCCTAAATCTCTCATGGTTTGGATAACACTTTCCGTACCTGTCATTTCAGCCAATCTTACCGCAACAGGGTTTTGAGAAAACGCTAATGCATTACGAAGTGTGGACATTCCTCCCGAACCTTTAGTAGAATAACCAGCTTTAGAATACGTTGCATTGGAAACTGTTGAACAAGGTGTTAAGCCTAATTTCATAATAGCTGTAGCGTATACGAAAGGTTTAAATGTAGACCCCACCTGTCTTTTCCCTTGTTTAATATGGTCATACTGGAAATGTTGCCAATTGATACCTCCTACCCAAGCTTTAATTTCGCCAGTTGCAGGAACCATGGACATTAGACCAGCTTGTGCAATTTGCTTGTGATATCTAATAGAATCCCAAGGAGACATTTCTACTTCTTCCTCACCTTGCCAAGTGAACTTTGTGGTCTTTATTGGCTTATGAAATTCCATTAAAATAGAATCTTCGGGAACTCCTGCTGCTTTTAACTGCTTATAACGACCAGTTCTTTTTACCGCCTGCATCATCACATTATTAATCTGTGTATCATTAAGGTAATAGAAAGGTCTTTGTTTTCTGTTTCTCTGCTCGTTATCAAAACGTTTTTGAAGGTCTGTTAAATGTTCTTTAATAGATTCTTCTGCGTATTTCTGCATTTTAGAATCTAGTGTAACATAAATCTTTAAACCATCTCTGTAGAGGTTTAAACTTTTACCGTTTTCTTTTTCGTAAGTTTTTAGATATTCGTTGATTTCTTTTTTAAGATAAAATTTAAAGTAAGCTGAATATCCTTCTTCTATATCTTTAATAGGACGATAATCTAACTCAAGAGGTGAATCTATTGCTTTTTGATAAGTAGCTTGGTCAATATAGCCCGTTTCAAGCATTTGATTTAAAACTACATTTCTTCTTTTAACTGCTCGCTCAGGATTTCTTAAAGGGTTATTTCCCACAGGAGCTTCCAACATTGCCACAAACATCGCAGCTTCTGGAAGTGTTAATTTAGAAGTGGTTTTATTGAAATAGATTCTTGAAGCCATCTCAATACCATTAGCGTTATTTACAAAATCAAACTTGTTGAAATATTTGGTAATAATTTCTTCTTTGGTAAATCTTTTTTCTAAACTTACTGCAACCACCCATTCTTTCAGTTTTTGAACGACTCTTTTGAAAGAATTTGAAGAAGGTTGTTTGGTAAATAATAGTTTAGCCAACTGCTGTGTAATGGTAGAACCTCCACCTCTATCACCTCCGTATCGAACAGCTCTAGCAATGGATTTCATATCAATTCCTGAATGTTCTTTAAAACGCTCATCTTCTTTAGCTTGTAGCGCATATACTAAATAAGGAGGTAAATCCTGATAAGTAACTGGAATCGTTTTTTCTTTTTCAAATTTTCCTAACAGCACTCCATCCGAAGAAATAATTTGAGAAGCTACATATATATTAGGATTATCTAATTCTTTAACATCGGGCATGTCTCCCAAAAAACCTTGAGAAACCGCGAAGAATAATCCCGAAATACCAAGAACAACAGCAATAAAGCCAACCCAAATGAATTTAACCCATTTTTTCCAACCTTTATTTTTTATCGTTTTTTTAGGAGGTAGTGGAAACTTTTTCTCACTTGAGCCTCCTACATTTTGTTTATTTTCCATGCGTGAACTACTATTTTGCAGTTTCAAATTTTACACCTATATCTTCAATTCCTGGAAGAAAATCATTTCTCATAGCCTGTGTAAAGTCTATTTGATATTTTCCATTTTCCGGGAATTTATAATTCAACTTATACTGAAAAAAAATTTCTTTAGTATCCCCAAAACCTGTACCAAGCCATTCCCCGTTTGGTTTTGCCATGATATAATTAAGGGTATCTATTTTATTTTTTTTCGTTTTAAGGTTTGTTAAATTTACGATAAGCCTTAAATTGCTATAAGGGAAATCGCTATTATTTCTTACAACAAATATAATATTTTTAGGATTTTGGGCATCTTTAATTTCAAAATCTATCTTTTTTATATCCTTCTTATTCCATTTTCCATCTACAGGTTTCATGTAAATCTCATCCTGAGAGGAATTGCAGCTCGTGATAAATAATAATAATAAAGAAAATCCTAAAATTTTATGCATTGTTGTCTTTTTTGGGATAATGTTTTTTAAATTTTGTCTTCTTTGGAGCGGCTTGATTTCCTTGAGCTTGCACTTTATTCACCCCCTTTTGTTCTTTTGGTTTATTGTCCAAACCTGCATTGTTATTTCTTGGAGATTCTTTTTGTTTCTGCTTATTTACAGTGTTAGTTGGTTTTGTAGAATTTCCTGCGTTGCCTTTTTGATTTGGTTTGTTTTTATCAAACTTAGGTTTTTGAGATCTTGATCTATTTTTTTTCTCAAAACGATCCACATTATTCTCCTGAATAAGGTCTATTGTTGCCAAGTTGGTCTCTGGTTGTTTTAAATCTTCCAAAGGCGGCGTCTTTTCTCCTCTTTTGTTTTGAGAAATCAATTTTTTAACAAGAGAAATATCAAAATCATACCAAGAGATAGAGCTTTCTACATACGCAAACCACATTTTTTTCTTGAAAACATCAATTTTAATACAGAAAGCTTTTCCTTTCTCTGTATCTAAGGTGGTTGAGGAAGATGGAAATTCACTTAATACATCCAAATAGCTGTCTAATTCGTAATTTAAACAACATTTTAATTTTCCGCATTGACCCGCCAATTTCTGAGGATTAATACTCAATTGCTGATATCTTGCTACATTGGTATTTACAGATCGGAAATCTGTAAGCCACGTAGAGCAACATAATTCTCTTCCACAAGAGCCAATTCCTCCAACTTTAGCCGCTTCTTGTCTGAAACCAATTTGTTTCATATCGATTTTAGCTCTAAAAGCTGAAGCAAATTCTTTAATAAGCAACCTAAAATCTACACGAGTATCTGCGGTATAATAAAAGGTGATTTTAGAAGCATCTCCCTGAAACTCAATATCTGTAATTTTCATGGCAAGTCCCAAACGTTGAGATATTTTCCTTGCCTGAATTTTTACACTTTCTTCTTTATTTCTAGCTTCTTGCCAAACCTCAATATCTTTTTGGTTAGCAAGACGGTATATTTTTAGAGCAGCGTCTTCAGAAACTTTCTTTTTCTTCATCTGAATTTTTACTAACTCTCCTGTAAGGCTTACAACCCCCACATCGTGTCCCGGACTAGATTCTACTGTTACTACACTACCTATATGTAGAGGTAAATTATGTACATTATTGAAAAATGCTTTTCTATCATTTTTAAATCTAATTTCCACAAAGCTGCACTTATTATTTGCAGGATTATGAACATCAGAAAGCCAATCGAAAACACTTAATTTATAACTATTACCACAGGTATCTACGCTTTCACAGCCATTCGCAGATTTTGTTCCGCATGAATGGGACGAATCGCCGGATGTTTTACATCCACAACTCATATATTTTATAATTTATTCTTGCAAATTTAATATTTTTATTATTACCCTCTATGATTTATAAAAGAAACGGATTAAGAATAATGCAAATATTCCTTTTACAGTATTATTTGTTTAGATTTAAACACTAATTTTCAATTAGGAATTATTTTCCTACAGTTAACTGAATTACCTATAATTATTAACATAAAAATCAAATATATTATTTTAAACATAACTTTAAATATATTATTTGTTTAAATAATAATGCTGGTTTTATTGCATCTCAATAAATAAATTTTATATTTGAAACTATATAATCAAATTTCTATGAAAAAAATACTATTATCCACTGCGTTACTTGCTGGAGCATTGTATTACGCTGGAGGCTTTAGGGTTTCTTTGCAAGGTGTGAAACAATTGGCGATGGCCCACACCAGTGCTCATACAGAAGACGCGAGTATTGCATTCTTTAATCCTGCGGGAATTTCTTGGATTCCTTCTAAATTAAGTATAGCAGTTGGTGGGTTTGGAGCAAGCAATAAAGTAACTTTCCAAAACACCAATACTTTACAGAGCACAACAACAGACAACCCTCTTGGAACTCCTCTTTATGCAGCTATCGCCTATAAAGCAACTGATAAAATTTCTGTAGGCTTTAGTTTCACTACACCTTTCGGAAGCACTATTCAGTGGCCAAATGATTGGGAAGGTAAAGAAATGGTTCAAAAAATGGAATTAAAGAGTTTCTATTTCCAACCTATGGTTTCTGTAAAAGTAAATGACTGGATGTCTTTCGGGGGGAGCTATATTTACGCTAGAGGAAAGGTGGACTGGGATAAAGCAGTGACGCAATTTGGCGGCCAAGTTAATATTAATGATGAAAAAGCTTCAGGACATGGTTATGGATTTGGATTTTATTTCCGTCCCAACCAAAAACTCGATTTAAGTGTAGCTTACCGTTCACCTATCGATATGAAAGCTGAGAATGGCAAAGCTACATTCCAATTCCCTTCTAGCAGTATTAATGGCTTATTAGGATTGGGAGTTGATGGTGTTGATAACTTTACAGCAACACTTCCTTTGGTAGAAGAATATACATTAGGATTAACTTATAAAATTACACCAAAATGGTTAATTTCTGCAGATTTCAATTATCACGGTTGGTCTAGATACAGTCAACTAACACTAGATTTTGAAAAAGCACCAATTGGTAATCAACCTACAGATCCTACAATCTTGGTGAACCCTAAAAACTTCAAAAACTCTAAAACATTTAGACTAGGAACGCAGTACCAGTTTACAAATATGATTGCAGGTCGTTTAGGCGCTTATTATGATGAGTCTCCTTATACTGATGAAAATTTCCTTCCCGAAACCCCTTCTTTTGATTCTTATGTAGTTACAGGAGGTGTAGGTTTTAAATTTAAAAAAGTAGGAGTAGATATTGCTGGAGCCTATGCAATGCCACAAAGTAGAAATGTTAAAAATGATTACTTAGGATTTTACGGACAGGCTAAAGCTAAAGCTTATTACTTTGGCTTAGGACTATCATACAACCCTTTTTAAAATAAAAAAAATTATGAAAAAATATATTTTATCCGCTTTTGGAGTAGCTGCATTGCTTTTTACCCAAAGCTGTAAAACCGATTTTGACAATGATGTTACAGACGTTGTTGTAACTAAAGGAGAAGCAGATTTCAGCAAATATGTTGCTTTAGGAAACTCCCTTACTTCTGGATATAGAGATAATGCACTATATATAGACGGTCAAAACGAATCTTACCCATTAATGCTTGCAGGGCAAATGAAATTAGCAGGTGGTGGAGATTTCAAGCAACCTTTAATGGCAGACAATTTAGGAGGGATTCCTTCTCTTGGAGTTACTAACAAAAAGATTCTTGCAATAGTAAATGGAGCCTTAACACCTATTGACGCACCTGGAACTGGAACTACAACTTTAGCAAACATTTATAGTGCTGGACCTTATCAAAACATGGGGGTTCCTGGAGCTAAATTAGCGCATCTTATCGCTCCTGGATACGGAAGTCCCGCTGGAGTAATTGCAGGAACTGCTAACCCTTATTTTGTAAGATTTGCATCTTCTGCAACAACATCAGTTGTTGCAGACGCAATGGCACAGAACCCAACTTTTGTATCTCTTTGGATTGGTAATAATGACGTTCTTGGATATGCAACTACTGGAGGTGACGGAAGCAACCCAATTACACCTGCGGATGGAGCAGTTGGAGTAGGTTTCAAAAACACATATGATTATTTAGCAAACACTCTTTTCCCAGCTAATACAACAAGAAAAGGAGTTGTAGCAAATATTCCTAATGTAACATCTATTCCATTTTTCACTAGAGTTCCTTACAATCCAATTCCACCTGAAAAATTCAATACTGCAGCTATAGGAAGCCCATCAAATGCAAATGCAAATATTGATGCGCTAAATACTCAGGTATTTGGTCCATTGAAACAAATTTTAACTGCTGCAGGACAAGGTGACAGAATTAAATTACTTTCTAAAACTGAGTCTAATCCTATTTTGCTAAAAGATGAGTCGTTAAATGATTTTTCAAGCTTTATAACAACTCAACTAACAGCTGCTGGTGTTCCTACTTTACAAGCAACTTTAATGGGGCAACTTTTTGGGAAAGCAAGACATACAACAAACAAAGATTTAATTCCTCTTACAACAAGTTCAGTTCTAGGAACAACACCTGGTTCGCCTGTATTTGCTCCATTTGATAAATACGGATTAACCTATCCTTTGGAAGACAAACATGTTTTGAGAGGGAAATTTGGAACCACTGATGGTGAAGTTGAAGAAGTTTTAGACGCTACCGCAATTTTCAATGTTAAAATTAAAGAAGTTGCAGACGCTAAAAATTTAGCATTTGTGGATATGAATGCTAAAATGAATGAACTTGCCAGCAACTCCGGGATTTCTTGGAATGGTGTTAAATACACTGCAACTTTCGTAACTGGTGGAACTTTTTCTTTAGACGGAGTTCATCTTACTGGAAGGGGGTATGCTATTGTTGCTAATGAGTTTATTAAAGCCATTAATGCAAAATACAAATCTAATTTGCCTCAGGTAGATCCCAATAAATATTCAGGAGTGAAATTTCCTTAATGAGGAAACTCAGTAAAATATTATCAACCACAAGAACTTAATCTTGTGGTTTTTTTATAAATTTGCAGCATCTAAAAAAGTAAAAATGGCAAACCAGTTAAGTTATCTATTTTGCACAAGAACAAGCAAAGATTTAGCAGAAAAAATCTCCCAACATTATGGTAAAGAATTAGGGAAAATTAATTTTCAAGAATTCAGCGACGGCGAATTTGAACCCGTTTTGGACGAATCTGTAAGAGGAGGAAGAGTTTTCTTAATTGGATCTACATTTCCACCTGCAGACAATTTATTAGAACTTTTGCTAATGATTGATGCTGCAAAAAGAGCTTCAGCAAAAAGCATTACAGTAGTAATTCCTTATTTCGGTTTAGCGAGACAAGACAGAAAAGACAAGCCTAGAGCCCCTATTGGAGCAAAACTAGTGGCAAATCTTTTAACTGCAGCAGGGGCTACAAGAATTATGACAATGGATCTTCACGCAGACCAAATTCAAGGTTTCTTTGAAATTCCTGTGGATCATTTATACGCTTCTTCAATATTTGTTAATTATATTGAGTCTTTAAATTTAGATAAATTAACCATTGCTTCTCCAGACATGGGTGGAGCAAAAAGAGCAAAAAACTACGCTGGTCATTTAGGAGCTGATGTTGTAATTGCTTATAAAGAAAGAAAAAAAGCCAATGTAGTGGAAGAAATGTTCCTAATTGGTGATGTAGTAGGTAAAAATGTTATCTTGATTGATGATATGATAGATACCGCAGGAACACTTTGCAAAGCTGCTGACATTTTAATGGAAAAAGGAGCTAAAACAGTTCGTGCAATGGCAACACATGGAGTTCTTTCTGGTAAAGCTTATGAAAATATCGAAAATTCAAAACTTTTAGAAGTTATTGTAACAGATTCTATCCCTGTAAAAACTGAATTAAGTTCAAAAATTAAAGTTTTATCTTGTGCACAATTATTTGCAGATGTAATGAAAATGGTTCACGAGCATAAATCTATCAGCGAAAAATTCATCATCTAAGAAATACAATTTCTATAAATATAAATCCTTCTTTTTAAGAGGGATTTTTTTATTCACAAAATTTTACTAATTTTGCACTCTCAAATATTTTAATATATAATTTATAATGAAATCTATTACAATTCAAGGTACAAAAAGAGAAAGCGTGGGCAAAAAGTCTACAAAAGCTTTACGTGATGCTGAATTAGTTCCTTGTGTTGTTTATGGAGGTGCTGAGCCTTTGAGTTTCTCTACTGAAGAGAAATCATTCAAAAACTTAGTATATACTCCTGAAGCACACACGGTATCTATTGAAGTTGACGGACAAACTATCCCTGCTGTTCTTCAGGACATACAGTTCCACCCAATTACAGACAAAATTCTTCACGTTGATTTCTATCAGTTATCTGATGACAAACCAGTTATCATGGAAGTTCCAGTAAGAATTACAGGTCGTGCAAAAGGTGTTGTTTCTGGTGGTGTTTTAAGACAATCTTTCAGAAAATTGAAAGTAAAAGCAGTTCCTGCTAACTTACCAGACGAAATCGTAGTTGACGTAACTCCTTTGAAAATTGGTAACAAACTTTATGTTGGAACTCTTAAGACTGAAGGATTTACTTTCATGCACCCAGACAATGCAGTAGTTGTTGCTGTTAAGATGTCTAGAAATGCAATAAAAGGTGCTGCTGCAGCTATGGATGACGATGAAGAAGGAGTAGAAGGAGAAGCTCCAGCTACAGAAGAAACTTCTGCTGAATAAGAAATACTTTTCTTTACATAACAAAAACCTGTCAAAAGACAGGTTTTTTTGTTGAAACAATATGCATTCATTTTAAAATGCGTAAATTTGAAGCATTCTAAATAAGAATATAATCTTTAAAAAAATTCCATCATGTTGGATGTTCAAGAAATAAGAAATCAGTTCCAGATACTTTCAAGAGAAGTTAACGGAAAACCTTTGGTATATCTAGATAACGCTGCTACTTCCCAAAAACCCAAATCTGTTTTAGAGGTTTGGCAAAAATATTATACGGACTACAACGCCAATGTACACCGTGGAATTCATACTTTGAGTCAGATTGCTACAGAAGAAATGGAACTTTCTAGAAAGAAAATCCAGAAGTTTCTAAATGCTCAAAATGATTTTGAGATTATTTTCACGAGAGGAACGACTGAAGGTTTAAACCTTATCGCTAATATTCTTACTCAGGAGCTCAAAAAAGACGACGAAATTATTATTTCTTACCTAGAACATCACTCTAATATCGTTCCTTGGCAAATGCTTTGCGAGAGAACGGGTGCAAAGTTGAAAGTAATTCCGATGGATGAGAACGGAATTCTTCAAATTGATGTTTTGGACCAATGGTTGAATGAAAAAACGAAAGTGATTTCTGTAAATCAGGTTTCAAACGCTTTAGGAGTTATTAATCCTATTGAAGAAATCATTAAAAAAACTAGAGCTAATTCTAACGCTTATATCGTAATTGATGGTGCACAATCTGTTCCGCATTTCACAATTGATGTTCAAAAAATGGATTGCGATTTCTTTGTGTTTTCTGGACATAAAATGTATGCTCCAATGGGAACAGGAATCGTTTACGGAAAACAAAAAGTTTTAGAAAAACTACCTCCTTTTCATGGGGGTGGAGAAATGATTGCTACCTGTACTTTCGAAAAGACTACTTATGCAGATTTACCATTTAAATTTGAAGCGGGAACTCCTAATGTTGGTGGAAATATAGCTTTGGGAGCTGCAGTGGATTTTATGGAAAAAGTAGGCAGAAATAATATTGCAGCGCACGAAAACAGCTTATTGGAATATGCACAAAGAAAACTTTTAGAAATGGAAGGTTTAAAAATCTATGGTGAAAAAGCCAAAAGAGCAGGCGTTGTATCCTTCAATTTGGAAGGAGTGGGAATTTCTTCGGATGTAGGAATGATTCTGGATAAAATGGGTATTGCTGTTCGTACAGGACATCATTGTACGCAACCTATTATGAATTTCTTTAATATTGCAGGAACAGTAAGGGCTAGTTTTGCCGTGTATAATACTTTTGAAGAAATTGATATCTTAGTGGAAGGTGTAAAAAAAGCTCAGAGAATGCTTTCTTAAAGCCAAATAATATAAAAAAAACCATTCATTTTCGTGAATGGTTTTTTCATGTTTTTAAAACAAGTATATTTTAATAGTTTACACATTAGATTTCCACTCCACTACTGCCCTAATAAAAGCTTCAGCATTTTCTACTGGAATATTTGGTAAAATACCGTGTCCTAAATTCGCAATATATCTATCTTTTCCGAAACGTGAAATCATCTCGTGAACCATTTTTCTAATTACTTCAGGACTTGAATGCAATCTTGCTGGATCAAAATTCCCTTGTAAAGTCATGGTATGATTGGTTAAAGTTCTTGCAAACTCTGGTGAAATCGTCCAGTCTACACCTAAAGCAGAAGCTTTAGACATCGTCATTTCCTCCAATGCAAACCAACAACCTTTTCCAAAAACAACTACAGGAGATACTGGACTTAAAGCTTCCACAATCTGATTGATATATTTCCAAGAAAATTCTTTATAATCTTCAGGAGAAAGCATTCCACCCCAAGAATCGAAAATCTGCACTGCAGAAACTCCTTTTTCTACTTTTCTTTTCAGATAAGCAATGGTAGTATCTGTAATTTTCTGTAATAATTCATGAGCTGATTCTGGCTGTGTAAAGCAGAAACCTTTAGCAATATCAAAAGATTTTGAACCTTTTCCTTCAACACAATAACAAAGAATTGTCCACGGAGAACCCGCAAAACCAATTAATGGAATTTCGTTGTCTAGCTTTTGTAAGGTAAGCTCAATAGCATCAAAAACGTACCCTAAAGTATCGTTCACATCTGGAACTTGGATGTTTTTTACTTGCTCTGCTGTTCTAATAGGCTCATCTAACCAAGGACCTACAGATTCTTTCATTTTGAAATCTATCCCCATTGCTTGAGGAACCACCAAAATATCAGAAAACAAAATTGCAGCATCCAAAGGGAACCTTCTAATAGGCTGTACCGTAATTTCTGCCGCTAACTCTGGAGTTTGACAACGTGTAAAGAAATCGTATTTATCGCGAAGGGCAATAAATTCTGGTAAATATCTTCCGGCTTGCCTCATCATCCACACAGGAGGCCTTTCTACAGTTTCGCCTCTTAGGGCTTTAAGGTATAAGTCGTTCTTAATCATAATCTATTTACTATTTTCCCAATTTGGTTTTCATTAAGTCTAAAACATCTGAAAGACTGTTTTCTTCACTTGTAAAAATATTTTGGGACGTATATTTTCTTATTTCATCTGATGTTGTTTCTCCTATAGAAAACAACTTGCTATTCTTAAATGAGTTATTTTTCGCAAAACTTCTAACTCCACTTGGACTAAAAAAAACAACAACATCATACTCATTATCAATCTTTGGATAAATTTCCTCGGTATTGTAAACCACCACTTTTTGATAACGTATATTCTGCAATGGAAGCGCTTTATCTAAAACATCCAAAGCCATATTTCCACAAAAATGTAAGAAGCTTTCTTTATAACTTTTATCAATAATAAATTGTGAAAGCTCCTTAGCGTTTTTCAGCATTTTAAAGGTTCCAAAACCATTTTTTCTAACTTCCTTTTTGGTTTTTTCACCAACACAATATATTTTGTTGTAATTTTTGTTTAAAGCATCTTCACATGGGTTAAAACCATTATTGAAGAAAGATTTCACAGCATTTACGCTGCTAAAAATGATGGAATTTCCTTTTAAATCAAAAGAAGAAACACGAAGAGGTTTTATTTTAATGACTTCAATACAATCAAAATTAAAATCTCTTCCAAGTTTATGAACTACGGTTTTAGTATCAATTTTCTTTGTGAATAAGGCTTTCATGGAAGCAACGAAAAAAATCTAGTTAAGAGTTTCTTTTATTTTTTTCATCATGCCTTTCCCTCCTTTTTCTAAGACTGTTTGTGCAAATTCTTTTCCAAAATCTTTCCCTTTTTCATACACAAAACTTTCATGTACAAAAATAGATTCCTGACCATCTAAAGAACAAAGAGCTCCTATAAAACTTATTTTATCATCTTTTTTTTCTGCAAAAGCACCAATAGGAGCTGTACAGCCACCTTCTAAAGTTTGTAAGAAACTACGTTCCATTTCTACACAAATTTGTGTTTCTGCGTCGTTAATTTCTTTCAAGACAGCATTAATCTCAGTGTTTTTAGAATTCCCAGCCACGGTAACTACCCCTTGAGAAGGAGCTGAAATCATAAAAGGAAGAAACTCATAATTAAGGTTCATCTTCATTCTTTCAATACCCGCTAAAGAAAAAATGGTAGCATCAAAATCTTGCTCTTCCAATTTTTGCAATCTCGTTTGTATATTTCCTCTGATTTCGGAAAATTCAGTTCCTGGAAATGCTTTAGACCAAAAAGCTCTTCTTCTTAAACTTCCAGTAGCTACTTTAAGTTCATGAAGTGGTTTTTCTTGTGCAGAAGATTTTCTCACCAAAACATCTTGAGGAAAATCTCTTTTTAAATAAGCTATAAGCTCTATATTTTCTGGTAATTGCGTGGGAACATCTTTTAAAGAATGTACAGCAATATCTATCTCGTCATTTAACAAAGCTATATCCAGATCTCTGGTAAAAACACCTGTTATCCCCATTGAATACAAAGGTTGACTAAGGTTTTTATCTCCAGAAGATACTATTGGAATAATCTCGGTAGTGTAATTATTATTTTGAAGATGTCTTGCCACCTCTCTTGCTTGCCAAAGTGCTAAAGCTGAGTTTCTGGTACCAATTCTAATGCTTTTCATTGAACTCGTTATTTGGTTGTTCCACTAATATTTCGTGCATCAATCTGCTGATTTCCTCTGCTTTCTGAGGGTTATCAATAATATATTTTGCAAATCTATTGGTAATTTTCTGAATCATTTTTTCAGATAACACCATATCATCTACATTAATATATTTATTCTTACGATAGAAATTATGCATTTCATTACGCTCCATATTCTTTAAAGCCGCTTTGAAATGATGAATATTAGGAGCTAGTTTTCTTTTCTTCTCCCATTCCAAAAATTCTTTCATCATAGATTTAATGATTTCATTGGCTTTAGGAATTTCTTTTTCTCTTTGCTGTATGGTTTCTTGAATTTGAGAAGACAATTCATCTACATCCACCAAAGTAATGCTCTTATTGCTAAGCACATTTTTGTCTACGTTATTCGGAATGGATAAATCTATAATCAGAGTTTCTTTACCATTAGGGAAATGAGACTCGTTTACAATAGGTCTTTTAGCACCTGTAGCAACAATAAGAATATCTGTATTGCTGAGTTCTTTGTCGAAGTTTTCATATTCCACATGAGGAATATTAAACTTTTCACTTATTTTTTCGGCTTTCTCCTGAGTTCTGTTGGCAACTTTAATTTTTGGCTGATAAATATGTTTCACCAAATTTTCAACCGTATTTTGTCCAATTTCACCCACTCCCAATAAAAGAATGTTTTTATCTGAAAGTTGTTTCTGATTGTTCAAAATATAATGAACCGCTGCATAAGAAACAGAAGCTGCTCCATTGGAGATTCCCGTTTCGTTTTTAATTCTTTTTGAAATTTGTATGGCAGAATTAATGGCTCTTTCAAGGTAAGAATTAGAAAACTTTTTCTCTTTTTTAAATCGTGAATAGGCTTTTTTTATCTGACCAATAATTTCAAAATCTCCAATAATCTGACTTTCCAACCCTGCAGAAACTCTAAAAAGATGGGTTAAAGCTTCTTCTTTGGTAAGAATATTCGCAAAATTCATAAAATCTGTAAGATGTACGTCTATCGTTTTACAATATTCTTCTGCTATTAAAAGATAATTGGGCGTTGTGGTATAAATTTCTGTTCTGTTGCAAGTGGATACTACAAATGCGTCTCCCAGATTTTTATCATGAACTCTGGTAACAAAATTCTTTATGTTTTCATCAAAAAATGCAAACTTCCCACGCACTTCTACATCAGCTTTCTCGTAGCTAATGGACAACACAGCGAAATTAGAAGTTTGAGGTGTAATTGAATGATTTAACATAGTCGGCGCAAATTTACAACTTTTTATTCTTAAAAGGAATGATAAACTACTTATCAGTATTATTGTAAAAAACTATCATCAAACTCACCAATAAGATCCTTCATTAAACTTATCCTTAAAAATTTCGCAATAAAAATTAATGAAAAAATTTATTATATAAACTTTAAGGCGAGAAGTTGAAAATTTAATAAAATTTTAACCAAATTAACGTGTTCTTAATTTTTAGACTGTACTTAATATTTATATCTTTGTAAACTTAAAATCTGAAGACAACTATGGGTTTATTTGATATGTTTACGCAAGAAATTGCTATAGACTTAGGAACAGCTAATACTCTTATCATACATAACAACAAAATTGTAATTGATCAGCCTTCAATTGTTGCAATTGAACGTTCATCAGGAAAGCCTATTGCTGTAGGGGAACAAGCCAAACATATGCAGGGCAAAACACACGAAGACATTAAAACGATTCGTCCCTTAAAAGATGGGGTTATTGCAGACTTCCATGCTTCTGAGCATATGATTAAAGAATTTATTAAAAAAATCCCTGGAATTAAAGGGAAATTTATACAACCAGCGCTTAGAATTGTTATTTGTATTCCATCAGGAATTACAGAAGTAGAAAAAAGAGCAGTAAGAGATTCTGCACAAAAAGTAAATGCAAAAGAGGTAAGACTAATCTACGAACCAATGGCAGCTGCAATTGGGGTAGGAATTGATGTACAAAAACCTGAAGGTAACATGATTATCGACATAGGTGGTGGTACAACAGAAATTGCTGTAGTAGCTTTAGGAGGTATTGTTTGCGACAAATCTGTAAAAATTGCTGGTGATGTATTTACCAATGATATCGCTTATTATTTAAGAACTCACCATAACTTATACATCGGGGAAAGAACCGCTGAAAGAGTGAAAATTGAAGTGGGTTCTGCGGTGGAAGACTTAGATGTAGATATTGAAGACATCCCAGTGCAAGGTAGAGACCTTATTACAGGAAAGCCAAAAGAAATTATGGTAGGTTACAAAGAAATAGCAAGAGCTTTGGACAAATCTATCATCAGAATTGAAGATGCTGTTATGGAAACTCTTTCTTTAACACCTCCGGAATTGGCGGCAGACATCTATAAAACAGGTATTTATTTAGCTGGTGGAGGCGCTTTACTAAGAGGACTTGCAGACAGAATTCACAAGAAAACTGGACTTCCTGTATTTGTAGCTGAAGATCCATTAAGAGCCGTTGTACGTGGTACTGGTATCGCTCTTAAGAATATGGATAAATTCAATTTCTTGATTAAATAATTTTTTACGACTTTTTTGAATGGGATTTTTGCTGAGATTATTTTCGAAGAATGCACTTTTTGTCTTCTTTTTATTTCTGCAAATTATTGCTGTGGTCCTTATTTTCTCTAAAAACTCCATGCAACAATCTTGGCTCGCTGGTCAAACAGCAGCTTTTAACTCATGGGTTTCTGGGTATATTGATGAAGGGGTTTCTTATTTGAAGCTCAAGCAGATTAATGAAGATTTAGTAGCGCAAAATAAAGCTTTAATGACTCAACTTTATGGGAAAAATGGAGCTAAAAATCCTCTTTTCAGAAAGGTTCATGATACCATTGGTGGTGGACAAATCTATACATTTGTAGATGGAGACATCGTATACAATAGCATCAACAGAAGAGATAATTATTTTACCATTAACAGAGGAAAAAGAGACGGTGTTCTTCCTAAAATGGGAGTGAGTTCGCCGCGAGGAATTGCAGGAATAGTAGTAAACTCTACCAATGAGTATTCTTTAGTACAATCTGTATTAAGTGTTAATAAGATTAAAATTAATGCTTCTCTTAAAAAATCTGGTTATTTTGGTACGCTTACTTGGCATGGAGACAATTCTAGAGTGATGCATTTAGCAGACATCCCGAAATATGTCCCACTAAAAGTGGGCGATACCGTAATAACAGATGGTAAATCGGCTATTTTTCCAAAAGGTTTAATGATAGGAACTATTGCAGGATATTCCGTAGATAGTAAAACGGGTTTTTGGGATATTTCCGTGGAATTAAGTGAAAAAATGGGTGCTTTGAGCAAAGTGTTTGTCATTAAAAACCTTAAAAAAGCTGAAGTACAAAAAATACAAGATACCTTACAAGCCAACATAAAAAAAGACAATGATTAGCAGAACTTTGTTTACAGATTTTTTGATGATGTTTGCATTGATAGCTCTGCAAATTTTTGTGCTGAACAGGATTACCTTTTTCGGGAAATATACACCTGTTTTGTATCCTGTTTTTGTAATGTTTTACCCCTTTTTTAGAAATAAATTTCAGTTTTTAGCTTTAAGTTTTTTATTAGGATTGGGGATAGATTTGTTCCTCAACTCTGGTGGAATAAATGCTTTTGCAACAACGCTTATCGCTTATTTTAGAACCCTCATTTTTAGAACCTCAACAGAAACCACAACAGATTTCTTCTCTTTTCAATCTTTACAGTGGACTCAGTTTCTGTTTTTTATACTTTCAAGTATTTTTATTCATCAAATTTTGGTGCAATATATTGAATTTTTTAAATTTAGTAGAATATTTGAAATCCTACTCAACGTAGTTATTACAAGTTTAATTTCATTTGTATTTATACTTATTTACGCATTAATATTTAAAATCAAACAAAAAGTTTGAACACGAGGTATTTTAAAATTTCTTTGGTTCTTTCAGTAATTGCAGTAATTTTTATTGCAAGGCTCGCTTATTTACAATTATTTACAGACAGATACGCTCTTAATGCTGCCAACACTTCTATAAAAACAGAATATGTTATTCCGCAGCGTGGTGTTATTTTCGACAGAAATGGTAAAATTTTAGTGGGCAACCAACCTTCCTATGAAATTTCTTTTACCCAAGCCTTAATGAGACCCGATTTTGATACCATTGGCTTTTGTAACCTCATGAAAATTAATAAACAACAGTTTATTGCAACCATTGAAAATCTTAAGAAAGAAAAATACTATTCCAAGCTGAACCCTATGACCTTTATAAAAGGAATTAGCCGCGAAGAAATAGCAAGAATACAAGAGATTATTTTCAAATATCCTGCGTTTTCAATAGTACAACGTCCTCAAAGACAATACGAAGTTTCCACTTCTGGTAACTTATTAGGCTATACAAGCGAAGTGAACAATTCCGAAATTAAAAAAGATTCTGTTTACTATTTACCAGGCGATTTAATTGGAAAAACAGGGGTTGAAAAGTCTTATGAAAAAGTTTTAAGAGGAATTAAAGGAGTAAAATACATCCAAAAAGATATTAAACTTAGAAGCATTGGCTCTTATAAAAATGGGGAACTTGATAAAGATGTAGTTACAGGAAAAGACGTCACTCTTACCATTGATTATGATTTACAAAGAATGGCGGAAGAAATGCTGGTGGATAAACACGGAGCTATTGTTGCAATTGATCCTAATAATGGTGAAATTTTAGCCTTAGCAACGGGACCAGATATTGATCCCAATCTTTTTACTGGACCAGAAAAATCTAGAAATCTTTATAAACTTTCAAAAGATACCATCTACGAAAACAAACCTACATTCGATAGATCTTTACAAGCGGGTTATCCTCCAGGTTCTACATTCAAATTATTAACAGCTTTAGCAGCAATGCAAATGGGAGTCATGGACGAGAAAACCATTTTCCCTTGTGGTGGAGGTTTTAATTATAAAGGTTTAAGAATTAAAGGCCACGGTGGTGCAGATCCTCTTATTCCCGCAATTCAGGTTTCCAGTAACTGTTTCTTCTCTTATGCCTATTTAGCTATTGTAAATAAATATCCTGGAAATCCTTCGAAAGGAGTAAATGAATGGAAAAAAATTATGTCGAGTTTTGGCTTAGGCGAATTTTTGAATAACGATTTAGCGGTGGGTTCAAAAGGAAAAATTCCTAGTGGTGAATTTTACGAAAACAGAATGAAATCCATCTTAAAAGCAAGTGGTTCCAAAAAAGATTATAAAAATTGGGACCCTTTAGCAACGGGTGCGGTTTTTAATGGGATGGGACAAGGTGATGTAATGCTAACGCCTCTTCAAATGGCCAATTCTGTTGCTGCAATTGCTAATAAAGGTTGGTATTATACTCCGCATATTGTAAAATCTATTGATGGAAAACCTAATCCAGATCCTAGATTTAAAGTAAAACATAAAACTTTAGTGGATCCTAAACATTTCGTTCCAGTTTTAAAAGGTATGGAAGCTGTGGTTTTAAATGGAACTGCACGTGGATTAAAATCAAACGACTTTACTCAATTAGCAAAAACGGGAACAGCACAGGTTCCACAAGGAAAAGATAATTCCATTTTTGTACTTGTTGCTCCTGCAGATAAACCGAAAATTGTAGTTGCCGCTGTTATGGAACATGCTGGTTTTGGTGCTACTTGGGCTGGTCCTGCTGCAACGGTTATTGCAGAAAAGTTTATTACAGGGGATGTAAAAAGAGAACATCTTTATAAAAAACTTGTTAATTCTAGCTTTATGCCTGAATACAAACGCCAATGGATGGTTGATCTTAAAAGAAAAGGACTTTGGGTGGAACCTAACCAAGATTCAATAAAACTGAAAAGAAAACAGGACAGCTTAGCTCAAATTAAAAAGATTAAAGAAAGGGCTCAAAAAGCGATAGATAAAGAGAGAATTTCAAAACCTAAACAATCACAACCATGAAGTGGACAGAAGGAATAGATAAATTAGGTCTTGGTTTGTATTTTATCCTTTGCATATTTGCCATTGCGAATATTTATAGTGTTGACCAAAAGTTAGGTGAAAAACAATTAATTTTTTTCTGCATTTCTTTATTTGTGGGACTTGTTATTTTTGTAGGAAGAAGTAAGTTTTTCGAAAACATGGCGGGTATTTTCTATATTGGCGGTGTTTTGTTTCTTATTGGGCTTTTCCCCTTTGGTAAAGAAATTCTCGGCCAAAAAAACTGGTATAAATTCGGAAGTTTTACCATGCAGCCTGTAGAATTTGCAAAAATAGGAGTTGCTTTAATGCTCTCCAACTATGTTGCTGGACCTGAGTTCAACTTAAAAAATAGAAAATCACTTCTTACCACATTGGCTATTGTGGGAATTCCTGCTATTGTGGTATTAGCGATTCCAGATGTGGGATCTTTATTGGTTTTTGGAGCCTTTTTTATTGCATTATACCGTGAAGGATTGAGCGGCTGGCTATTTGGAATTATTTTAATTTTTGCAATGGTTTTCCTCGTTTCATTAGCTGTTAATCCAATTTACGTGGTTATTGCGCTATTGTTAATTGCTGGGATCTATATTTTCTTTAATTATTATAAAATTTCTTGGAATATTTTTTCAATATCGAGTATTGTAGGTTCCTTACTTGTTTTATGCAGCTTAGCATTTGCAACACCTTATATTTTAACTAAACTTCCTAAACACCAAAGAGAACGTATTGAGGTTCTTTATAAAGGTGAAAAAGCTTTTAGAGATACTTCTGGTTATAACTTATTGTATTCTAAAACAGCCATTGGTTCTGGTGGATTATTTGGAAAAGGCTATCGCGAAGGTTCTGTAACTCAAGGTAAATTTGTCCCTGAACAAGAAACCGACTATATTTTTTGTACTGTTGGTGAAGAATGGGGTTTTGTAGGAAGTACTTTGCTTATTCTTTGCTATACGCTGTATATTGGCAGAATATATTTCCTGGCAGAACGTCAGAAATCAACATTTAACAGGGTTTTCGGCTACAGCTTTGCTTCTATCCTATTAATGCACTTTTCTATTAATATTGGGATGGTAATGGGGCTTTTCCCAACGGTGGGTATTCCACTTCCCTATTTCAGTTATGGGGGAAGTTCTTTACTTGCGTTTTCTATTATGACATTTATCTTTTTTAAACTGAATTATTCAGATAAAAATAGTTTAGTTTAGATGCTAGAAACATTATTGTATGTCAAACTTTTTTCAAGATAAAGAAATAAAATCTGCAGAAGATTTAAGGATGGGCGAATATGAAAATTGTACATTCATAGACATCAACTTATCTCACTTCAATTTTTCTAGCTTTAAATTTTCCGAATGCGAATTCTGTGGTTGCGATTTAAGCTTGATTCAAATTTCTGAAACAGCTTTTAGAAATGTAAAATTTAAAAACTGTAAAATGGTGGGTTTGCATTTTGATGAGTGCAATGATTTTGGATTGTCTTTTAGTTTTGAAGACTGCAACCTTAGTCATTCTACATTTTACCAAAAGGATATTCGCAAAACCATTTTTAAAAATTGTAATTTGAATGAGGTGGAATTTGAAGAATGTAATTTAACCTCAGCCGTTTTTAATGATTCTGATCTACTAAATGCTAATTTTTCAAACACCAATCTTGAAAACACTGATTTTAGACAAGCTTTTAGTTATTCCATAGATTTGGAGCAAAACAAAATAAAAAACGCAAAATTCTCTTTACACGGCTTACCAGGTTTATTGAACAAATATCCGATAACAATAAGTTGAGAAACTTTTACAATAACAAAAAAGCCTTCGAAATCCGAAGGCTTTTTTTATGACTAAATTTCAATTACTTAATTCATTTTTGCTATTGCCAAGTTATTTGCAGTATCTTCATTTACAATTCTCTTTGCGAATCTGTATCTAGGTCCCCAATAAGAATCTTTTGAAAGATTTGAAACCATTACTCCTCTTGAAGTTGCTGAATGCATAAACTTAATATCACCTTCTTCTGTAATGCTCTCTACAATTCCTACGTGTGCAATTCTGCCTCTTCCATGTGAGAAAAATAACAAATCTCCTTTTTTCAACTCACTTTTATCAATACTTTCTCCTTCTTGCGCTTGTGCAGCAGCTACTCTTGGTAAGGTAACACCTGCAGCAGCTCCGAAAACTGAAAGTACAAATGCTGAACAGTCAATTCCTTTTCTTGTTGTTCCTCCGTATCTGTAAGGAGTTCCCAGGTAAGTTTCCGCTTCAGTTAAAATATTGTTGATTAAAGTATTGTATTGAGATTTTTTTTCAGAATAAGCATTTTTTGCCAATCTTTTAGCATTGTTAATCTCCGTTACTTTGTTATCGATGAAAGAATTGATAAGTTTTTGTCTATCCTTTTCAGCTTTTTTAGCGTCTGCATTTGCAATATTAGATTTGGCATCTGATTTGTACTCCTTCGTATAAGTTGCCGGTTTTGAAACTACATAATTTGTAACACAAGACTGCATAGATAAAGTAGTAATTACTGCAACTAAATAGACTAAAACTCTTTTCTTCATATATTTAATTTAAGGTTAAATAAAGGATTTCCTTTGTTTTAAGCAGTACAAAAGTAGAAAAACCCTATAGACCGATTCCAAGATTGAGTTTACTAAAGTCTTTTTTTAACAAATTTTAACATCTTTTTTTAATGTGTTAAAAAAAAGCATGCTGTAAATCCCTATTTTAGGGACTTCTTAAATCATTTTTATTAAGGTTTTTTAACATTGCAAACCTAACAAAAATCATATTTCCAAAATCTATAAAACAACAAATGCCCATCCTTTGGGCATTTGCTTAATATTAAAGTTATGAAAAATTATCTTGTGAACAACATTTCTCTATATTTAGTTAATGGCCAAAGTTCATCGTCCACCATCATCTCCAAAGAGTCTGAAGCTTCTCTAATTCCATCGAATAATGGCTTCACATTATTACAATAAGCGTCTGCTTGTTTTTGACTGTCTCTCAGTGATTTAGCAAGTTCTCTTTGTTTAATTAATTCTTCTACCCCTAACTTAATTGTAGAAATATTCTCAGAAATATGAGCAATTAAACTCATTTGCTCTTTTGCTAAAACTTTAAATTCTTGAGCTCCAAAAATTTCTTTTAATCCTTTTACGTTTTCAATTAATCTGTTTTGATAATTAATTGCAGAAGGAATGATGTGGTTTCTTGCGATATCTCCTAAAACTCTTGCTTCAATATCAATAACTGTTGAATATTTTTCCAACTTCACTTCATTCCTTGCCTCTACTTCTCTTTCATTGAAAACACCCATTTCTTCATAAAGATGAACAAACTTAGGATCTAATTCTCTTTTTAAAGCTTCTGGAGTTGTTTTAAGGTTGTTCAAACCTCTCTTTTTAGCTTCTTTAGCCCAATCATCAGAATAACCATCTCCTTCAAACATAATGTTTTTAGACTTTTTAATGTATTCTCTTAACACATTAAAGATAGCTTCATCTTTCTTAAGACCTGTTTCGATAAATGCATCCACTTCTTTCTTGAAATCTTTCAATTGTTTAGCAGCAATGGCATTCATTACCGTCATTACTTCTGCACAGTTTGCAGATGAACCTACACCACGAATTTCAAATTTATTTCCTGTAAATGCAAAAGGAGAAGTTCTGTTTCTGTCGGTATTATCCAATAAAATTTCTGGAATTTTCCCTACTACATTTAACTTCAATTCTGTTTTTTCGTCTGGAGAGAGTTTTCCTTCTGTAACTTTTTCTAGTTCTTCTAAAACTCTAAACAACTGACTTCCAATAAATACAGAAATAATTGCCGGTGGAGCTTCATTAGCGCCTAATCTATGGTCGTTACTTGCAGATGCAATACTTGCTCTCAACAAATCTGCATATTCATGAACTGCCATAATAGTACTCACAAAGAAAGTAAGAAACTGAAGGTTTTTCTTAGGATTTTTACCTGGACTTAAAAGATTTTCTCCAGTATCAGTCGCCAAAGACCAATTGTTGTGTTTTCCACTTCCGTTGACGCCTGCAAATGGTTTTTCATGAAACAAAATATGGAAATGATGCTTGTGAGCAACTCTCGCCATAATATCCATCAACAAAGAGTTGTGATCTACAGCTACATTCGCTTCTTCAAACATTGGAGCCAATTCAAATTGGTTGGGTGCAACTTCGTTATGTCTTGTAGTTACAGGAATTCCCAACTTCATACATTCAATTTCCAATTCCTTCATAAAGTTCATTACTCTTGTAGGAATAGAACCAAAATAATGATCGTCTAACTGCTGTCCTTTAGCTGGAGAATGGCCTAATAGAGTTTTACCAGTAATTACTAAATCTGGTCTTGATTGATACAATGCTGAATCTACTAAGAAATATTCTTGCTCCCAACCTAAAGTAGGAGTAACCTTAGTTACATTTTTATCGAAATACTGCATTACTTCTGTTGCTGCAGCATCTACAACGCTTAATGCTCTTAATAATGGCGCTTTATAATCTAAAGTTTCACCCGTATAAGAAACCAAAATAGAAGGAATACATAATGTTGTACCCATAATAAATGCAGGCGAAGTAGGATCCCAAGCAGTATAACCCCTTGCCTCAAAAGTATTTCTAATTCCACCATTAGGGAAAGAAGAAGCATCTGGTTCTTGCTGAATAAGCATTCCTCCGCTGAACCTTTCTATCGCTCTTCCACCTTCAATAGGTGTAAAGAAAGAGTCGTGTTTTTCTGCAGTAGTTCCTGTAAGTGGCTGAAACCAATGGGTATAATGCGTAACGCCTTTGCTCATTGCCCAATCTTTCATAGCAACTGCAACCTGGTCTGCAATATGTCTTTGTATTTTCGTCCCTTTCTTAATAGCATCCATAATAGAATTGAACGCTTCTTTAGTAAGGTATTCTCTCATCGTTTCTTCAGAAAATACATTCTGACAGAAAAGTTCTGATAATTTAGCGGGAATCGCAACTGAATTTTCTTGTCTGAAATTCTTAAAAGATAGAGTTTCTAGAGCTTTAAATCTTAATATTGACATATTAGCAGTGTTGTTTTTGCAAATTTATAACAAAATATGGCTCGGAAATAAAAATACCCCTATTTTTTTTAGGGGTGTTTTAAAAAAAATTAACTTTTCAAGAATTTAAGGGGTTTGAGAAGTATTAAGTTTTATTCATCCCAGAAGATTACAAGCTACAACTCAAGTAACTAAAGCTTTATATCATTATATTTGTATGAAATTTATATTATGGTAAACTATTCAAGAGCGAGAGTGACGACAGAGGCAATAGAGAAAATCTACGTTACCATGCGACATTTATTTTATCGTGGTTTTTTCAAACCTTCTGGAGTTTCTGGAGAAAACTTACGACAACTTCTACAACTTATTAACCCCGAAATATACGGCACCATGACTGTTCCCAACAAAGTGGAACTAGATGGATTATTATATGTATTAGACAGACTTCCAGAAGGCATTGAAGAATGTTCTTTTGTATACCTTACTTCTGATGAAGGTTTTGAAAAGGGAGGTTTTGAAGTAATTGTTCCTAAAAAGAGAAGAAGAAATTGTTATAGAATAGATGAACATCAAATGAATATTGAAGTTCTTCTAGGGCGTTCAGAAATTTATGACATTTTAACCCACCTCACCTTCTTATATATAGAAGCGGATAAAATTAGAGAACTAGGTTTTATAGCGGATGAAGAGTATAAACCAACAAGAGCTTGGCAAATTATCGAAGAGGTAGCTAAAGGAGAAAAAAAATTCAGCAGAAAAGAAAAAGAAGTAGCCTTAATCCATCTATCCTCTTTATTAGGAAGAACATTTGATGATACTTTAAACGCTTATCACAGCTTTGGAGACGATAACAATCCAGATCGTTTATTCAAGATTATCTATTATTTAGGAAATGAAAGTTTAATGGATTTGAAGAAAATCCGAGAAAGAGAAGTTCATTTCAGCGCTATTTTACAGGAAAGAGTGGGTCACCATTTATTTGGGGAAACCTGGGCCAATAATGTGAAAAACATTTTAGCAACCAACAATCTCCACATGCGTCCTTTGCATATTATTTCCGCCAATATGCATTCCGTGAAAAATATGCTTTTTGCGAACGATGCTTTATCCAAAAAAGACAGCAATGCAGATTATAAACTTTATGAGGACATCAGTAACAAAAAAGACCTTCGCGAGAAAGTTTTAAATTACGCCTTAAAAAAGGGAATGATTTATATTGATGACAAAAGCGGAAGCAATATTGATGTTCAAATTATAGATTTAAGCACCATTAATCTTAAAAACACTCCTTTTGCAGATTCTAAGTTTTCTGGTGACGATGTAGTTTTAGTATTTGATTATGCTTTTGGCGAACAGGCTTTCGAAATTATGGATGAGCTTTTAAGGCCTTATAACTACAATGGAGAAATCTTCACCATGAAAGTGAAATCTATTTCCATTATGGGTAAAGCGGGTATTTTAAAAGGTGAAAAAGGAGACATTATGATTCCTACATCACATATTTTTGAAGGAACTGCCGACAATTACCCTTTTGAAAACGCTTTAAAATTAGAAGATTTTGAAGATGATGAACTTGAAGCTTTTAAAGGAAGCATGGTTACCGTTTTAGGGACATCACTCCAAAATAAAGACATCTTAAGATATTTCATGGACACTTCTTGGAAAGCCGTTGGACTAGAAATGGAAGGAGCTCACTATCAAAAAGCCATTCAGGTGGCCTCAAAAATAAGACATCATATTTCTGAGGATTTATTTGTTTGCTACGCATATTACGCATCCGACAATCCTTTAGAAACAGGAAGCACTTTATCTTCTGGCGGATTAGGATTAACAGGCGTAAAACCCACTTATCTTATCACATTGAAGATTCTAGAAAAGATTTTTAAAAGCGGTGCCAAAGCCACTAAAAAATAAATAAAAACTCTCAGATTTTCCCCTGAGAGTTTTTTTTATGCTATTAAATTAAGAACATAATACTAATCTTCTTAATGTTCATTGATGTATTTTTTTAAAAATATTGATGAATAGTTAGTTTAGAACGTACATCTTAAGAAATCATCGTATTCCTTTTTGTATACCTTTATTATTTGTAAAAAGATCTCTTGGGAAAATTTGTTCTTCAAAATTATTAATAAGTTGGATTTATTAGAAAAAGGCATATTTTAGCTATATGATTCAAGATAAAGATTTTACCCTTCGATTAATAAGACAGCTTACGCAGGCTTTAGAGAAACTTATTTTAGATAAGCCAGAGGAAAGTTTAATGCAAAAAGAATTGGACTATGATTCGCTGATGAAAGATATTTTTAAACTGAATTTTGATGAAGTTTCAGGAATGTCAAATGAAGAACTTATAGAGATGGTAAATTTACGTCAAAGCAGAGATCATAAGAATTATTATGAAATGCTGGGAAACTTGTTTTATTGGCGCGGAAAAGAACTTAAAAACAATAATTTTATTGTAAGATCAAAAACTTTCTACGAATTGTATCTTCAAACAAGTGGAATTTTTGCTCTTCCCATCATCAATAGAATTACTGAAATCAATAAAATAACTGAAGTTTAGAAAGTAATTTTATACGTTCCCGAAGAAGAAAACCCTGCTTTTTCGGCCTTTACATAGCGTTTTACCCAGCTTATTGTTGTGGAAACAATACAAGGATCAGAAACTCCACTAGAACGTCTTGCAGAAACTACATTTCCCGCTTTATCCACAGTATAAGCAATAGAAATACTTCCGTTACCAGAACAGTTGTGTGAAGGTTGTGCACCGCCTCTTCCCATTGTTCCAGGGATAAAACCTACCAAACGTCTGTCAACACCTATTTTGCTGTCCCCATTTCCATCACCTCCCAAAGGATCTCCGTTGTTACCAATGCCAGCTCCTGTTCCTTGACTTCCAGCTTTGGTTCCACGCCCTTTAATTAAATTTCCAATAGCAGCATTTCCTTTACCATCACCATTTCCTGTTTTAGAATTGGCTGTTGTGGCGCTTGTTTTGGAATTTTTTTTGGAATTTGAAGCTAAAGATGTTTTGGAGTTTTTAGTGTTTTTTGAATCTTCATTTTTAGAAATTGCGTTTTTACTACTATTTCTAGTAATAATTTTATCTTTAATTTCTGTTTTTTTTAATTCTGGTTTCTTTTCTAAATTTATATTTGGTTCTGGTTTAGAAATAGGTGCTTCTACGGGTTGAGGTTCAGAAATATCCGTTACCGCAGCTAAACTTCCTTCCTGATTAGCAGGTTCTTCAATACCGTTTCCATTTCTATTGTCTCCGAAATTAATGAGCATTGCATTTACTACTTCATCCTGTTTAGGAAAAGTCTGTTGGAA
Source organism: Bacteroidota bacterium (assembly GCA_023399595.1). Classification (GTDB taxonomy): domain Bacteria; phylum Bacteroidota; class Bacteroidia; order Flavobacteriales; family Weeksellaceae; genus Chryseobacterium. The sequence goes on along the minus strand of JAEWOR010000054.1, from coordinate 43,217 downwards.
AGTGTATAGAAAAATAAACAACAATACTACAGACCAAATAATGACTGTAACAAGGGCACTTTTTATCTTATCCTTTCTTTCTTCTTTAGTATTTATGGTTGGGCTCATTTCAATTTTATTCCTTTACTGTTGCAATTGCAATATTATATTTATGCTTTTCGGCAATTTCCATAGCAAAAACTACATCTTTATGCGTAGAATTTTCATCGGCACGAATCATAAAAGATGGATTAGTGCTTGTGCTTAGGTTATTTACAATAGTTTGCTCTAACATATCTTTAGTAACAGGTTTATCATCTACAAAATAAGAGCCATCTTGTTTGATGCTTACTGTTAAAGGATTAGGCAAGTTGGGATCTGAGCTTTCGGCTTTTGGTAATTTTACGTCAATAGCACTTTGGTTAGCCGCAGAAGAGGTAATCATAAAGAAAATCAGCATCAATAAAATAACATCAGTCATTGCAGCTAAGCTGAACTCTGGATGGGCTTTATTTCTTCTTTGTATTTTCATGTTTGAAGATTTATAAAGGTTTATTGATGAGGTCTAAAAAGTCGCTTGAAATGTTTTGTGTATTCAAAACAAATTTATCAATTTTTGTCAACAACAAATTGTAGAAAAAATTCGCTGGAATAGCTACTGCTAAACCTACTGCTGTTTGTCCAAGAGCAGTATAAATACCTTCTGATAATGTTTTGGGCGAGAATGAACCTTCTGCATTGGACATGCTGAAAAACGCTAAAATAAGTCCAATTACCGTTCCTAAAAGTCCTAACATTGGAGCAATACTCGGAACGGTTGCTAAAAGATTTAGGTTTTTTTCCATATTGGTCACTTCAATCTGCGCTTGTCCTTCCATTGCACTTACAATATCCGAAACGGGTCTTCCTACTCTTGAAATACCTTTTTCTAGGATTCTTCCTTCAGGAGAGTTTAATCTTGAGCAATAATCCATTGCTGCATCAATTCTTCCGTCGCGTAAAAAATCCTCAATATTATTCATTAAATGAATGTCTTTTGAGCTTGTTAATCTTTTAATAAAGAAAAGCCTCTCGAAAAAGATATATACAGAAAACACACCAAGTAAAAGTACGGTAACCATTACTATATTTGCGAATATGCTTCCATGAAACATGATATTCCAAAAAGAAAATTCATGAGTGGTTGTAGCAGTTGTAGGTGTAACAACCGTTGGGGCAACTTGAAGAAATAAAAGTTGCGTAAGTTCCGTTAACAGCATTATTGTGATGTTTTTTTAAATTTCTAAACGGTAAAAATAAAGCAATATTATGAGAAGAGCTCATAAAAATTCCTTAAAAATAACAAAATCAGACTCTTTTTCCTGTAAAAGTCTGATTTAATATACTAAAATGAAGCTGATATTTATACTTTAATCTTCGTCTATATCAATTTCGTCTTGCTTAAAACTGCATTTTAATTTAAAGGGAATGGCTTCGTCGGACTGTGTGTAGAAATCATCTATTTTGCCAGACCATACCAATTGCAATTCACCATCGGCTGCCTTACTAAAACTTAATTCGTTTTCAGTAATAAAAGCTTCCTCGTCATCAAACAAATTCACTTCTGTAAAAGTGTTTTCGTCTGTATCGTCAACAAGAATTGTTTTGCCCTCAAGTTCATCATTTTCTATTGGGAAATCGGAAACATTAAAAGAGAGTTGAGGAAAATTATACTGCAAAGAATCATCATCCACATGATCTAAACTATCGTCAGTAATAACTTCTACTTCCAAAAAATGTTGTTTGTTACTATAAACTGCTTTGCAGTATGTATTTTTAAGATGATATTTTAGAGTTTCATCTGGGTGGTAAATTTTCAAAATACCTTTCATTTTCTTATAAAAAAGAGTGAATATTTATTAATTATCGTTTACAACAAAGATAAAAAATTGATTCAATTGTGTTATATAATTTGATAAATATTTTTATTTATTTATTGCAGCGCTATACTGTTATGGAGAATTTCTACATTTTCCACTAAAAATATAGTATAAAGGATACGAAAATGTTTTAACAATTATTTTTAGAATACCTATTTTTGCTTTGATAAATATTATTAGAATGAAGAAATTTATTTATATATGCGCTGTAGGACTTTTTTCTGTACTAAGTGTAAGTTCTTGTAAAAAATCTGATACCCCAATTACGAAAGTTACGCCAATAGATTTAGATTCTATTGCGGGCAATTATTATGAGCAGTATCTAAAACTTTATCCTCTAGAAGCTACCACACAAGGAGATTATAGGTATAATGATCAACTTCCCATAAATATTGATAAAGATTTTATTTCTAGTGAAATTGCTTTTTATAATTCGGTACAACAACAACTTGCAAAAGTAGATTATAAAAGCCTTAACGATGAAGATAAAGTGGTGTATGATGTTTTAGATTACACCTTAAAAGACAAAATTGAAGCTTATGCTTATCATCCCGAATATATCCCTTTTACTCAATTTACGGGGCTTCCATTAAGTTTTCCTTTGTATGGAAGTGGGGAAGGAAATCAACCATTTAAAACAGAAAAAGATTATAATGATTGGCTGAAAAGAATGGAGAAATTCCCTGAATGGATGGATGCTGCTATTGTAAATTTTAAAGATGGAATTACCAATAAAATTGTTTTACCGAAAAAATTAGTCGTTAAAATGATTCCACAAATGAGAGCAGAAGAAATTATAAGTGACGATTTTGATAAAAATATCTTTTACGGACCTCTAAAAAAGTTTCCTAATAATTTTACCGATGCTCAAAAAGAAAAAATTACTTCGCAATACACACATGTAGTCAGCAAGAAAATTATTCCTGCATATACTAAAATGGGTGAGTTTTTAGAAAAAGAATATTATCCAAACGCTAGAAATACCGATGGTTATTATGCTTTACCAAAAGGGAAAGATATTTATGACTATTATGCGAAAAGCTGGACCACCACTACTATTTCACCAGATGAAATTCATAAAATAGGATTGCAACAAGTAGCCATGCTTAGATCTGAAATGGAAAAAGTGAAACAGCAAGTAAGTTTTACAGGAACATTGGAAGAGTTCATTAATCACGTAAAAACGGATCCCAAAGCCATGCCTTATAAAACTTCGAAAGAGGTTCTTGATGCTTTTAATGCAATTCTTACTAAGATTGAACCTAAGTTGAAGACAATGTTCAATGTTACTCCGAAAACAAAATTTGAGATTCGACAAACTGAAAAATTCCGGGAAGCGAGTGCAAGTGCTGAATACATACAAGGAACAGCAGATGGTAAAAGACCAGGTATTTTCTATATGCCACTTCCAGATCCTAACAAATTCAATGTAACTTCTGGCATGGAATCTTTGTTTTTGCATGAAGCTATTCCAGGGCATCATTATCAAGTTTCATTGCAACAAGAAAATGAAAAACTTCCTAAGTTTATGCGTTTTGGATGGTTTGGAGCTTATGGTGAAGGATGGGCTCATTATTGTGAAACTTTGGGTCCTGAGTTTGGTTTATACACAGATCCTTATCAGAAAATGGGCTATTTAAGCGATCAAATGTTAAGAGCTGTACGTCTTGTAATAGATACTGAAATCCATTCTGGGAAAATGACAAGAGAACAAGCGATACAATATTTTCTTAAAAATGTAGCTTATGATGAAGCTGGAGCTACTGCTGAAGTTGAAAGATATATGGCTATGCCGGGACAAGCTTTAGGATATAAAATTGGTGCTTTAAGAATTCGTGAGTTGAGAGATCAATATCAAAAACAACTCGGAGCAAAATTTAGTTTAGCAAGTTTTCACGATGAAGTTTTAAGTCAGGGTTGTTTACCTTTAGATATTTTGAACCGAAAAATGAAAAATTGGGCCGAACGTCAGAAATAATTTTAAAGGATTGGAAACCAAACGGGCGCGGCTTTGCCGCGCCCGTTTGGTTTATTTTTCAAACATCATTTTCGTTATAAAATCTTTATCGCCTTTTCCTCTTGCGGGAGAATATTCTCTTCCGTAGAAGATAATTTGTAAATGGAGTTTGTTCCATTTATCCCTAGGAAAAATTGATTTTGCATCCTTTTCTGTTTCCATTACATTTTTACCTGAAGTCAATTTCCATTGAGTCATCAAACGATGAATATGGGTATCTACGGGAAATGCAGGATATCCAAAAGCTTGACTCATCACTACAGAAGCTGTTTTGTGTCCCACTCCAGGTAAAGCTTCCAGTTCTTCATACGTTTGTGGCACTACACCATGATGTCTTTCTAATAAGAGTTCGGCCATTTTCTTCAAATTCTTGGCTTTTGTGTTGGAAAGCCCGATTTCTTTGATGAGTTCTTTAATTTGATATTCTTCCAATTTTGCCATTCTTTGCGGTGTTCCTGCTACAGCAAAAAGATCCGGTGTAACCTGATTGACTTTTTTATCGGTTGTTTGAGCAGAAAGTGCCACAGCAACCATCAAAGTATAAGGATCCATATGATCTAAAGGAATAGGAACTTCGGGATATAATTTTTCTAATTCGATCTGTACAAGTTCTGCTCTTTGTTTTTTTGTCATTTTACCCGTAAATTTGAACAAAAATAAAGATTATGTTGAAAGTTGGCGAAAAGTTACCAGAATTTACAGGAAAAAATCAGGATGGAAAAGAAATTTCTTCTTCAGATTTCTTAGGAAAGAAGCTTGTAGTTTTCTTTTATCCTCAAGCCAGCACTCCAACATGTACTATTGAGGCTTGTAACCTAAGCGATAACTATTCTGATTTAGAAAAAGCAGGTTATCAATTGCTAGGAATAAGCGCAGATACAGAAAAAAAACAGAAAAATTTCCATACAAAATTCAGCTTTCCATATGATTTGTTAGCAGATGAAAATAAAGAAGTTGTGGAGAAATTTGGAGTTTGGCAAGAGAAAAAAAACTTTGGAAAAACCTATATGGGAATTGTTCGTACCACCTTTATTTTCGATAAAGAAGGAATTTGTACACGAGTTATTGAAAAAGTGACTTCCAAAACTGCTGCTCAACAAATTTTAGAGGAGAAATAAGATTTATCTTCTTCTTTTCTTAGTCGGATTAAGCCTTTCTTTTTCCTGTTCTTGTTGTGCTTTATACTCCTCATTTAATTTCTTGAGTCGAGGATTATTTTTGCAATCTTTTTTATAGATTTCAGAATAAGCTCCATTGTCTTTAATATTAGAAACGCTCCCCGTTTTTTTATCTACAGTAAGTGTAAAATGAGTTTTCGCGTAAGGACAATCCCTTGAAGTAACTTTACTTAAATCTAAATAATAATTAGAGACGTCTTCATGGTAATTTCCTGCAATGTTTTTAAACTCATAATCAATTCTGTAACCATCTGTAATGCCTAAAAGAGCAGCTTCTTGATAATTATCTGCTTTGCCAATAAAAGGTTTTAAATCTTCTAAACTTGTTATATAACTAAGTTTTCCGCCTTTGCTGTAAACGATATAAAAAAAGGAATTTTCGTTAGGAGATAGGTTGAATCCTGAAGTTTGATTTTCAAAATCTTTTTTATTTCCAGTAAGTTTTACCTCACGATTTTTACCGTAATTGTTGTGTATTAATACCCAAAAATCAAGTTTTTCATTGGGGATTACATTTTTAAGAATGTTTTCTTCACTTGAAAAAAAGTTTTTCTCTTGTGCAAAGAAATTCATGCTTAAACAAACTGCAAAAATGGGAAAGATTTTGAATTTTAACATCTTAAATAGTGTAAATCGATTGATTAGATGAATTTATCTCCTTTTTTGGTGTTTTTCAAATCCATTACGTAGTCTTTTATCAGCTGGTCATTATCTCTTGGACAAATTAGCAAGGCTTTATCAGTATCTACAATAATAAAATTCTCTAAACCGTCTATTACTACAGCTTTATTGTTTTTTACTCTAATAATATTTCCTTTGGAGTTGTAGGTTAATACAAATTTAGAACCAATGCTATTTTCGTTTTCGTCTTTGTAGGTATTTTCATAAACGGAAGTCCAAGTTCCTACATCGCTCCATCCCAAATCTGCTGGAATAACGTAAACATTTTTGGCTTTCTCCAAAATTCCGTTGTCTATAGAAATCTTTTGAAGTTTAGGATAAATAACTTCAATGCAATGGTTTTCTTTTTCAGAATTATACTCGCAAGAAGTAAAATGCTGCATCATTTCTGGAAGATATTTTGTAAACGCTTTTTGAATACTTTTGGTGCTCCAAACAAAAATTCCTGCATTCCATAAGAAATCTCCACTTTCTAGAAAAGTTTTAGCAATTTCTAAAATAGGTTTTTCCGTAAACGAAATAACTTTATGAAGATCTTCGTTCTTTTTTTCATCAAACTGAATGTATCCATAACCGGTATCAGGTCGAGTAGGAGTAATTCCTAGCGTCACCAAATAATCCTTTTCGGAAACGGTTTTAAATGCAAATTCTACTTTATCCAAGAAGGTTTGTTCTTTTAAAATAAGATGATCTGCTGGCAAAACAATCATCATTGCATTAGGATTAATTTCTGCAATTTTATTAACCATATACAGATTACAAGCCGCTGTATTCTTCATAAGAGGTTCGCCCACAATATTTTCTGTAGGAAGCTCTGGCAGCTGATGTTGAGAAAGAGCTACATATTCTTTATTGGTAATAACAAAAATATTCTCGTTAGGAATAATCTTGCTAATACGGTCATAAGTTTGCTGTATCATTGTTCTACCAACGCCTAAAATATCTTGAAACTGTTTTGGAAATTTTTGAGTGCTTATTGGCCAAAATCGGCTTCCGATTCCACCAGCCATTATCACACAGTATTGATTTGATTTTGACATGTTTATCTACATTTTTCTACTCTCGCCAACGGTTTGAAACTGTATTTTCTTCCCGTGGAAACATTTTTACAAAGATAGTTTTTTTTAAGTTGAGCTTCTAATACATATTGTTGCTTCTGGTACATAAAGAAATCTCCTACTAAAAGCTCTTCTACAAAATTCTCATCATTATCTTCTTCTTTGATGTGAAAGTATCTTACCAAGTCTGTGCTAGACATAAAATTAGCCTTTGGCGATTTTGCAAACTTTACAAGAATGGGCTGTAAATCTTCTTTGTAAACGGTTAAACTTTCGATAATCATTTTTGCGAAAGTCAGTTTCCATTCTTGTCCATGAGGAGAAATTCTTCTGCCATAAGTTTCAAATGCGATAAGATGAGCTAACTCATGGGTAAGAACAAAGAAAAAAAGCTGAGGTTCTAAGGTAGAATTAATGGTAATTTCATGGCTGCCATCTGTTTTCTTTCTGTAATCACCTAATTTTGAACTTCGCTCTCTTGTAATTTTTATGTGAATAAAATAGCTTGAAAACCAATCCTTAAGATAAGGTAAACTGTTTTCGGGTAAGTATTTTTCTAAATTTTGTACAGACATTTATAACGTAATCGGTATTCCAGCGTAGAAGTTTAACAATTTAACGCTGAATAAATAATTATATTTTGCTTGTGCTACAGATCCTTGTGCATTGGCGTAATTGTTTCTGGCAACATTCAGATCAAATATTGTTGTTCTTCCTGCTGTATAACTTTTTTCTGCAAAATCTAAAGACAGTTGTGTGCTTTTAGCGGTTTCCAATGAAGCTAAATAAATTTCATAATTAGCATCTGCATCAAATTTGGCTTTTTGCACATTTTGCCTAACGCTTTGTTTTTGTTGTTCTAAAGAGTTTTTTGCAAGCTCTTCATTCAATTTGGATTGATCCACTTGAAGCTTGGTAATTCCTTTATTAAATATTGGAATATTTACAGATAAACCTAAATTTTGTCCAAAATTATCTTTGTATTGCTGGAAAAATGTTCTTTCGTTTTCAGAAGTTATTGCATCCTTACTCAATAAATTGTTATAAAAACTACCAATTCCTGCATTTGCGGTTACTGTCGGCCAAAATGCTGTTTTTGTAACTATTGTTTGGGTTTCGGCGGCTTTTATTCTGCTTTCAGCAGCTTTTACTTGTGGCTGATTAGTGTAGGCGTAGTCTAAAACATCATTTACATTTCCCAAATTTGAGCTTAACATTGAATCATCAACAGGAACTTCCTCCACATCAAAATTTTCATAATTGGAAAGTTGAAGCAATTGCGCTAATGCAAATAAATTTCTTGCAGTGTTGATTTCGGATGTTTTAAGGTTTTGTTTTTCTCTTGCTAAAGCAGAAGCAGCCTCTGCTAAAACCGTTTGAGCTGTTGTTCCTACCTCCGTTGTTATTTTTGCTCTGTCGTATTGTTTTTGAGCGTTTTCTAATGCGCTTTTAGATATTTTTTCTATTTCCTTATTAAGCAAAATATTCAAATATTGTTGTGCAATTTGAAGGGAGATGTCATTTTTAATAGTTTCAACATCGTATTGGCTCGCTTCAACATCGTAAGCTACTTTTCTAACTTGCTTGTCTAGTCTTCCATTATTGAACACCAAAATATCTGCGCCTAAATTCGCATTATTGCTAAATCTATCGTTTCTAATACTTCCGGTTCCTAAAGAAGCCTGTCCAAAACTTACGGAGTTACCAACATTCGCAGAAACAGAAGGTAGATATTCTCTTTTTGAGATTTTAAGATTGATATCTTGGTTTTTTTTAGAAATTTCATTCTGTATAATTTGTAAATTATTTTTAACAGCATAATCTACACATTCCTGTAATGTCCATTTTTTTTGAGCCTGTAAACCAATAGAAATACAGAAAATAAAGATAGATAACACAAGTTTTTTCATAATTGAAATTTAAGAAATAAGACGTTTGCAATATTAAATTGTTACAAGATTATCTATTATTTTTTTCTTTTTAAATACTTTTTTGAGAATTTTGCCTTTCAATAGAAAAATAAATGGATTCATTAGATTATAAAAATGCTATAAATTGGCTTTTTGAACAAGCTCCTAACTATCAATTAGATGGACAAAAGGCCTACAAACCTGGTTTAGGTAATATTGAAAAGCTTTGTGCATTTTTTGGAAACCCTCAAGATTCGTTAAAAATGATTCATATTGGAGGGACCAATGGTAAAGGATCTACAAGTAATATGTTGGCCTCGGTTTTACAAGAACAAGGCTACAAAGTGGGGCTTTATAATTCTCCGCATTTAATAGATTTTACAGAGAGAATTAAGGTAAATGGAAAAAATGCAGACCCTGAGTTTGTTTTCAATTTTATCAAAAAACTTCAAAAAACTTTACCAACAGATATTCAGCCTTCTTTTTTTGAATTTACCACCATTATGGCTTTTGAATATTTTAAGCAACAAAATGTTGATTTTGCGATAATTGAAGTAGGTTTAGGTGGTAGATTAGATTCTACGAATATTATTAGTCCTATTGTTTCTGCCATTACCAATGTGGAAATGGACCACATGAATATTTTAGGGAACACCATTGAGGAAATTGCCCAAGAAAAAGCAGGGATTGTTAAAAAAGGAATTTCTATAATTTCTGGTGATGAAAATGAAGTTGTAAAAAATATCATTGAAAAGAAAGCTCATGAAGTTGGTGCTTCTTATATTGATGCTTCGTTATTAGAAACGCGTTTACAATCTGATTTAAAAGGGAATTATCAGAAAAAGAATATTAAAGTGGTAAAAGCTTTGGTGGAAGAACTTCGCTTGCAAAATATTACAATTACTGATGAAAATGTAGAAAAAGCACTTTTAAATGTTCATAAAAACACTGGCTTTATAGGCCGTTGGTTCGAGTTTTCCAAGAATCCGCTTACCATTTGCGATACGGGACATAACCAAGCAGGTTTGGAATTGGTTTTTCAACAACTTTCAGAATATCCACAAAGAAAACATATTGTTTTAGGTTTTGTAAATGATAAAAAAATAGATGAAGTGATACAATTGCTTCCAGAATTAGAAAATTTTTATTTTGTAAAACCATCAATTGCAAGAGGAAGAAATCCACAGGAATATGAAGAAATGATGAGGTATGCAAATCTGAAATATCAGATTTTCAATGATGTACAAAGCGGATATTTAAAAGCAAAAGAAAATTGCAAGGAAGGAGAATTGATATTTATTGGAGGAAGTAACTTTGTTGTTGGAGAATTTTTAGAAAAAAATTTGGAGATAAAGCAATAAGTTGTATATTTGCACCACTCAAAACGAGAAAACATCTCTAAAGAGGGTTCTTAGCTCAGTTGGTTCAGAGCATCTGGTTTACACCCAGAGGGTCGGGGGTTCGAATCCCTCAGGACCCACAAAAAGGTCTGAAGCCTTTAAAAAAACTTCAGGGTTCTTAGCTCAGTTGGTTCAGAGCATCTGGTTTACACCCAGAGGGTCAGGGGTTCGAATCCCTTAGGACCCACAATAATAAAAATCTCACAATGCTGTGAGATTTTTTTGTTTGTATACTTTCCTTTATTCATAGGGGTTTTCAGTGTTTTTTAGTGAAAATAACTTATTAATGATTTTGTAAAAAAAACTTAAAAAAAGGGTGATTTTTAGGTTACCCACTTTTTTTCTAGGTTACCACTTTTAAAACTACTTCTAAATTGATGAAAAAACTCTCTTAAAAATCCTCAGAATTTTATTTTTTAAATGTTAAACCAGGTTACCCATTAGGTTACCCAACCTAAATTTAGGTTACCCATTTAAACCCCCATCAATTCTATGAAATTATCAATCCTATTTCTCTTAAGGAGAAACAAAATAAATGTTAAAAATGAATGTCCAATTGAGTGTAGAATTACATTAGATAAAGAAAGAAAACCATTCTCAACTGGAATATTTATTGACCCAAAAAATTGGAGTTCTGAGAAGCAAAAAGCTTTTCCCACTAATTCCACAAATAAACAGATTAACACCCAACTAAGCCTGATTAAACAAGAAATTAATCAGGCTTTTTTATTTCTACAGGTTCAAGGCAGAGATTTTAGTGTAGAAGATATTTACAGGCAATACAAAGGAGAAACCATCAAAGATGATAAATCAATTATGGAAATATTCAACTTGCATATTTCTAAACAAGAAAAACTGATAGGTATTTCTACAACTAAAGTATCTGTCAGAAAGTTTTATCAAACCAAAGCTCATGTTAAGAATTACATATTCTGGAAGTTCAAAAAACATGATTATCTGCTAAAAGATATGAAAATGTCCTTTATCACCGAGTTTGAATATTACCTGAAGGCAGAGAAACAGTTTGAGCAGAATACCATTCATAAAACTTTACAAAGGTTCAGACAGATGGTAAAACTGGCTGTAGGTCTAGATTTTTTGGATAAAGACCCTTTTCTACTTCACAAGAACAAAAGACCTAAAAAACAGGTGGTTTTCCTCACCCTTGAAGAACTGAAAAGTATAGAAGAACACAGATTTGCTTCAACAAGGTTACAGCAGGTGGCTGATATGTTTGTGTTCTGTTGCTATACTGGATTAGGATTTACTGAAATGTCAAATCTTGAACAGAAACACATCATAACTGGATTTGATAAAAAGAAGTGGATTAGTATTTTCAGGCAAAAAACCAACAGAAAGTATGAAATTCCTTTACTCAAGAAAGCAGAATTAATACTAAAAAAGTATCATGGTAAAGAAAGGGTTCTTCCAAAAATATCAAATCAGAGGTTTAATGCCTATATTAAGGAAATTGCAGAGATTGTGGGAATTCAAAAGAATCTTACTCATCATATTGGAAGGAAGACTTTTGCATCAACAGTTTTATTGTATAATGATGTTCCAATGGAAATTGTATCTGAGTTACTGGGGCATTCAGATTTGAGCACCACTTCAACTCATTATGCTAAAGTGGAAAAGAAGAAGGTAAGTGAGCAGATGAAAAGGATTAATAATAAGCTAAAGTAATTTTCTAGATTAACTGCTTTGTAGTAAATTTACAAGGCAGTTAAATAGCACCTATGGATTTACCTAATAAATATTTTGAAGATTTTCCAATTGAGTATAAAGAGCTTAATACTGATGATTTTTCCAAAGTTTTTAAAGTTGAAAAAACTATAATTAAACTAGAAGATAGAGAGTACCTTAATTCTGTAATTCAGCCAGAGCTGAAAATTCATAGGAAAAATACAGTTGTCATTAATACCCCTGTAGGAAATGGAAAGTCTTATGCAATTATTAAAACCATTAAAAGATTTTATGATGCAAATGAAGAATACTTAATATTTGTAGCAAGTCCCTTTGTTAGCTTGGTTGAACAGTATTGTCAAAGCATAGAAGAATTCGCAAAGATTCCTCAAAGCCAAATATACAACTACAACAAGATAGGCAGAAGCAAAGAATCCTACACAGATAAGAAAGTCCACGTAATTACTGCAAATACACTACTTGGAAATCCTGGAGAAGATGGCTACAAAAATTCTGAAACCAAAAGGGAATACCTCAAAACACTACAAGAACATTGTGAAAAGAACAATATAAAAGTGGTCTTTATCTTTGATGAAATACATGACACCATCCATAATTTCAAGGAAGAGTTTGTATTTAACTTATGGAATTGGAAAAATGTACTACACAAAAATTTCATTATCAGTGCAACATTCAGTGAAGCCTCAAAAGTTGTTATTGAATATTTGGCAGAACTAACTGATAGAAAAATTCAAATCATAGAATCTAAAAGAAAGAAGAACACAAGTAATGAAAGCAAGTTATTTTTATATTATAGTTCTGCTCATCATTTCACCAATGAAACCCCTGAAATCAGAGATACAATCCTAGATATACTGAATAGAGGGAAAAATATTGATATTCTATCCTATTCAAAATCCTTAGCAAAAGACATTATTTCAGATAAAAATCTGGGAGGTAAACTAAAAGAAAAATTTGGAGAGGTTAATGACTGTACTTCTGAAAACATTGATAATGAAAGACCAGAGAATGCTCCTCCTGAAAATAGATTTGATAATAATAAGTGTAATATTGGAACTAATTTTAAATCTGGAGTAAGCATACAAAAGGAAAACCATGCATTTGTAATTATTTTACCACCAAGAGCAACAAGGAGTAATTTTAAGAATAAATATGGAATTTTTTCTAGTGGCATTACCTCAATAGTTCAAGCCATTGCACGAAAAAGAAAAAAGGGAGAAATTCATATCATAATGCCTAGACCTAATGAATTTGATTACAACTCATTAAATCATAAATTCTCTAAAGAACAACTATTTCATTTTGAACATTGGTATCAAATTATAAAACACCACCAAGAAAAGTGGAAAGAAAAAGAAATTGTATATTATACCCCCTTAAGATTTCAAAGTTGGTTTTTGGAAGATTTCTACGAAGAAACCCTAAAAGCTAATGTTCAAAAAGGTATTAATTCCTCTAAAGAACAAAATAGGGATGATTTGGCAAGATTAGATTTTCCACCCTACAAAAATTTCGTATTAAACAGAGGAGAAGATTATTTAGCCCAAATGTTTCAGTTTTGGGGTGCAGACTTATCTGCTTACCTTACATACTGTGCTTTTACTAACCAATTTGTAAACTGCACATTAAAGGAAATAAATCATAAAACTATCCTCTTTTTTAGAGAAGATGAAATTCAATTAGGTTTGCAAAAATATTTTAATATGTACTTTGGAGAAGATTATTTAGAAGGATTATTTAGTTTCTCCAATTTTAATCTAGCCTATCATAATTTCAGACAAAGTATTTTTGGAAATTTTACTTTAAAATGTCAAAAGAAAGACAAAGAAAACTGGGAAACCATAAGCCAATATAAAAACCAAAAATTTGAAAGGCAATTATTGAGGTTTGTTGCCCATATTTATTATGCTAAAAATTATCATAATGTAGAGAGTTATGAAGCGAAAGGAGTAGATATAGACTATACTCGTAGTCAATATTTTCTAGATGGTATAAGTTGTTCTAGAGTTTTAAATCTAGAAGAACTAGACTATAATGAGGAGCAAAAGAACAAAATACTTGCTTTCCAAAACTTGAATTATTTTAGAGAGAAACTCATTAGAAAAATCACTCCATATACTAGAGGTTCAAATCCATATAATTATCTTCCTGTAAAGCCTTTCAATGATTTTATTACTAGGGAAGAAACTTCTAAATTCAATCAACTTATTAACTATTTCAGAAATAATGATGTTTTTATCAAGAATGGAGTTTTTGAATTTTTGAGGAAGTTTCCAACCATGACTAGTGAGCAAAAGAAGAACTCATTTTATTCTGTTTTACTAGAAGATTTCTTTAATTTTGAAGAGAGAGCAAGTTTACCAAAGCCTTTTTTTGAGGGAAGAAGAAGGCAAGTTAAACCAATTCAATCTGTAAAAGAATTACCAGAACCTACTAAAACCATAAATCTAATTGAACCACAAGATTATGCTTTCCCTCAAGAATACTTAGATGCTATTCAAAAATTAGTAGATAAACATTATGGAGGAAATCTAGAAGCCTATTATCAATCATTTTCTGAAGATTTTGCAGAAGAATAAAGTGTCCAGTTTGTGCAGTAATCATATATAGGGAAACACAAAATGGACCTTTTCTATTTTGAAAATCCTTTCAGAAAAAACTTGAAGGTTTTTCATATTTATATGAACTAGATTCATAAAAGAATTAAAGTACATTTTTTGTAATCTAGATAATTAACCCCCCTAGTTTTCTAGCTCCAAAATCCTAGCTTTAAAATTCTTTATCAATCTAGATTAAGTAATCTAGGATATAAATCCTCACTTTTAACTTTCATAAGGGGTTCTTTTCAAATCTCCCCAACCTTAAAAATCTATGATTTAACAACGCACGAATTCAGAGGAGGACTACTTTAGTAGTAAGTTTTGTTCCAAAACCTTTTGGTACACAAAGTTACTATTTTTTTATGACTTTTTCAAGTATTTTAGCCCTATTCATATCACTTTGAAGCTAATAGCCAAATCGTATTTCTCATATTATTTTCTAACATTTTAAATTTTAATTTATGCAGTTAAGACAATCAGAACGCAGACAAGCCAAGATAAAAATTGGCTTACAAGGATGTGCAGGTTCAGGAAAAACCTATTCAAGTTTGCTCCTAGCCAAAGGACTTACAGGTGGTAACTTATCCAAAGTAGCCATCATTGACACAGAAAATGGAAGTGCAGATCTTTATGCCCATTTGGGAAATTACAATGTACTGACTCTACCACCACCATTTACCCCAGAAAACTATATCAAAGCTATTGATGTGTGTGAAAAGGCAGGTATGGAAGTAATTATCCTTGATAGTATTTCACATTGCTGGGATGAATTATTAGACTTTCATTCCAAACTGGCAGGAAATTCTTTTACCAACTGGGCTAAAGTGACACCAAGACAAAAAGCATTTGTAGATAAAATCCTTCAAACCAATGCTCATATTATTGCTACAATGAGAACAAAACAGGACTATGTACTCAATCAAAAAGATGGCAAGTTTATTCCAGAGAAAGTGGGCTTAAAATCAGTTCAAAGAGATGGATTGGACTATGAATTTACTTTGGTTTTTGACATTGACATTAAGCATTTTGCTGTATCAAGCAAAGACAGAACAGGTTTATTTATGGGAAAACCTGAATTTACTATTTCTGAAAATACAGGAAAAGAGATTTTGGAATGGTGTAATTCAGGTGCTAAATCTGTAGAAGAACCAAAAGTTCAGGATAAACAAAATGAATTAAAGCCTTCAAATCCTACTAGTCATAGTGGGCTAAATGGAGCAAAGGCAACCCAACTCCCAAAAGTAAATCCTTATGATGCTTTTGAGGTAGGAAATAATGAAAGTTTTGCTCCTAGTCAAGACCTAAAGCATACTTCTGAACAAGAGGTATATGAGGCTATTTCAAGGTGTATTACAGTTCAGGAACTATATGCACTCTACAAATCTTTCCCTCAATTTCAGGAAAGCCTAAGAGTAGATTTTGAGGCTAAAAAGTCTATATTAATAAACCTAACCAACCCTAAAAACTTTTCACAAAATGGACATAACAAAATTCAGTAAAACTCCCAACATAACAGAGAGTATTATTGTAGATTCTACTATGCAGAGTAGAAGTGTAGCGAATAATACAGAGAATAAGAAGCCACTACGGGACTTATTTCTTGAAGAAGAAGATTTTGAAGATGCAGAGGTATTTTACCCAAGTAAAATGAATGAAGAGAATCCAAATTTACTAGTTGATAAAGAGGTTGAAACTAAAAATTTAGTTCAGCCTTTTTTAATGCCTATAGCTCCCAAAAATGAAGTGCAGATAGTTTCTTCAAATCCTACTCCTAGTCAACTAGTATCTAAGCAGAATTATGAGACTAGTCCATTTATTCTAGCCAATACAGAGGAAATAACTTTACAACATTTAAAGCATGACTGTATTATTCCTGTGTTTAGTAAGGACAATGAAAAAACAATAGCACACCAAGAATTTATAGAAATTGTTTTGAATGCTGTTAATAAAGTATTCCCACATCATAGTATTTCTGAACCTGAAATAAGAGTGTCACACCAAATTAAAGGTAGGATTCCAGAAGCTATTCATAAAAATGCTAAAGATTTGTTGGATAATGAAAAGACTATTTATTATGAAAGAATGGCTTTTGTAGTGAAGATTCCAAGTATCAAGCATATTGTCAATGGTAATGAAATCTCTTTATGTGTAGGAGGTGTGAGAAGTTATAATCAAGAAAATTTGTATAACAAGAAGACTTTGGAGAAATTCAAATTCTTCATAGGATTCCAAAATTTTGTTTGTATGAATCTTTGTGTGAGTTCAGATGGTTTTGTGGAAGATTTGAGGGTTTCTAATGCATTGGAACTACAATCCAAAACCATAGAAGCAATGCAAAATTACAATGCGGAACTGCACCTAATGGAGATGAAAGAACTTACCCAAGATTATTTATCTGAACACCAATTTGCACAGCTTATTGGAAAATCTAGATTGTATCAGCATTTGCCTAAACTAGAAAAACATAAAATTCCTTTACTTACTTTTAATGACAGCCATATTAATACTATGGCTAAAGATTATTATGAGGATAAGAATTTTTTTAGACAACAAGATGGTAGAATAAATTTATGGGATGTCTATAACCTCTTTACACAGGCTAATAAAAGTAGCTACATAGATACTTTCCTAGACAGAAATCTGAATGCTTTTGAGTTTTCAAAAGGACTTCAGAAAACTCTCAATGGTAATTCCAATTATCGTTGGTTTTTGAGTTAGTTAGATTGCCCTGATTTTTTAACAGGGCAATTTTTATAATCATTTAACTAGTTCTTATATCTGAAAAAGACAGAGGCATATTCCTCTTTGGGAATACGTATATCTGATGTTTTGTAAATATTAAAATTTATAAAAGCCTCGTTAACAGAATAATTTTCTTGATATAAAATTAAACAGAATTTATTGTTTCTAAAATATATAGGTTTTGAAAAAGTATAAATTATGGAGCACATTTTAACTTTACTATCATTTTCAAATTTTTTTGTAATCTCAAATACTTTATCAAAATTCTTTATTTTAACAGCTTTTGATTTGCTAAATAAATTTTCGTCCCATTCAAATGTTCTAAGTTTTTCCAATTCTGATATTAAGTATACTTTTTCATTTTTTTTCATTTTAAAATACCCACTCCCATCTTTAAGTTTAAATTTACTTTTTTTAGTAAGCAATTTAATTGTTTCATTAATAGTGGTATTATCAATATTTTTTGAGTAGTATAATGTATCACAGGTAACATTTTTATAATTTTCTCTTCCTTTCATTTCCATTTCAATATCAAAATAATCAAATGTATTCTGAGAAAAAAAAGTATTAGCGAAAAAAAGTATTAGCAAAAGGAAAATATGTTTCATAAAACTGTTTTTTAATTTAAAAAATATGACTCATACATTTTTTTCATTATTAAAAAATATTTTTCGGAATAAAATAATAAACAATATGTAATAAATAGCAAAAGACAATACAAAATTAATAAGGCATTGTTTGTCACATACATTTAATAAATACAATACAATATTACTTGATAATACCACTATTGTATATGAAATTATTTCCTTCATAGAAATTATTTTTGTCAAAAATATCATAAAGAAAATTTGAAGAATTATAATTAATGGAAAATTATCATATATCCCATATATTCCTAATATAGGACTCCCAAACATTGGTTTTATTATTTCTGAAAAAGCAAAATTTTCATTTTTATAACTAAATAAAAAAAACATACCCCTTATTGGAAAATAAACGAAAATATGACAAATCCATATTTTCCACAAGAGGGGTAGGTTTTTTAGCTTATTTTGCATAAGGTTTTATAATTTTTATAATTTCACTATTTACGGTACCATCAGAATTTAAACTATTTTTAAAACCACCCCATTTGGGCTTGTGTTTATACAAATATAGCATTAATAATGGTAAATCAATTCTAAATTGGGTGTCAGTTACTTTCGCATTAGGAGTGAAATCATCAAACGCAGGAACTATATCATTAATCCAACTAATTAATTGTGATCCTGTTCCATGCCAACCGCCTTGAATATCTTTATCTGCCATATCTTGAAATTTAGATATAGTGGAGGAAGTAGTTTTCCTATAGATTGGTGGAGCAACAACACCTTGTTCGTATTCTATAAATGTTTTATCCCAATTATATGCTTCATCTCCTTTCAATGGTTTTTTTGAGTATTTACCATACATTAATTCATGAAATTTTGTAATTGCATAATCACAAATACCTAAATTAAGTTCATTTAATATTGTTTCAACATCATTAGATAGAAGCATATTACCTCCTTCTAAAGATTTTGCTAATGCTTCTACTAATGCTTTTGCTCCTTTGCACCATTTTACTTCATGCTTATAAATATTGGTTATATACCAATCAATAGCATTGTAAAAATCATAAATTTGTTTAAACGGTGCAAGTCTGCCTTGTATTTTATTTTGAACAATATAAGAATAGCCTGTTCTCCACCTATGACTATTCGTATCTCTATCTTTAGTAAGCCAAGAGCCATCTTGACCTTTCCAATCTTTTAAATTAATTGCTTTGTTCCTAAGTGCTAAGCAATAAGTCTCATAATCTGGAAACTCACCTCCAATATATTTATCTACAGAACTTTTATTGGTAAGAAAATCAAACATTATCTGAGGAAAATTAATAGTTCCATAATTTTTGGGTAACAATATAGCTATTCGATTATTGTTAATGCTGATATATTTTGAATTATGAATTTTACTGTCATAATACTTAATCCTTGAAGCTCCTTCTACAAGCTCAGTATATTCAGGTTTTATTATTTGTTCAATATCTTTTACGTTAACATAAGAGAATAGTATATTGATAAACGGAAATATTTTTCCTGCTATAAAAACTCTTTCTTTAGGAAAAATATCAGTAGAATAATCTGATAGTTGGATAGGTTTGATATATTTCTTGTAATAATGGGCATTTCTCAATTGGAAAAGAGTTTTTACAGTATTAAGTTCTGTTTTATTAAGATAAAAACTTATCTTTTCTTCCTCCCTTTGTAGTCTCTTTAGTTCGGCTTCAGCTGCTAGTGTATGGACATTCATAGATGGATATTTTACATTTAATCCTAGTGGTTTTATTCTGTTCATTTTTTAATTTTTTAAATTGTTAATCTAATTATTTCACTTTTTTGAAACTCTTGCAAGATGTTCTGATGCAAAATAAAACCATCGTTGCGTCAAAACTTGACGCATTAAAAATTAATCGCTGTTTTTTTTGAAAAAGTATCAAAGAAATAAGATTTAAACAAAGTATTTTTTCCTATTACAAAAATTTCAAGTTAGCTATAGTCTATTTTTACCTTTCAAATTTTTGGCAAAATTTTTCCAAAAATTTTTTTTTCAACCTCCTTTACTCACACGCAAAAGCCCCTACAAACCACCCCCACTTATGTTGGAATGGGGAAACTCCCCCGTCACCTTTTGTAAGAATTTGAAAATTTCAGGCAGATTAAATTTTAGTTGATAGCAAAATTTGATTTGTAGAAGTGTGCTTGTTCTTGAAAGGTTTTTCTAACTCAAAAACTTAAAACAATGGTAAGAATTATCAACTACAAAACAAGACAGAAAGAAGATGGAACAGAATTTTATCTTCTCGAAGTGCAAGGTGGGATTGAAATGGTGAAATCCAAAACCACAAATCAGTATTACGCTACAGCCAAGAAAGCTACAGTTTCAACTACATTTGATGAAGAAACTTGTAAAGGACTTATTGGGACAGAATTTCCAGGTAAAATTGCTAAAATTCAAGCAGAACCTTACTCGTACACCATCAAAGATTCTGGAGAAACCATTACATTAGAGCATAGGTACATCTATCTTCCAGAAGATGTAGATTCTGAAGAAGAAAAACTTGCAAAGCAACTGGAAGAAGCCTTTGTATAATCTAACACCTTAAAATCTATCTACTAATTTAAAGTCCATAACAGGATTTTAGAAAAGTAGGTAGATTTTTATTTTTCAATTTGATTGAAATGTCCAGTTTGTGTGGGAGTATATATGTAGCATACACAAAATGGACACTTATGTCTATGATTATTTTTCTAGTAAAATGCAGAAATAAGCACTCAAGTAATAGCATTATCACAGTCCAAGGTATGTCAAAATAGTATTCTAGGTCCTTAGATAGATGCACTTTTTTTACATTAAAATCAACTCACTTTATAATTATTTTCTCTTATGAAACAGAATTCACAAGTATCAGAAATCCAAATTTCCTATAATCCTAATTTTAGTGAAAAATTAAAAATTGAAAACAGCAGACAAACCTATGAACTTATTTTAAATGACTGGGATGAAAAGACCCTACAAATACAAGAAGAAGTAAAACTACTGTTACTCAATAGAAATAATCAAATTTTAGGAGTTTTCCAACTGGCAAAAGGTGGACTTAATGCTTGTGTGGTAGATGTGAGAATTATACTTTCTGTAGCTTTAAAAAGTCTGGCTACAGGATTAATCTTGGTTCATAATCATCCAAGTGGAAATCTAAAACCAAGCAATGAAGACATCAAAATCACTAATAGATTGAAAGAAGCATGCAAATTACTTGAAATTGTGTTACTAGATCATTTAATCATCTCAAAAGACAATTATTTCAGTTTTGCAGATGAAGGAGTCCTGTAATTTAATCATCCTGAGACTACTGCAAAGAGACCATTTCAATAAAATTTCCAAGTGATAATAAAGTGACAAAGTGATATATTTTCTTAAAACTCACAGATTAAAAATAACTTGATATTTGACAAAACAAAGAATATCAATACTTTACATTCTATTCATCCTAAAATAAAATCTACAAAAACAGTTTTCAAATATTCTATCACTTTGTCACTTCATAGAAATTCATGCAAAAAACTAACCATTAAATCACAAATTATGAAGAATTATTATGTCCTTTTCCAAACAGACATTTATAAAACCAAGTCCAGCAGGATATTTTTGGGTGTATTTTCAAGTTTTCAGTTAGCCAACCAATTTGCAAAAGAGAATAATTGCTATACTTATCTAACTGAAGTAGTGATTTTGGAAATAGAACTAGAAAAATTTGAGGAAATATAGTTTTATGTAATGGATTTGCTTTTATGGAGGAGGTGTAATACCTACTTATATCATTATGTTGGGAGTTTTGTAAAAATTCATCTACATATATACTATAGCCAAATTGTAGTATATATCTTCTGTATTCTAGTAAATTGAAGGACTATTTTGGAAATTATTTCCAGATATTTTAGAATCTAGCTTAATTTGGGGATTATTTTAGAAAAATATAAGAAAATTCAGTGGTAACTAATAAATAGCCAAATTAATATTTTAATCATTGTCAAAATTCAGTAATTCTTTTGGATTTATTTCCATAGCTTCTGCAATTCGGAAAAGAGTATAAACTGTAGGATTAGTCCTGCCTGCTTCTATTCTTGAAATATTTGTTGCATCAATATTTCCTTCCATTCTGCCTACTAAATCAGCTTGTGAGATTCCTTTTTGTAACCTCACTTCTTTAATTCTTTTACCAACTTTTTTAAGAATTTCAGATTTTTCCAACTTGACTTATTTGACAAGTCAAAAGTCTTGATTATATTTGTTGAATGTAATGCCATATATGGCAACATTTAGTTATGCTTAAAATTCTACTTCTTTTTACCTTAATAATACTTACTTCTTGCAGTTATTCAAGTGTTCAAGATGGAAAATACTGTGCAGAAATTAAAGTTCACAATTGGAAAACAGATAAAGACAGCTACTATACACTACCTGTAGAAGTTGAAAATAATCGGATTATAAAAATTCATTGGTCAAATGGTGGCTGGTTAGATGAAACTCATTTTAGTCCAGATGAAGCAGAATTAGACCCTCGAGATAATACTACATTATTTGAAGATGACAGAGAAAGGATGTTTCTTATAAAGGTTTTAGAAAATAACGATTGTGATTAATAAACTCTAACTTAATAAATAATATGAAAAAAAAAATATATCTAATTGCGCTATGTATGTTTGGAATAATAAATTTATATTCTCAAACCTTTAACATAACTCATAGCCAAATTAAAGTAATGTCCAATGGGGAAAAACATTCCCAAGATAAAATTGCTGAATCATGCCAAATATTTTTCAATAAATCAAGTGAAAATGTTGAAATTTATTCTGACTCTGGAGTAAGAAAATATGGACCTGTTAGATTGTATAGTGAAAATTATGAACAAGGTTTATATATAGAAAATTATGTCCTCTTAGAACCTGATTATAATCAAGATATTCAAATGTATAAATTTTCATATGACTCTAAAGGAGGTAAACCTGTTTCTGTTGTAGAAATATCTACTAAGAGCAGTATAGTTGCAAAATTTTATTATACCGAATATTTTTTTGAATTAAATGCTAAAAGGTAATAAGTTATTATGAAAAATCAGATATTTCTTTTATTGGGACTTTTTTTATTATTAAGCTGTAGTAAAGAAGCGAAGCTTAAAAAAGAGTTTATTAATAAGGTCTGGGTTATAGACTCTATAAAATCACATAGTTTAGATAGACTATTCAAAAATAAAGGCAGTTTGAGAAGTTTTAATAATATTCTTAAGCCCAAAGAGGAAGGAATATTTGATGTTTATCAGGACCAAACGTGCAAGTTTCAATCTTTCAAAATTTCAAATGACACAATATATTTGGAAATATATTCAAAACAAAAAGTTCCTTTTAAACTAGAAAAAGTCAATAAATACACAAGTAAACTAGTTTCCCTAGACAAGAAATTTAAAGAGTACGAATACTATATTACTGACATTACAGATTTATTTAATGGTAATATAAAAAATGATTCCAAACTTTATAATCAAATAAAGGATTATACTTGGTTCCCTACTAAATTAGTAAATATGGGCGAAATAGTTATGGAAGAAGAAAAACCAGAATATTATATAAAAGATTACGCATTACAAATAAATAATAATAAACTTCAATACTCTTCATTTTTCAAAGAATCAAATTTAGTTAAGGTTACAGAGAAAGGGATATATTTTTTTAATACAAAAAAGAAAGAATTACTTGATGTTTATGTTGTAGATGTAAAAGCAAATAAATTAAAATTGTATGAAAACAACACTAGAGCATCTATAATAGATTACAAAAAAATTGAAAGTACAGTTCTCATAGACAAAAAGGATTTGCCAAAAAAAGTAAGATTAGGGTGTAGTGAATTTTTGGCTAAATATTCACTTGAAAACAATATCCAAAGCACTGATTCAGATTTTTATTTTGATAAAACCTCAATAAGATTAATAAACGAAAATGACAATGATTGTGAATATACCTACACCATTGTTTATCAAAGTAAAGAATTTCGTGATATTAACAGTACAAAAACCATAAAAGTTTCATTCACTGAAGATGAAAAAATAAATTTCAAATTTATTCAGTAGACTCAAAAAATCAATTATGAAAAAACTCTTTCTACTTACTTCGATTCTATTTTTTTCAATCTCATCTGCACAGAATGAAGGATATAGATTAAAAACCAATCTCTATGAAAGTATTCTTGAATATTCATTGAAAGCATTTGACATTAATGCTATTGCAAATGGAATTGAAAAAGTTGGGTTTAAAGTTGTATCATCAAATGTAATTTCCGATGATGGTACATATATAACTAACCAATTTTTAATAGGAGATGATGAACACATTTTAATATCTAAAAGCAGAAATTTTGGAGATACTCAAAAGATAATTTTTTTGCATCAAACTAATATATTTAATTTCATTATTCATTATCTGAATACAAATGCCAGTATTTACAAACCAAATCAAATATGGTATAATAGAAATAAAAATGTTGCATTCATATATACAACCAAAGACAATATAGTAGCAATATTAGAAATTGTTAAATTATAAAGGCATTTTATTTTCAATAAATTCACACTAAAACCACTCCCAAAAAGAGTGGTTTTTTAATACCCAAATAACATGAAAAAAGATAAACTACCTTTCCAAATAGGTAAACATTATGAGAATTGGGAATTTGATTTAGAACCATCTGATGAGGAAAGAATTTTAGGATTTGATAGTTATTTTCACATAAGAGACCTTTCATTTTTAGGAATAATTCCAATATATGCAGAACTTGTATTTTGTTGGGATATATTGAAAGTAGTAATCCTTACATTAGATTTGGAGACTAGAGAACAGCTAGAATTATTCAGAGAAACTTTAGACCTTAATTTTGGAAGTAGAACCCAATTTGAAAGTAAATATTTACAAACTGAAATTTACAGTATAGCAAGACATTTAGAATTATGGTTAGTGTATATTCCTGATGGTTATAGAATAGAAATATCTTATGGGAATAGTAAGTATTTGCAGGAGATTTATGAATAAATCTTATTCTATTATGTTGGGTTTTTTTTACAAAAAAGGCATACTTTTCGGCATACCCTATATGAGTGTAAATTTTAAGTATCTAAATATCAGCATATTAAAGGATTAGGTTCGAATCCCTTAGGACCCACTCAAACTCCCTTTAATAGGGAGTTTTTTTATGTCTATGGATTAAGTATGTCTTTTCTAATGAAGATATAAATTTGAGAACTTTCAAAAGCTCATTTCTCTTAAAATTCAAAATTTTTATTTTTCAGGTGTCCTTTTAGGTGTCCCATGAAATACTCAGGTGTCCCATTCAAACCCCTTTAAATACTATAAAAATGAAAACTCTATTTTACATAAGAAAATCTAAAATGAATTCAAATAACCTCTGTCCATTAACTTGTAGAATCACAATTTACTATCAGAGGAAAGAATTTGCTACAGGATTATTCATAAATCCTAATAGTTGGAATGCTTCAAAACAGAAAGCTCATCCTCCTAATTTAGAGAACAATCAAATCAATACCCAACTATGCCTGATTAAACAAGAAATTAATCAAGCTTTTTTATTCCTACAAGTTCAGGAAAAGGACTTTGATGTAGATGATATTTATAGACAATACAAAGGAGAGAATGTAATCTTCCCCTTCTTAGCAACACTCAAAAGTAGAGTTTTTTGTTAATATTTCCGTTGTTGGTGTTGGAAGATTTTGTTGAAATGTGGGAAAATTTTCTTTATTTTGTGTTTTGATTTTTCCATTTTTCAATAAAAAATCCCGTGGTGTAAGGTACTGCAATGCACTGTGTGGTCTTTCATTGTTGTATTTCCACATCCAGATTTCTGCATAATTTCTCATCTGCTGAAGGCTTTCAAAAAGGTAAACATTCAAAAACTCCGTTCTGAAAGTTCTGTTAAACCTTTCAATGAGTGAGTTTTGTGTAGGTTTTCCTGGCTGTATGAAATGAAGTTCAATTTCATGATATTCACACCAGTTTTTGAGCTTTTCTGCAATAAATTCCGGTCCGTTATCTACTCGTATTTTCTCTGGTTTTCCTCGCCATTCGATAAGTTCTTCAAGTTTGGAAATTACTTTTGCAGATGGCAAACTCGTATCAATACTCACTTGTAAAATTTCTCTGTTAAAATCATCAATGATATTTAAACTTCGTACTTTTTTGCCACTTTCCAGCGTATCATGCATAAAATCCATGCTCCAAGTTACATTCGGGTAAATCGGGCGTAAAAGAGGTTCTTTCACTCTTGCGGGAAGTCGTTTCTTGCGCTTACTTCTTAGGTTTAATTTCATAGAAGTATAAATCCTGTAAATCCGTTTGTGATTCCACCAAAATCACAAGTTCTTTAGTCGGTGGCGCATCATCCAAAAACCCCAAGTTTCATTCTCTGCCAAGGATTTTAATTCCTCACGAATTAAATCGTCTTCGGAATTCCTTCGTTTTTTGTAATACAAAACAGAGTAACTCAATTCAAAATAACAGCATGCCTTCCGTATGCTTACTTTGTGCGTCTCTTTGCTGTAAACCACCAAATCACGCTTCTCGGAAGGCGTTAAAGCTTTTTTTCGATGACATCTTTTAAAACCGTATTCTCCAACGTAAGCTCAGCGACAATCTTTTTGTATTGCGTAAGTTGCTTCTCCAATTCCGTGAGTTGAGCCAATTGATGGGCTTCCATGCCACCATATTTGCTCTTCCACTTGTAAAATGTAGGCTGGCTAATCCCATAATCGCGGCATATCTCATTCACCGTTTTTCCCTGATTTTGTTCAGATAATATTTTCACGATCTGAACTTCTGTAAATTTGCTTTGTTTCATCTTTCCCAAATTTAAAAACTATATTTATTTTCGTTTCGGTTTTGGGGGAAGATTACAACAATATTTTTCCTTGCAGAGAATGTTTAGGGAAAAGTGATAATTATATTAATGATTTAAGTTTCAAAAACAATATACTAACTTATACCACATCTATTGCTCCTATTGCATCAAATAATTATTCAGTAATCAATTTTAAACTGAAATTCTCCAATAATAAATTTACAATATTCAATTATAGTGAAGAGGTTTTTGCAGTTGGAAATGATGATTCAGCAAAAATAAATCTTGATAATAAGAATTTTAATAATAATCCATTTAACTATTATGAATGGACTTCTGACAAAAGTTGGCTTACCAATGTAAACCTTTCTAATACTAATATTACAACAATTAATGATTTTGTTTATAATCTACAAAACATAAATCCTTCAATTTCTAGTGAAGTTTTAGACAGAATAATATCTCAATTCCCAGAAAGAACAGTTGCCTACCTTAATTTAGGAGATAGTTATTGGAACATGGGAGAAAAAGAAAAAGCTATTGAAAATTATAAAAAATACATTTCTCTCATGAAATCTCAAAATAAGGATTTGAGGAAAATTCCTAAGCAGGTTTTGGAAAAAACAAGGTAGCAAAGTTCAAAATCTAATGATTTAACCAAATCTCATCTGAAGGTTGAGTTAATTAAAAGCCACCTCTTTAGTAAGAGGTGGTGATTTTTTATAAGCTAAAACCTTTAACAAAGGTATCTACATAGTTTACTATTTTATGTAGTATTTTTTCACTTCTAGGTTTTCTTTGTAAAAGAGTTGGTTTTTGCCCCACTATAAGCCCAAGTAATTCATCTCTTAATGGTTCTTTTTCAGAAAACATATAGTGTTCTATTACTTTTTGAGTAGCTTCTGGGGACAAACTTTCTGCATCAATTATATTTTCAAGAGCTTTTTTCTGTTCTACTTCCCAATATTTTTCAAACTCTTCTGATACATCAGCTTCATCATCCAAAAGAGGAAGATTTTCATTGATGAATTTTTCTATCAATTCTCTCTTACTTCTAAGATTGACTTCAGAGTTTAGTAGATTTAAAATTGACTTCTTTGTTGCCTCTTTTTTTGAAGCTTTCTCAGCTTTCATTTTAACTAATAACTGAATAATGTAAGTAACATTAATTTCATCCTTATGAATAAGCTCTACTTCAAAATCAATATCATCTAAAATAGATGCTTTCTCCCCTCCTTCTCCAGTTTTTGTTTTATCATAAAGGTCTAGATATTTACTTTTAAAATCTTCAAATTCCTGTTCACTCATTTGTAAATCTTCCCATTTGAAGTCTGTGAAAGTAATTAAAGTATTTCTAGTTCTTATTAGCTCTCTAAATGCTTGGATAAACCTTAATTCATCTTCTTCTGTTTCTAGATTATCAACATCATCTTTATTAGGAGTAATTTCTAGTAGGATCTGATATTGTTTATCAAACTTGGCTAAATAATCTTCATAAGGTTGAACAATAATTTCTTCAATAGCATCTTTATCACTAAATAATTTTATGGCATCATCAGTAGCAGGTTTCAGATTTCTAAAAACCACTACATTACCTTGTGCCTTTTTTTCATTGAGAATTCTGTTGGTTCTAGAATAAGCTTGAATTAGTCCATGATGTTTTAAATTTTTATCTACATAAAGAGTATTTACCTTTTTAGCATCAAAACCTGTTAAGAACATATTTACTACTAATAAGATATCAATTCTATTATCAGGATTTTCTGGGTCTTTTTCTCTTTCTTTTAATTTTTTACTTAAATCATTGTAGTAGTTATAGAAGCTTTCAGTATCTTTTGTGGTAAACTTTGTCCCAAAAGTATCATTGTAATCTTGGATATAGCTTTCTAGTTTATCTCTAGAATGTTTATTACCACTATAAGATTGAGTATTAGATTCAGCAACTAATAATTGGCTATCTAAATCTTCATAAAGACCATTGGCATCATAATCATCTTCATTAGTACCATAACTAAAAATAGTGGCTACATTAAGATTATGTTCCCCATTTAGTTTTTTCTTTTTAAAGGTATCATAGTATTTTGATAGAACATCTACACTACTTACACAAAACATAGAAGAGTACTCTTTGTTGTAGGTCTTTCTATTATGATTAGCAATTATATAATCAGTAATTTTCTCAACTCTACCTATAGACTCCATAGCTTCTTTGGTATCAATCTTTTCTACATCAATATCAATTACAGTTGCAGAGTCTTCTTTCTGCTTAAACCTACCAACATACTCAACAGAAAATTTTAGTACATTCTCATCTTTTATGGCATCTGTAATTACATATTTATGAATACAATCTCCAAAGAGTTCTTTAGTAGTTCTTTTACCATAAGCATTCTTTACAGCATTGTCCTTAAAGATTGGTGTACCTGTAAAGCCAAACATCTGAATATTATTAAAGAATGATGTTATTTTACCATGAGTTTCTCCAAATTGTGACCTATGACATTCATCAAAAATAAATACCATTTTCTCATCTTGTAATTGCATCATTTTTTTAGAATAATGACTCTTTGAGATGGCTGTATTTAACTTTTGAATAGTAGTAACAATTAGCTTAGTATCATCTTCAAATTGTTTTACCAATGCATTGGTATCATCTGTACCATCTACACTACCTTTACTAAAGCTATTGAATTCTTTTGTAGTTTGATAATCTAAATCTTTTCTATCTACCACAAAAACCACTTTTTTAACTTCTGGAATTGAAGTTAATAGTTGACTAGCTTTAAAAGAGGTTAAAGTTTTGCCACTACCTGTAGTATGCCATATATACCCATTTTTATTGGTTTCTTTAACCAACTGTACAATAGATTCTACAGCATAGAACTGATAAGGTCTTAGAACCATCAATATTTTATGAGTTTCATTAAGAACCACATATTTACAAATCATTTTAGATAAATGACATGGCTCTAAGAAATCTGAAGTAAAACCATTAAGAATATTTGTGAGTCTTTTGTTCTCTCTATCTGTCCAATAAAAAGTTTGTTTAAAAGATTGTTTTCTGTTGTTGGTGTAATACTTAGTATTAACACCATTACTAATCACAAAGATTTGAACATATTGAAATAAAGCAGAGTTAGAAGCATAAGAATGTCTTTGGTATCTGTTAATCTGATTAAAAGCCTCTTTTAACTCTAAGCCTCTTCTTTTAAGCTCTATTTGACAAAGTGGTAAACCATTGATGAGAATAGTAACATCATACCTATTTCTATAACTACCATCAATAGTGACTTGGTTGGTAACTTGGAACTCATTTTGACACCAAAATTCTGTGTTGATAAATTCAAAATAAAGGTTATCACCATTATCTCTTATGATGTGTTGTCTTTCTCTAAGAGTTTTGGCTTTCTCAAAGACTGAACCTTTATTTAGGATATTTAGGACTTTATCAAATTCTCTGTCTGTAAACTGTATTTTATTATGCTTCTCTAACTGAAATTTTAAATTACTAATTAATGCTTTCTCATCTGGAATAGTAACCAAAGCATAACCCATCTTTTGAAGTTGAGCTAATAATTGTTCTTCTAAAGCTTGTTCTGATTGTCTAGACATGGAAACTACTTTAATGGAACATTTACATCTTCATCAATGACTTCACTAATATTAATTAATGGTAAAATATAATTAGATAATTTGCTTTGAGTTTGGTTTAATTTTTCAAATAAAATACCTCTAATTGTACCTACTGCTAACATAGCAAAATGGTTAAGTAAATTTTTAGGAAAAACCATTTCAGATTTATTTTTTAAATTCTTCCATGAGTTTTCTGAGATTTCAAAAGAAAAATTGAATTTACCTTTGAATAAAATATTTTTATTAATATCTGATAAAATTTCAAATTGCCAAAGAACCAATCTAGCTTCTTCGTCTATATTGAATCCTAGACTAAACTTCTCATTTATTTCTGCATTTTCTTTGTAGTTTTCCTCAAATTTTGCAAATTCTTCAGTTGCAATATGAACTAATCTAAATTCTACTGGGTTCTGATTTTTCATAATTTACATTGTAGCATATTGTGGAATATTATTCGAGTTAGCAAATAAAGGAATAATCTTACCTTCATAAGTCTTTGTGTAAGATGATTTAGGTTTATCCTCTTTTATTAGCTTTTTGGTTTCACTAGGTAAATTTTGAATAAAAATTGGAAGGTCTAATACTTCTTCAATTTTACACAAAATTTCTCCTCCAAATTTTTCATTCCCCTTTACCAGTTTGTTAACATATTGGGAAGAAACTCCAAGTTCTTCAGCCAATTTTTTTTGAGACCAACCTTTTTCATCTAATTTTAGTAAGATATCTAGTGCAAGTCTTTTGTAAGTTCTTAATTGATATCTATTAGCATTTCTTTCTTTTACTTTGTTAATAAAAGCAATATCAGAGCTAATAGGATTGTGTTTTAGATCTTTTTGGGTGTTTTTCATGATATTATTCTTCCATATAACTTATTAAAGAGTCAATGTCTAAAATATTATTGTCTTTAATAAACGTTTTTAATTGGTTAAGTATATCTAATTGCTCTTGAGTATCAGGATGGTCTTTCATTTCTTTTACAACTTTTATAGCACCTCCTGATATAATATATTGGTTTTCTAACTCCAATTTTATGCCATAAATCCTAAGAATATCTTGCCTTGCTTTTCTTAGGTCTTTATTTTCATTGTTTACATTTTTATTCAAAAAATTAAAAAATTCTTCAAATGTATCATTTTCTGAATGTTCTTCAATAAGCATTTCTAGCTTTTCAGTCTCATCAAAAATTTGCTCTATAAAATCATGTATAGAATTAATATCTGGTAGATAAGGATTGTTAATGATAAGTTGTTTGTTATTATCAAAAAAATCCTTTAAATACTCAACATCATTCCATAAATCTAATATACGTTCTAGCTCATGTAAATCATTTTCTTCATTCTCTTCTAGAATAAGACCATATATTTGATTGGCAAAGATACATTTAAATTTCATAAATAAACCTATAGGTTTATTTTTTTAACATTAATTAATTCTCTAATTTACACAAACATCTGTTGCAACAAGCCTTTCTTCCAAAGTTCTGTTTTGGTGATTTGTTGGTTAACCAAATCTGTCTTTTTATCTAAAGCTGTTAAGAAATTTGCAATTTTTTGTTGTTCTTTAATATGTGGTAATTTCACCTTTATATTATTGAAAGCTTCCATTTCTAAATTCCTTCTTACAACACTTGCACCTTGGACTGAAGAGATTTTATACTCATTTATCATCCTAGGTAATTTTAAAAAGTAATTGCAGAAAATAGCATTTGTCTTTTCAGAAAATTTAAAAATTTTATAAGATGGAGAAACAATTCCTACATTATATTTTAAGTTAACATTAATATTTCCTAACCACAGATTTTGTGGACTAAATACCAATTGATTTAATCTTAAAATTTTATAACCAGTATTATCACTACTAGCAATTTCTCTATTAAAATATTCACTTTGTTTGAATATACCTTTTGCTGTAGAGGATAAAACTTCTTCTTGATTACTAATTTTAGATTTTTCAACAACTTCAATTAATAAATCTTCTAAAATTAAATCCTCCCAATCTGGGAAGTTGTTGCCTTTTTCATCTTTAAATCTTAAGTCTTGGGAGAAAATTTTTTGCATCACCCCTTTTTTGTATTGCTCTAGCAATTCTTTTTTCTTCTTGAGCTTTTCTAATCTAGAATCTACAGCTGTAAAAAATGAAGCTATTTTTTCTTGTTCTGGAAGAGAGGGGTAGCTAATAGATAAATTTAACAGGTCTCTAGTATAAATAGCTGCAACACTTGTTGTTCCTGTTGCATATCCTCTTAATTTTTTTATTATAATTCTAGTATTAAATAAGCTATTGGCAAACCTATTTGTTTTTTCAAAATTATTATTAAAACTAAGTCTCAAAAGATTAGAGTTGTAAAGTGCTGTAGGTAATTCATTTCTCCAAATAGCCACTTTGCCCACTAAATCTAATGTGTTTCTAGTATTAAATAAAAGGTCTCCATCTTTTAAAATATCATCTTTATCATATGAACTATTTAAAGGTAGATTTTGAACTTTGTCTAAAACAATTTTTCCCCTAGCCAAATTACCCATTTTAATAACAGGTAAACCTTGATTATCTTCTGCATTATCATAATTACCTCCAAGTTTATATTGTATTAAACAATTTTGTAAACTTGAAATCTTCCACTCCTCACCAAACCCTTTAAATCTTAATTTTGGTACATTCATCATTAAAAAGGTTTTAGGATTTCTAATTCAGTACAAAAAGCTTCTAGTTCTGCATCTACAGCTAGTAGTTCTTGGTCTAGAGCTTTTATTTCTGTAGCTACAGCTTCTATATCTATCACTTCTTCAGCTTCAAAAGTATCTATGTATCTAGGGATGTTAAGGTTATAGTCATTCTCTGCTATTTCTGTAAGAGGTACATTTCTGCTGTATTTGTCTAGTTCAGTTCTGTTTTTGTAAGTAGCATAAATCTTTTCTATATCTTCATCTCTAAGGTAATTTTGGGTTTTTACCTTTTCAAAATCACTGCTAGCATCTACAAACAAAATAGATTCTGGGGTTTCTCTACATTTCTTAAAAACCAAAATAGAAGTTGGGATAGAAGTACCATAAAATAAGTTTTCAGGTAAACCAATGACTGCATCTAGGTAATTTCTGTTTTCTATTAAAAACTTTCTAATATGTCCTTCTGCAGCACCTCTAAATAAAACTCCATGAGGTAATACAATAGCCATAGTTCCATTATCTGCCAAATGGTAAATCATGTGTTGTACAAAGGCAAAATCTGCTTTACTAGAGGGAGCTAATCTTCCATAAGGAGCAAACCTTTCATCTGTAGTAAGAATAGGATTTGCAGACCACTTTGCAGAGAAAGGTGGGTTGGCTACAATAGCTTCAAACTCTTGTCCTAAATGTTGTGGATGTTCTAAGGTATCTTCTTGTCTAATGTCAAACTTTCTGTAATGTACTCCATGCAGAATCATGTTCATTCTGGCTAAGTTGTAAGTAGTTCTATTCAACTCTTGTCCATAGAAATCTCCAACATTATCTTTAACTTCTCTAGCAACTCTTAACAACAAAGAACCAGAGCCACAAGTAGGGTCATATACAGATTTTAACTTGTCTTTATTGGTAGTAACTACCTTTGCAAGAAGCTTACTTACTTGTTGTGGGGTATAAAATTCACCTGCTTTTTTACCTGCACCAGAAGCAAATTGTGCTATAAGATATTCATAAGCATCACCTAGAACATCTATCTCTGTTTCTTCTAACTGAAAATCTATTTTATCTAAATGGAAAAGCACTTTAGATATAAGTTCATTTCTTTGGGTTGGTGTTTTTCCTAGTTTAGAGTTATTTAAGTCCATATCTTCAAAAAGGTTATCAAAATCTTCTTCAGATTCTGTACCCATTGTAGATAATTGGATATTGGTAAGTATTTTTTGAATGTCTTCTATAATGAAAACACTAGCTTCAGTTTCAGCATTACCTTTTTTAGTAATGGCACTAAATAACTCAGATGGTTTTAGGAAGTAACCCAAATTCTCTAGAGCTTCTTCTCTAATAGCAGAAAGGTATTCTTTGCCTAAGTCTGTATTTTCATCTATAAAGTTATAGGTTAAGTTATCTTCTTTAAGAATCTTGTTGGCAAAAAGATTCATTTTCTCAGATAAGTATTTGTAGAAGATAAAACCTAGGATATAATCTCTAAATTCATCTGCATGCATCTTGCCTCTTAGTTCATTAGCAATATTCCAAAGCTGTTGTTCTAGCTGTTTTTTATGTTCTTCTGACATGTATCTTTTTAAGTAAATTAATGAAGTTTTAAAATTAAACTTTTTTCTATGTTGACTATCATTTTAGGAGATGATTTTTTACAAAAAAAATTTTGAAAAAAATTTACTAGTGTATTTCTCCTACTGAATACCCCCACCTAATTCTAGGTTGGGAAAATCCCCTCCCCACTTATTATAAAATTGAAAATCTTCAGAGGTCTATTAAATTTCTAGTTACCAATAGTCAATATTCTTTGAACCTTCACTATTTGAAAGCCACCTTGTGAACCATGACAATGTGCTTTCAAGGAATCTTCCTCTACTGAAACTCCACCTTGTCTAGGTCTACTTCACCTTTAGAATTAAAAATGATATAGGTTCTACTTTCTTTATTACTAAGATAACCTCCAGAAAAACCCTCACCTATTGTGAGAAAACATAAGATATTTATTACCTATAGGTAAAATTGAGGTGTGAAATCTTGTGTTGTTCTTTAATTATTAACTCAAAACCCAAAAAAACAATGGTAACAATTACTAATTACACCAAAAGAAAAAAAGAAGATGGAACAAACTTTTATCTTCTTGAAGTACAAGGTGGAATTGAAATGGTGCTTAGTAAAGTAACAGGACAATATTATGCTACTGCAAAGAAAGCAACTGTATCTACTACATTTGATGAAGAAACTTGCAAAGGACTTATTGGAAGTGAAATGGCAGGTAAAATTGTAAAAATTACTACTGAACCCTATCAGTACACAATTAAAGAATCTGGAGAAACTATTTCTTTAGAACACAAGTACATTTATCTTCCTGATGGTTTAGATGCTCCTGAAGAGAAATTTGCAAAACAGCTTGAAGAAGCTATGGCATCGTAGCCGCGAGCAACATTAGAATAATCATTTGCATAACTACCTTTCTTTTTTTCTCTTGTAACTCCTAATTCGGTGTTGGTTTTATTATTCATAGTCCCATCAAAGAAAAGATTAAGACATACATCAATAGTATTTATTGGTTTATCATTAGTATGTATTTCTTTAGGAGTATTATAACTTACCCCGGTGTCTGTTCCTTTTTGGTCAATTAACCAAGAATCTTGCTTTCTTAGATTTTTTTCATCTTTGATTTTTTTTTCTATTAAACCATCTAAATCTATTATGATGAAATATGGGAAGTTTACCTTCTGTTTCTGCATCTTCGATGTATGCTCTTACTTCTAATTCACTGCCACAGCATTCTCTCTCTGAAAAATTTATATTAAGTTGCATACCTCTGTAATCTTTATTCTTTAAAATATTCAAGTCCTGCAGTCCCGTTTCTGGATTATTATACTTTAAAGTCCAACGAATATTATTAGGATTCTTAGGTTCACCATTTGTATATTCTTTAACTATAAAACGGTATGTTTTATTTAGTATTACACCTTTTTTATCAAGTTTTGTAGAGTCATCATTTTCAGAACCTTCATCAAATTCATCAAGACATTCTATAGTTTTAACTCTAGTTTCTTCTAAAATTGTTCTTTGTTGATTCGTTCCATTATTCACACCGCCTGCTCCATTCTTGAACAGGTTTTCCCATAGGCAATGGTTTACCTTTATAGGTTGCTTCGCAATCGTTGAGAACAAAATCTACTGAGGATTCATTTATATTTTTTGTTTTGGGGTTACTACAAGAAATAATAAACACTATAAAAAATAAAACACGAAATATATTCTTCATAGAATATTAATTGTAATAAATTGGTGGTGTATGATTATCGTCTTCATGAAGGCTTACTCGGATAAACTCTAACTCATAATCGCTAAAACGAACACTATTAAATAATACATATTTTTGATTTGGGCATTCTCTTATTTTTTCGTCTTCCCAATATTCGCCTTCGTCGCCTTTGGTTTTCCATTGTTCATTTATCATATTCAGATTAAAATCTGCCAGAGTAAATTTTTGTAAATCTTTCGCACTTCTTTCTTTATTTATTTCTTTTAATGACATGCCTTTTACGACATAAGCTCCATTGATAGATACAGGTTTATTATAAGTTTTATATGGGTAGATAAAATGTTGTTTTATTAAATCTAAGTTTCGATATCCATCTATGTCATTGGTTATTTTTTTCAACACTTCATCGAAAGTTAGCTTATTATCTTGAGCATACTTTTGCATGCCATCATAAAAATCATTTGCAAACCTTAATTTTTCCTGCTTCCCAACAGGAGAGTCCAAATTTGAAAAGAAAATAAAAAGAAATCGTACTTTTTTAGGGTCTTCTTTATTGGCGTGCCCATCTTCTTCCACGGCAATTCCTAATTCATCCCAAGGGCATTTAGTTTCCCAGTGAAGATTAATTCTTCCACCGGTTATATATGTTTCACATATTAACCCATTTTCTCCACCTTCTTTTAAATTAACCCTTAAAGGTGTATCTATTTTTACATCTATCCAATCTACTTCTTTGTATTTTGTGGTAAATTCTACTTCTGCAGTTTTTTCTATCCCCTTCTTTTTGGCTTTAATAACAGCCTTTAGTTTTTTAGAAATAAGGTATCTTTTCTTCCTTCAATAAAGGAGTAATTAACCCTCTCCCCATGTTGAGTCCAGACCGTAGTAATGGAGTCGATTGATTTGTTATTTGAAAAAATAATCAAATTGTTAATAGAATTAGTATTTTTCTTTAATCTAAAAAAACCTTCTTTATTAGTGAATGTACAATTTGTAGAGTTTTCTTCACATACTCTAATATTCATAACTGGTTTTTTTTGTTTAGTAAATATATAACCTTCGTAATTTTTGGGTGTTATACAAGAAAATAATAGTATAATTAAACTTATATAAATTGTAGTTTTCATTAAATTTATTTTATAATTAATTTGGTTAACCAGATAAGCCCTAAAACATCTTTTTCTATAAGCTTATAAATACCTCAAATATTAACGTATTTGTATAGATAAAGACTTCATAAATATGGAATCTTTTTTAAATACATCATTTATGCCACCATAAACTTCAAGAGTATCTGTTTGAAAACCGTTTTTTTCTATAAAAAATATATTAGCTAACTTATGACTTTCCATTCCAAAAGATAATTTTGTAGATTGGTCTATCTCAAAATACCCTTTTTCGGATGTTTTTGCTTGTACAGTTCTTTTCCCATCTAACATTTGTATGATTTTGACATTTTGTAAAGGCTTTTTTGTCTGGTAATCATATATATAGCATTCCATTTTTATACGTTCAACATCTCTTACACAAGATATTGCAAATAAATAAGAATTGATATTAAAAATTTTTTCATTTTATTTTTATTTTGGTTAACCAAATTAGCCCTAAAACATTTTTTTCTGCAGCAGCCACTCGTTTTCTATCATTAATTTAAATATTTTTTTATAATAAGTTATTGACTTATTATTTTTTGCTTTTTCATATTCACAAAAACAGTATCATTTTTTCCTTCAACAAAAGAGTAACTCATGCCTCTTTCAGGATGTGTTCTTACAACATAAATTGAATCAATTTTTTTTTCATCCTTAATTACATACAAATATGTACCTTTTATCATTTGATTTATCCTAAAATAACCCTTATCATCGGAAATAGAAAAAAGAATGTTATTGTTAGGATCTTCAATTTTAATACCTTTTACAGGTTTTCTGTATTCGTTATAGATATATCCTTGTATATATTTTGGTTCCTTTGTAGAACAAGCGTAAAAAGCAACAACAAGGATGATGGCAAATATTTTCATTATTAATTAATTTTAATTTTTGTTAACCATATTAAACTTAAAACATCTTTTTCTGCTGCAACATATCTATTATACATTGAGGGAGGAGGAGAAGAAGGATAATAGGGCATAATATCTATTTCGCCACCAGAAGGATAAGGGGGAGAATCGTCTTTCATATTTTGTGTAACTACATTTACACTGCCTTTGTGACCATAAGAATATGTAGTGCCTCCATAAGATTTCAATATTTCATGTCCAATTTCATGAGCAGAAGTAAATTCAAATTCTTTATCTTCTAAAATTTCCGTCTGATAACTCCACTTGTTTTTATAATGATATTCATAAATATATCCAACATTATAACAAATTGCCTCTCGTGAAATAAGATTTCCGACCCAAGAAATAGGATTTCCAGTTGCTGAACCAGGATTTCCAGAGCGCATCCAACTTCCATTTGTGTTGTATATTAAACTGATATCATCCATAGAATTAGATTCTGTATTTACTGCATCAATATATACTTCATAAGATTCTCCTATTATTTTGACATCTTTAGCAACAGAATGGTTGCTATTTCTTCCCCAATGATAATTCAAGCCGTCAATTGCTAATTTTTCTAAATCTGAAAAATTTTTCGTTCTTGTTTTTATAATTGGCTGACTAGAGTTTATTGCAGATGAAGGAATTTCATCCCAAGGGCATTTGGTTTCAATCATCGAAGGCTCAAACGAATTGCTAATGGTATCACATTTTAATCCATTTTCACCTCCATCTTTTAAATTTACTCTTAAAGTAGTCTCAATTTTTTTATTTTTTCTGTC
The DNA here is from genome assembly GCA_023399595.1 of Bacteroidota bacterium. Lineage (GTDB taxonomy): Bacteria > Bacteroidota > Bacteroidia > Flavobacteriales > Weeksellaceae > Chryseobacterium. The sequence goes on along the minus strand of JAEWOR010000054.1, from coordinate 4,153 downwards.
AATTTTTACATCTACCCAATCTACTTCTTTGTATTTTGTGGTAAATTCTACTTCTGCAGTTTTTTCTATCCCCTTCTTTTTGGCTTTAATAACAGCTTTTAGTTTTTTATTATTAAACTTAGCACTATCATAAACATCATTATTATCAAATCCATCCCAAAAAATAACATAACTGCCAATTTTAGTATAATCACTAGAAACAGTATTATAAGGGTCAAAAATACTTTTCCAATCCCATGTTATTACTGGTTTTAATGGGTTATATTGTGGTTTATTTTTTACAAGATCTTCTGCTAGCAGAGAGAGTCTTCTTGCGGATACAACAACTTCTGGTAAACTAGTAATTGCATAAAGAGTAGTTCCATCTTCATTTAATACTTTAAACTCCAAACTGTCAATATTACCAAGCATTAAAGAATAATCAAAAACAAAATTTGAATTTTCGTAATTTCCGCTATAGTGTAAAATTCCGAAGGGAACTACAGTTGTATAGGTTTTATCTTTTCTCAAAGAAAATCTTATATCAAAATCATCACTTACTTCACTCCCAAGTTTCTCGTAGTTGCCATAGAATACGCCTTTATCTATACCATTATCCCTAACTTCATTCATTGCATTATATGAAATATTCCCTTCTGCTGAAACGTTATAATTTTCACCAATTATTTTGGTATACTTACCTTTTACAATTCTTGTACGAGACATAATTAATGATTTTTAGATTTTTCTCCACTATTATTTTTTACTTCTACTTGAGCATTATTATTAATGGTTTTTTGAGAAGATACATCAATATCATCATGGGAAATTTCATTCCTTTGTTTCTTCGTTTCACTATGTACATCCCCATTAATCACTTCCATTAGTTTACCTGTGATAAACATGCTTGCATCCCCTACAACCGAAGTCATTTTCATGCCTCCAACGGTTTGAGTGGTGTTCATACCAACGGATTGGCTTCTGTTCAGACCTATACTATCTGTTTGATTAGAACCAACAGTAGTCGTCATATTTTCTGCAATATGAATATTCATATTTTTGCATTTGATATTGATTGTTTCTGGAGCTGTTATATTGATACTGCTACCTGTGGATCCAAATGGATTTCATTACCGATTTATCGATGATGATGTGAAGAAAATTCTATGATTTTTTTATTATCTAAATTATTCTATCCCAAATTCATTTTTTGCCCAATCTTTATTTTCAATAAGGGGGTATTCAGGCTTATCATTTATTGGATATATTTCAAAACCAAAATTATCTTTCTTGCCATACATCGAATATTCTTGGATGTAATTTGGACAATAAGCAGGTACAGATTTTATAGTATAGATATAGATGGGAATTTCTTCTTGTATTGGTTTACCGAAATATGAAAACTTATATTTAAATTTTTTTAATAATTCATTATCTGAAATATTTAATTCATTAATTAATGATTTTTCATCATTAGTAGAAAAGTTTTTTATATTCTTTTTTTGCCCAATTTGGAAGTTCTTTTCTTAGTAAATCAAGTTGATTCTTGTTAAATTGCATTGCTTTGGGATTCACCATTACAGTTTGGTTGAGACATTCACAGTTTTCTTTTTCGATTTTATGCGTAATATCTACAGGCTTACCTCCATAACCTATTAATTCATATCCGTTCTCTGTTTTACAGGCTATATTTTTCATGAATATTTTTTTTATTGATACAATTAACAATATCAGAATTGTTATTACCAAGATAATTTTTATAAATGTATTTTTCATTTTTGAGGTGTAAATGTTTTCATATCTGCAGGGACTCCTTCTGGACTTGGTGCGGCTTCCACACTGTTCCTTGCTAAATCGAGATTAAACTACCCATCGTCTAATTTTATTATCTATTATTACTATAAATTAGAATACTATTTATTTCCAATTTTCTTTTTTTTACAAGCTGTAATATTTTTTTTTACTAAATAAATAAATTTTTCATTACATTGATTAAAATATAAATACTCGTTATTTGAATTTCCTGAATTTTGAATATAAATTGTATCATTAGAATACATAGAACTTATTTCGTTGAAATCTAAATAAGTAATTTTATTTTCTTTGGTAATGTTTAAACTTCCTCTTTTTATTTTCCTTTTTTTAAGGTAAAATATGTAATCATTTTTTTTACCAATAGTTAGATTTATTTTACACTTGCCATCAGTTGAATAATAACTTCCTTCAATATTTTGAGAATATATAAATAATGGCAATAATAAAATGTTTATAAATAATAATCTAATCATCAAATTTTTCAATTTTAGATTTGTTATTTTTTCCCCATTTAAGTGTTTTAATATTGCTTGTTTCATATTTGTATTTTCCAATTAACTTTAATTTATTTGTTTTGCAATTATCTTGAATTTTCATTAACTCAAGTATGGTTTTAATATTGTCTTTTCTATGTGAAAAACCATTTAGTCCCCCATTTATCCTTACAGATATATAAATTAAGTCATCCTTATCTGCATAATCTCCAAGATTTCTGCTATTCCAAAACCATCCAGCAGAATCGCAAGAATAATTCAAGTCACTTGCAACAACTTCTGGAGTTTTAATTAGTTCGGGTTTATGAAGATGATTAAAATATTTTTCATAAGTATCTTTCCAGGTTAACTGAATTAATCCTTTTCCTTTGTATTTTGGTCCGTCTCCTTTTGTTTTATGTCCATGTGATATACATTCATTATATCTATTATAGCCTCTTTGGAGTTTTTTAATTTGTGCAGTAGTATATTTTTTATGTAATTCTTCACTTAACTTTTTATCTTTTTTATAATTAACATAAGGCTTAAAACTATTATAATCATCCTCATGCGTTGAGTGGTCATAATCCCATCCACTTGCATACTCCATTGTTGTATTAAGTCTATCAGATTCTGTTTCGATTTGAGCTAAAAAATGTGCTTTTCTTAAACATGTATTTATATTGTTTGCTTTCATAGCTTTATTCAAAGCTTCTGTAAACGCTTCATATGTTTTAGTTTTTTCTGGCAATGGACAATTTTTAGCGCCAAAAAGCTTCTTAGATTTATAAAAAGCTTTTATATCATCAACAGAAAACTCTTTCTCACAATAACATTTTGTTTTTTGTTCTAAATCAATTTTAGGTGGTTGCATTGGTTCTCCATAAACAACGCCATTTTCTTTACCCTCTTGTATTATTTCTAAAGCTGAGGAATTTACAATATTTCCTTTGGCAAAAAGTAAATTATCACCACCAGTAGTTTCAATATAATCACCACCAATATAACTTTCTTTACTCATGGGTTAATGGTTTTTAGACTTTTCTCCTGAATTATTCTGTACTTCTTTTTCTGAATGCATTTGTTGTACTCCTTGACTTTGCATTTCTACTTTTCCATTAGTAGTTCTTACTCTATCCTTTTCTGTGTGAGATTCTTTATTACCAGTAATCATTTCCACCATTTTCCCAATCACATTCGTCATGAAATTTCCCCCAACAGTTACATTTTTTATTGCTCCAACGCTTTCTGTTTGGCTCATTCCTACAGAATTACTTTGATTTTGTCCAACGGTTGTGCTTTGATTGCTTCCAATTGTTGAGGTCATATTCTCACCAACGTTAAAGTTCATGTTTTTAGCATTAAAAGTCATTGTTTCCGGAGCAGTAATGGTTATATTACTTCCCGTAGTATCTAGATGGATTTCATTTCCAGATTTATCGGTTATTACAATGCTCTCATCCTCTGTAAAAACCACTCGGTGACCACTTCTTGTTTGTATAGACTTTACTCTGTTGTCGGCTCCACCCCCAAGTCCTACTTGTCCATGAAACATACCACCCATCACAAAAGGTCTATCAGGATGATTATGCACAAAGCCTACCATTACTTGGTCGCCCACTTCGGGGATGGCTACATAACCTCTGTTTTGGGTTACTTGGTCTGTTCCACCAGCATCAGGACTCATCATTCTAATGAAATTGGCGGTGTATGATTATCATCTTCATGAAGACTCACACGAATAAATTCTAGCTCGTATTCACTAAAACGAACACTGTTAAATAAAACAAAGTTTTGATTTTTACATTCTCTTGTTTTTTCATCTTCCCAGTATTCACCTTCATCGCCTTTCGTTTTCCATTGTTCGTTTACCATATTCATATTAA
>JAEWOR010000063.1 GCA_023399595.1 Bacteroidota bacterium | reverse complement strand
CACTCACATTTTGAACATTTTATTCCCTGTATATCTCTCTGCTGCTTAAAGTGTTTTCTACAATCTTCTTCGGTTCCAAAATTCGCCGTAAAACTGAAAATATTCATCTGTAATAATTTGAATTACAAAAATATAAAAATTATTAGGCAATCTTACGGATATTCATATTTTGCTTTGTGCTTAATTTCATTTTAATAAAAACTTTATCCAAAATTCCCATCATCGAAATTCAAATTTTCTAATTTGTTTACACGCTAAAGGCACGAAATTTCCATCCAAATAGCAAGGCTGAATTCGTTAAAGAACCTATCTTCTTATTTATTTTAATTCTAAAGAAAAAAATAAGTAATTCTCTGATCGAAAATAATTTGTAAATTGTATAGCCTTTTTTAAATACTATTAATATTAAAAAATTAAGATATGATTTTTGACCTTGACATGATCAAAAAAGTGTACGACCGTTACCCTGAAAGAATCGCAAAAGCGAGAGAAATTGTGGGAAAACCGTTGACACTTTCAGAAAAAATTCTTTACACGCACCTTTGGGAAGGTAACGCGACACAAGCTTATGAAAGAGGGAATTCTTATGTAGATTTCGCTCCAGACAGAGTGGCAATGCAGGATGCAACCGCGCAGATGGCTTTGTTACAGTTTATGCAAGCTGGAAAAACCAAAGTTGCCGTTCCTTCAACAGCGCATGCGGATCACTTGATTCAGGCAAGAGTGGGTGCAGAGCAAGATTTGCAAGAAGGAATTAACAAAAACTCTGAGGTTTTCAACTTTTTGAGTTCTGTTTGTGATAAATACGGAATCGGTTTCTGGAAACCAGGAGCAGGAATTATTCACCAGGTGGTATTAGAAAATTACGCTTTCCCGGGTGGAATGATGATTGGTACCGACTCTCACACCGTAAACGCAGGTGGTTTAGGAATGGTGGCGATTGGTGTTGGTGGCGCTGATGCCGTTGACGTAATGGCTGGAATGGCTTGGGAACTAAAAATGCCAAAATTGATTGGTGTTAAATTAACTGGCAAAATGTCGGGATGGACTTCTGCTAAAGACGTTATCCTAAAAGTAGCTGGAATTCTTACGGTAAAAGGAGGAACAGGTTGCATCGTGGAATATTTTGGAGAAGGTGCACAATCTCTTTCTGCAACAGGAAAAGGAACAATTTGTAATATGGGGGCGGAAATTGGTGCGACCACTTCCACTTTCGGGTATGATGATTCCATGAGAAGATATCTTTCTGCAACGGGAAGACAAGATATTGTGGATGCCGCTGATAAAATCGCTGAACATTTAACAGGTGATGCTGAAGTGTACGCCAATCCAGAGCAATATTTCGATCAAGTTATTGAAATTGATCTCTCTACGCTTTCTCCACATTTAAATGGACCTTTCACTCCAGATTTAGCAACTCCAGTGGCTGAATTCAGAGCAAAAGCGGAAGCAAACGGATGGCCTTTAGAAGTAGAATGGGCATTAATTGGTTCTTGTACCAATTCTTCGTACGAAGATTTATCTAGAGCTGCTTCCATCGTTGAAGATGCGGTGGCTAAAGGCGTAAAACCAAAAGCCATATTAGGAATCAACCCAGGTTCTGAGCAAGTGAAATTCACAGCGGAAAGAGATGGTTTCTTAGATTCTTTCAGAAAATTTGAAAACGCTAGAATTTTCACCAACGCTTGTGGACCTTGTATTGGACAATGGGACAGAGAAGGCGCTGACAAAGGCGAGAAAAACTCAATTATCCACTCTTTCAACAGAAACTTCGCAAAAAGAGCCGACGGAAACCCGAATACACACGCTTTCGTAGCTTCTCCAGAAATGGTAGCTGCAGTAGCAATTTCGGGACGTTTAGATTTCAATCCAATTACCGATACTTTAACCAACGAAGCTGGCGAGCAAGTAAGACTAGACGAGCCAAAAGGTTTTGAACTTCCAGCTAAAGGTTTCGCGGTGGACGATAATGGTTACCAAGCGCCTTCCGCAGATGGTTCTAACGTTCAGGTGGTGGTAAGTCCAACTTCGGACAGACTTCAATTACTAGAAGAATTTCCAGCTTGGGACGGTAAAAATATTACCGGAGCTAAAGTTTTAATTAAAGCCTTCGGAAAATGTACAACCGACCACATTTCTATGGCGGGTCCATGGTTGAAATACAGAGGTCACTTGGATAATATTTCAAACAATATGTTGATTGGAGCGGTGAACGCTTACAACATGGAAACCAACAAAGTGAAAAATGAATTGACGGGTCAATACGACGAAGTTCCAAAAGTAGCAAGAGCTTACAAAGCGGCTAAAGTTCCTTCTATTGTTGTTGGTGACGAAAATTACGGTGAGGGTTCTTCAAGAGAACACGCTGCCATGGAGCCAAGACATTTGGGTGTGAAAGCCGTTTTGGTAAAATCTTTTGCACGTATCCACGAAACGAATTTGAAAAAACAAGGAATGCTTGGCTTAACTTTCGCTGACAAGTCGGATTACGACAAAATTCGTGAAGACGATGTGGTGAATTTCTTAGACCTTGACCAATTTGCTCCAGGAAAACAATTGACTTTAGAATTTGTTCATAACGACGGAACAAAAGACACCGTTATTGCAAACCACACTTACAACGAGCAACAAATCGATTGGTTTAAAGCAGGTTCTGCTCTTAACTTAATTAAGCAACAAGAAAACTAAACTTGTTTTGCATTAAATATTAAAACCGCTTCCTTTGGAGCGGTTTTTTTGATAGATTTTTCATCCTTTTTTTATACAATTGTAACAAACTTGCAAAAAAATAGTCTTATTATTTAGATTAGAATTTATGAACAAAAAAATTATTTTCGCAGCAAGTTTGGTTTTGAGTTTTCAAATAGGATTTGCACAGCAAACAAAAACAGAAACTTCTAAAGAAAAACAAATAGAAGCGGTAACAATTACAAAAACTAAAAAAGCCGTTGAACAAAAAGCAGACAGAACGATTTTTGATTTCTCGGAACAAGCCAATCTTAATTCTGGTTCTTCATTGGAAGGAATTAAAAAACTTCCAGGAATGGTGGTTACGGATATTGCTGGAATGATGTATCAAGGAAAACCCCTCCAAGTCTATATGGACGGCAGACCGATGAATATTTCCACCAACGATCTTACTGCTTTTTTGGAAGGAATGCCCGCTTCGGCAATAGATAGAATTGAAGTCATAACACAACCTGGCGCAGAATTTCCTGCCACTTCTGGAGGTGCTATTTTAAATATCATAACTTCTAAATCAGCAAAAAATTATCTTACAGCAACCTATTCTGGAGGTTATCGTTTTTCTGATTATGATAAATTTAGAAATCGTTTTAACAATAGTATCGTTTTAAACTCACGAAATAAATGGTTCGGGTGGCAGTTTAGTGCTGGTCAAACTTATGCAGAAGCCTTTAGCAGCAACGAAATGGATGATTTATCAAAAGGTTTTGCAGATAAATATTCGAGAGGATATTTCGCAAAAGGTGCCATGACTTTTGATATTGGAAAAGACAGATTATTACTGAACTACGATTATTACACCTCAAACAACGATACTTACAACAATTCGGACGGAACTGCGCAATTTGAAACACCAATTGGTTCTGGCAATTTTGTTGTTGCAGATTATTTAAATCTTGGAAAAGGTAAAACCAAAAGCGACAGAAACGAAATTACAGCTACTTACCAAAAACGTTTTGATGACAAAAACCAAAAGTTAGACATCAAAATGAATTACTCAAACTTCCAATCAAAATTTGATCAAAAAGGCGATAATTTTGTCAACTTCCCTTTGGGTTCAATCCAAACAAATACCGACTTTAACAATGCTTCCAATCAAGACTTTTATAATCTTCGTGTAGATTATTCGCAACCGATTAAACTTCTTGATGAAGGGAAATTTAGTTTTGGTGGTTTATATGAAAAAGTGAATTTTACAACTGACTTTATGGGAATCCAAAATTTAGAGTACCAAAGACAGACCACTTCAACTTATGCAGAATTGAATGCTAAATTGAAAAAATTCAGTTTTATTGCAGGTCTGAGAGCCGAAGATTATGATATTTCGGGTCAATCTCTGAATGTGGCTCAAAATACTTGGGACGATTTAACGGCTTTCAAAAAATTTGAATTATTTCCAAATGCGAGTATTCAATATGATTTTGCAAGATCTTTATATTTCAATTTAAACTACAACCGAAAAATAAGTTTGCCATCTACAGGTCAACTGAACCCCAATAACACAACTTTCCAAAATCCGAATGTTGACATTTCCGGAAACCCAAATGTTCAGCCAACCATTTATGACAATTTTGAAGCTAAATTAAGTGCTTTCGATTATGCTTTTATAAGTTATAACGTGAGCAAAGTGGACAATCAGGTGATGATGTATGTGGAACGCGACGGTTACAATATTTCGCAGACCAATGTTAACATTAATAGTTTAACACAGCATAGTTTCAACGTTGGTTTACCTGTTCCTTTAATGATTTTCAGTAAGCCTTTTAGCGAAATCATGAAGTTTAATTTTAATCCTGATAAAATTAACTTTTTGTATCTGTACACAGGATATCAGTTCCAGGATATTAAAGAAATTGCAGACAAAAAAGGCATGTGGTTTTTTAATGTAACAGGGCAGTTTATTTTACCATATCAAATAAAATTCTCACCTACATTTAGCTATTCCACCAAAGGAAATTATTATTTCTTCCAAGCGACTCAACCTATTATGAATCGTGTTGATTTGAATTTTAGTAAGAAATTTAATAAAGACAGAATTACGCTAAGTCTATTTGCAAATGACATTTTCAACAGCAGTAGAATGAATTTCAAAACCGTGAACACGCCATCGCCAATCTACCTTAACAACCGTTGGGATAGTCGCCAGTTTGGATTCTCTATTAATTATAAAATTCCGACCAAGAATAAATTAGCCAAAGAAGACCCGAATATGCTGAAAAACGACATTCCAAAAGATGACAATGGCGGATTAATGAACACAAAATAACACAAAAAAAGCGGCAAAATTTGCCGCTTTTTTTTATTGAAATATCAGAATTTTATTTCTTCATAATTTTATGAGAAACCTTAGAACCATCTTTTAATTCTAAGTTAAGAAGATACACTCCTGTCTTCAAGTCGGAAAGATTAATTTTCTCTGAAACTTTTTCAATAGTTTTCACCAATCTTCCTGAAACATCCATAACTGTAGCAGATTTCACTTTATCCGCATTAGAAATATTTACAACATCTGTAAACGGATTAGGATATACTTTGAAGCTCTCTTTCATATTCACTTCACTCGTCGCTAAACATCCCGCCGCATCAACAGTAGCAACAACAGCTGTTCTTGGGCCTTGACAACCTACGGTTACTTGCCAATCATAGAAATAATAATATGATGTTGTAGGACTATTGCCCGATAAATTACCTGCAGTAATTGATACAACATTTGCTAATGTAAGAGGATAACTACCCCATGAAGTTCCAGATTCTCTAACTAATCCACTTACACCCCCTGCTCTTGAAAGCATCATTAGTTTATAATTATTTCCTGGAGTAATTGTAAAATTAAGAGGCACAAAAGTTTTCACATAAGGAACAGCAGAACCGGTAAGATTAACAGTCACTTGTTGCAATACAGTTGCCGGAGACACATTACCATCTACTAATGCAATAGTTGCAGTACCCGCACCAGTACCCATAGGATAAACGTAAACCCCATCTAAATTAAAGGATGTTAACGCATCAAAAATTAATCCTGCATCCAAAGTATAACCACTTGTTGACACAGCATTAGCAAATCCTACTGAACCCTGCGTAAAGTTATCAACAATAGTTCCAGCATAATATGTGGTAGTAGCATTTAACGCAGGGGTAGTAAAGGCATTTCCTGTCCCAAGAGCATTCCCACCAGTTTGAGAATCAAACCATTTAACAATTCCCCCAGCTGCAGCCGTAGCCGTAAGAACAGCCGTAGCACCAGGACAAACTGTAGCTCCATTAGTGCTTAATAAAGGAATATCTTGACATAGCGTAAAAAAGGAATATGGAAATACTGACCATTCACTAACATCCGTTGTAGAACAATTTGATCTTAGCCAAACATAGTATTTTGTTGAAGGTTGTAAAATACCAGAAGGGGTTGATAAGCCAGTAACATTCGGAAAAGTTGGCGCAGTTGTACTTATAGGTGCAGTATTAACATTTGAAATATACACATCGTACCCATTTCCTACAGTAGTAGAAGGAGCGGTCCAATTAATTATTGCAGAAGTTTGAGTAATAGAAGTCGCGTTAATACCCGTAGGTCTAAGACATGTTGCCGGAGTCCAAGAGAATGTTAAACCAGATGCAGGAAAGTTAGTATTGTCTCTAGAAACCGTCATTGAATTAGATGTTCCCGCTGTTGTAGAACTCCAAGGAGTTGCTGTAGCACCTGTTCTATTGTTAAAATCAGCATTTGAAGCACCTCTTAAACCAATTTGGTTGGTTCTAGAAGTAGTATTCACATTATAATAATCTCCATAAACAAAAGAAACCACATTAGTTGTTTCTGCTAATCTAAGTTGGAAACTCATAAAATTAGAACCCGTAACAGCAGTTGAATAATCATTGTATCCAAACCATTCTATTACAAAAACCCTGTTAGGAGCAGTTCCTTCTACTGCTGTAAGAACTTTACCTGTACCATAACGCACCACTGCTGCAGATGAACTTGATGTTGCATTATTTGACATTGTAATTGTGCCTGCAACTTCATCATATGCAGTAATAGTAGTACTGGCAGGAATTCCACTTACATTGTTTAAAGTTTTTCCAATTTCAATCCCTTTAAAAGAAGCAACGTTAGTAATAACATTAGAGCCTGTTGTTGTTACTCCTGAAGTAATAAATACACCCCACAAATCTCTATTCATGACAGCAGCAGCACCAGCATAGGTGCCAGTTCCAGATATAATACTTGACAACGTACTCGTAGTTGCACCAAAACTAGCAGCTCCATTAGAATTAACATATACCTCTGTATAATTAACTCCATTAAAATTAAAATTAAAAGGAATAGTAACCGACCAGCCAGATGTATCATTTGTAGCAGAAGTTGTAGCCTCACTTCCTGTAACCAGCGTACCCGTGGTTTTAATACTATTAAAAGTACCATTTGATTGTGAAAATGTATATTCACTAACTTGTCCACTCACCCCTTGAGAACATGCTACAGCAAAGCCAGCAGTCAAAAGGCATTTTCTTAAAGTTTTATTCCTAGTATTAGAAAAAAAACTCATCATGTAATTCTTTAGCATAATTATATATATTTTTCACAAATGTATAAAAATGATTAAAAAAAACACAAGTAAAACAAGTAAATATTATCAATTTTCAACAACCCCGATTTAAAACATGAAAAAAGAACAAAAACAAAGAAAAGAATATTGTTCTTATGAATAAAAAAAACGACAATAATGTCGTTTTTTTATTAGATAGAAATATTTTCTTAATCATTCACAAGCCTTCCAAATAGGATCATTCTGCGGAACAGACGCTACAATTTCAATCTCTTCTTTCGTTACGGGATGTATAAAATTTAGTTTTCTAGCATGAAGCGATATTCCTCCATCGGGATTGGATCTTGGCGCACCGTATTTTAAATCGCCTTTAATCGGAATTCCAATTTTTGAAAGTTGTGCCCGAATTTGATGATGACGACCTGTTTCCAAATCGATTTCCAATAATTGATAATTGTCCAGAACTTTAATAATAGTATAAGTCAGAATCGCTTCTTTGGCACCTTCTGTCACTTTAGGAAAAACGATGGCTTTATTATTTTTCTCGTTTTTCTTTAAATAATGCACCAATTTTTGAGAAGAGGGAATCATCTCCTTTGCCACCAAAGCCCAATAGGTCTTTTTAATCTCGCGGTTTTTCACCATTTGCGTCAAACGAGAAAGTGCTTTTGAAGTTTTCGCATAAATCACCAAACCAGAAGTAGGCCTATCAATACGATGAACCAAACCTAAAAAAACATTTCCTGGTTTAGCATCTCTTATTTTGATAAAATCTTTTATTAATTCTAACAAGGATTCATCACCTGTTTTATCTCCTTGAACAAGCTGACCCGCTTTTTTGTTAATAACTATAATATGATTGTCTTCAAAAACAATTTGTTCAGAAGAAAATTTTTGATCCGCCATTTTTAATTTACGCTTCTATTTCTTCCAAATAAAGACATGATAACTCCCGCAACTAATCCAATAGTTTTAATACCAGCAAGTCTTGTTTCAGTTGGTAAAAAAACACCAACAATACAAAGTCCTGCTGCGATATACATAGGGATTTTGAATTTTTGATTTGCTAAAGTTGGCGCTTGTAAAATAAAACTCACCCCCACCAAAATATAAAACAGTTTATTGTAGATAAAATCATTAATTACTGGAGAAAAAGGCTGCATCCAACCAATTACCAAACATACAATTGCAGCAATTGAAACACCCGCTTGCGCTGCCATTAAATTCTTCATATTCATAGTTTAATAACTTTCACTTTCATTAGGGAAATTAACCGATTTTACGTCTTTCACGTAATTGGCAACAGCGCCAGTAATTTCTGTATATAAATCTAAATATCTTCTTAAAAATTTAGGTGAGAAACCTTTGTTCATACCCACCATATCGTGATACACCAAGACTTGTCCATCACAATTTGCTCCTGCTCCGATACCAATAGTTGGAATAGAAATGCTTTCAGAAACTTTTTGAGCTAAATTGGCAGGGATTTTCTCTAAAACCAATGCAAAACAGCCTAATTCTTCCACCAATTTGGCGTCAGCAATTAATTTTTCGGCCTCAGCATCTTCTTTAGCACGAACTTTATAAGTCCCGAACTGATAGATAGATTGTGGTGTTAAGCCCAAGTGCGCCATTACAGGAATTCCAGCATTCACAATTTTCTTAAGGGAATCTTCAATTTCCTTTCCTCCTTCAATTTTCACTGCGTGGGCTCCTCCTTCTTTCATCATTCTTACCGCAGATTCCAACGCTTTTTCGGGATTACTTTGGTAAGTTCCAAAGGGTAAATCCGCAACTACTAAAGCCCTATCCACTCCTCGAACTACACATTGTGTGTGATAAATCATTTGATCCAATGTAATAGGAAGTGTCGTCTCAAAACCCGCCATAACATTGGCTGCAGAATCTCCAACCAAAATAGCATCCACTCCACCTGCGTCTACCATTTTAGCCGTTGTAAAATCGTAAGCCGTAATCATGGTGATTTTATCTTTATCGAACTTCATCTTGCGTAAAGTTTCGGTAGTTATTTTCTTGATTTCTGAATGTACAGACATTTCTCTAATTTTTTTGTTGTGGTAATAATTAAAAAGTCGGCTTTTGCCGACTCAAAATATTTGAATTTATAAAACTACATGCCCTAGTTTCATAAGTTTTTCATGATTTAAAATTCGGATGTTTCTTCCGTCAACTTCAATAAGCTGATCCTGTTTGAATTCTGAAATCAAACGAATAGCGCTTTCAGTTGCCGTACCAATAATATTGGCAATTTCTTCTCTTGTAAGGGAAATTTTAATAAAACCTTCAGGATCCGTGCCCAATTTTTGTTCTAAAAGAAGTAAAATTTCTGCTAATCTTTCTCTTACTGTTTTTTGCGCCAAGAAAGTAATGGTATTAGAAGATTCTCCTAATTCGTAGGCAATTTTTTGAAGCATTACAAAAGACAAAGCAGAATCCACTTCCAATAAATGCATAAAAACATCTGCAGGCATAAAAGTACATTCAACATCCGTCATAGCTTCAGCTTTCGCTTGAAAATTTTCACCACAAAGCATTGATCGGTAGCCAACAATATCTTTTTCTTTAATTAATCTTAAGATTTGGTCTTTCCCAAATGCTCCAGATTTTGACAATTTGGCAGCACCTTTACTCAAAAAATAAACGCCTTTTGGAGTTTCATCCTCGCCAAAAATAGTATCATTTTTCTGAAAACTTAGCAGTTGTTTTGTACTAATGTATTTTTCGTAATCTTCTGGACTTAGCCTCTTCTTAAATCCTTCATCATTAAATACTTCAATAAATTTCTGTTCGATGTTAATTTGTTTCTCCTCCGACATTTTTTATGACATTTATCACAAAATTATAACTTTTTCAATCCACATACAAATTAAATTTGTTATAATTTTGTAAGTCAATATATTATGGAGGTGAGTAAGAATTGTTATCATTGTGGATTACCCATTGAAAAGGAAAGAATAATTTTCGATGAGAAGGAATTTTGTTGTCAAGGTTGCAAATCGGTTTACGAGATATTAAATATTAATAATTTAGATAACTTTTATCAACTTAATAAACAGTCTGGGATTCGTCCAGATGAGCATTCTACACAATTTGATTATTTAGACACTCCAGAAGTTTTCAATAAAATAACAGATTTCTCTGAAGGAAACACCACTTTGGTTACTTTTAAAATTCCTGTTATTCATTGTTCATCATGTATTTGGCTTCTTGAAAGTTTACAGACTTTAAATCCGAACATTAAATATTCACAAGTAAATTTTACCAGAAAGAATGTTCAGATATCATTCAACCACAATGAATTAAAACTTAGTGAACTTGCGAAATTTTTAACAGATTTAGGTTATAAACCCGTAATTAATTTAGAAACTGCAGAAAAAATAGAAGACAATCTTGATAAAAGTTTACTTCTAAAATTAGCCGTTGCAGGATTCGCATTCGGAAATGGGATGTTTTTGTCTTTCCCAGAATACATTGGCGGAAATGATGCTTTTATGCAAAACTACAAGCATCTTTTTAGGTTTTTAATGTTTGCATTATCTTGTCCAGTGGTGTTTTATTCCGCATCTGATTATTATAAATCAGCTTGGTACGGATTAAAAAACAAAGTCATTAATATTGACGTTCCCATTGTTTTAGGAATCTTCATGCTTTATGGACGAAGCATCTACGAATTTATTACAGATTATGGTCCTGGCTACTTCGACACGCTTTGTGGACTCCTTTTCTTCATGCTTTTAGGGAAATATTTCCAAAAAAGAACATACTCTGCTCTTTCTTATGATAGAGATTATAAATCTTTCTACCCTATTGCCGTTACCAAAGTAGATTTCAATGGAAAACAAGACAATATTCTTCTTTCTGAAATTAAAGTTGGCGACAGAATTTTAGTAAGAAACGAAGAAATTATCCCTGTAGATTCCATTTTAATTAATGGTGAAGGAAATATCGACAACAGCTTTATTACAGGAGAAAGTGTTAACATTAGCAAAAAACCAGGTGATAAAATTTTTGCTGGAGGAAAACAAATTGGAGCTTCTTTGGAACTTGAAGTGATAAAAAATGTGGACCAAAGCTATCTTACTCAACTTTGGAACAAAGAAGCCTTCAAAAAACACGAAACTGGTTTAGACACCCTTACCAATAGGATTAGTAAATATTTCACAATCGTTATTCTTGCTATAACACTTGTTTCTGGAATTTATTGGTCTATAGTTTCCGATTGGGAAAAGATGTTCCAAGTGGTTTCTGCAATTTTAATTATCGCTTGTCCTTGTGCATTAGCGCTTTCTGCACCATTTACTTTCGGGCATATTATGAGAATTTTAGGAAGAAATAAATTCTATGTAAAAGACAGTTTAACAATTGAAAAAATCGCCAAAATAGACAGTTTAGTTTTTGATAAAACTGGAACCATCACTCATAGAAAGAAATCAAACATTCAATATGAAGGTTTAGAAATATCTGAATTTGACTTGCTTAATATTAAATCCTTGGTAAAAAACTCTAATCACCCTTTATCAAAGTCCATTTATGAATATCTAGAAGCAAAAGATGAATATTTCCCAGTAGAAAATTATATTGAAGAAACTGGTAAAGGCTACTCCGCAAATGTTCGTGGAAATCTTTACAAAATAGGATCTGCAAAATACAATTATCAAGAATCAAAAAACCTTGAAACTGCCGTTTACATCAGTAAAAATTCTGAATTCATAGGGAAATTTGTATTTAAGAATGAATATCGAGAGAACCTTTCTAATCTGTTCAAAAAGCTCAATGAATATAAGCTATACATCTTAAGTGGTGACAATTCTTCGGAGGAAAATCAACTTAAAAATATAGTCCCTAGTTGTCAAAATATGGCTTTCAACCAAAGTCCAGAAGACAAATTAAATTACATTAAAAATCTACAAGATAATCACCAAAAAGTAGCGATGCTCGGAGATGGATTAAATGATGCGGGAGCTCTAAAACAAAGCGATGTAGGAATTGCCATCGCAGATGACAGTAATTCTTTCACTCCATCATCCGATGTTATTATGAACGGTGAAAAACTAAGTATTTTAGATCGTTACTTAGAACTTTGTAAAACATCTATCAAGATTGTAAAAATTACAATTATGATTAGTTTTTTCTACAATATTATTGGGTTAAGTTTTGCAGTTTCTGGACATATGTCTCCTTTATTTGCTGCTATTTTAATGCCAATAAGCTCAATTACAGTAGTTGTATTTACCACATTATCTACTTGGATAGCAGGAAACAAATACTTCAAAAAGCCTTAAATACAAGGTTTATTTAGATAGATTTTAAATTAACATAATTTAACATTGATTGATTAATATCATTATTTTTCACTAAATTTGGACCCCATAATAGGTTAACTTTGTCATCAAATGGATATACTATACTTAATGATCTTGTGCAGTGTCTCCTTAGCATTGGTTTTTTTGATTGTTTTTATAATAAATGCAAAGAAAGGCCAGTTTGAAGATGATCAATCACCTGCAGTAAGAATTTTGTTTGATGATGAGCTAAATCCCGCTTCAGAAGAGAATAAAAAAGAAGATCAAGACAGCGATCTTAAAGATAAAATAGAAGAAAAAAGTGAATAGTTTATAATATGGAAACACAAAAGTTTAGTTACGACAACAATATCGTTCGGGCATTTCTATATGCTACCATTGCGTTTGGTGTCTTGGGATTTCTTTTCGGGCTCACAGCAGCATTAATGCTTTTTTACCCTGAACTTCCAGAATTTTTATTTGGTACTGATGACCCTACAGTAAAAAGTTTAGCTGCTGGGAATATCCAAGGGCTTATCAATTCGCATGGTGCTTTTGGATTTGGTAGAATTAGAATGTTGCATACCAGCACGGTAATTTTTGCGTTCGTATGTAATAGTTTCTTTACTGGGGCGTATTATTCTTTACAGAGATTGCTTAAAACAAGAATGTATAGCGATACCTTATCTTGGATGCATTTCTGGAGCTGGCAATTAATGATTCTTGCGGTTGCTATTACTTTCTTAATGGGTATTAATACTTCTAAAGAATATGCAGAGCACGAATGGCCAATTGATATTTTAATTACTGTTTCTTGGGTAATTTTCGGTATCAATATGTTCGGAACTATTGCTAAAAGAAGAGTAAGACATTTATATGTTGCTATTTGGTTCTATATTGGAACCTGGATTGCAATTGCAATGTTACATATCTTCAACAACTTAGAAGTTCCTTTAACATTCACAGGTTGGAAATCATATTCTGCTTATGCAGGGGTTAAAGATGCCGTTGTACAATGGTGGTATGGGCACAATGCTGTTGCTTTCGTACTAACAACACCAGTTTTAGGTTTAATGTATTATTTTTTACCTAAAGCAGCTGGCAGACCAGTTTTCTCATACAAACTGTCTATTATCCACTTCTGGTCATTAATTTTCGTTTATATTTGGGCTGGTCCCCATCACTTACAATACACTGCTTTACCAGCATGGGCTCAAGCGGTAGGAACGGGGTTCTCTATTATGCTTATTGCCCCATCTTGGGGGGGTATGCTTAATGGTTTATTAACATTAAGAGGAGCTTGGGATAAAGTTCGTGAAGAGCCTATTCTTAAATTCTTCGTAGTAGCTGTTACTTGTTATGGTATGGCAACTTTCGAAGGACCAATCTTAGCGACAAAAACATTAAATAAAATTGGCCACTATACAGACTGGGTAATTGGACACGTTCACTTAGGTGCACTTGGATGGAATGGTTTCATGGCATTTGGGGTTATCTATTATTTA
The DNA here is from genome assembly GCA_023399595.1 of Bacteroidota bacterium. GTDB lineage: Bacteria > Bacteroidota > Bacteroidia > Flavobacteriales > Weeksellaceae > Chryseobacterium. The sequence goes on along the minus strand of JAEWOR010000063.1, from coordinate 117,528 downwards.
GTTCCAATTATGTGGAGAACCAAAATATGGTCTGTAAAATTAGCGAACTGGCATTTCTGGCTAGGTACTTTCGGTATTATTTTCTACGCAGTTCCTCTATATATTGCAGGTTTCACTCAAGGTTTAATGTGGAAACAATTTAACCCAGACGGAACATTGCTTTGGAAAAACTGGTTAGATACTGTTACTGCTATCATTCCTTATTACTATATGAGGTTTGTTGGAGGTTCTTTATATTTAATTGGAGCAATCTTAATGGTGGTTAACGTTTATAAAACAGTGAAGAAAGGTTCATTCTTGAAAGAAGTCCCTGCTGAAGCACCTGCCTTAGCAACGATTACTAACAAAAGAAAAGAAGGTGAAGGAGCTCACTTGTGGTTAGAAAGAATGCCATTATTATTCGGAATTTTATCATTTGTTGCAGTTGCAATTGGTGGAGCTGTAGAAATTATTCCCACACTAACATTAAAAGAAAATGTACCCACTATTTCTGCGGTTAAACCTTATTCACCATTAGAATTAGAAGGTAGAGATTTATACATCAGAGAAGGTTGTAACTCTTGTCACTCACAAATGATTAGACCCTTCCGTGATGAAGTTGTAAGATTTAATGGTAAAAACGGACAATACTCAAAAGCTGGAGAATTTGTTTATGATAGACCATTCTTATGGGGTTCAAAAAGAACAGGACCAGATTTACATAGACAAGGTGGTAAAAACCCAAGTTCATGGCATTACAAACACATGTATAACCCGAGATCTACATCTCCAGGTTCTATTATGCCACGTTACCCTTGGTTAATTGCTAACGATTTAGATAAATCTCAGATGGTAGACAAAGTGGTTTTCATGAAAGAAATTTATGATATTCCATATACAAAATCTGAAATTGATAGCGCTACTCAATGGGCGAATAATCAAGCTGCTAAAATTGTAAAAGATATCTATTCTGAAGCCCCAGATTTGAAAAAAGCATATGCTTCAAGACCAGCAGGAGATTTGGAGAAGAAAGAAATTGTGGCTCTTATCGCTTATCTACAAAGATTAGGTACGGATATCAAAACAACTGAAGTAAAAACAGCTAGTAATAACTAATTAATAAAAAGAATTAATGATTCCTCAAAGTCTTAAAGATATTATTTCAAGTGGTGAAAATACAGGTTTGTATCAAACTATTGCATTAATACTCTTTCTGATATTCTTCGTAGCACTCATTGTATACGTTTTTAGCAGACCTAAAAAATATTACAGAGAGGAAGAAAACGCTCCTCTAGATGATAGCGAAGGTGGAGAATATAATGAAGATGATTTTAATTCAAAAAAATAAACAACAACTATGAGACAACGTACGCCAGTTTTAGTAAACATACTCATAATAACATTCCTACTTGTTGTTATATTTTATATGTTTGTCCAAAGCTATGATTTCTTATCTAACCCATATTTCTGGGGAACAGTAGTTATAGGAGCAATTATGGCTTTAATTCAAAATGCGATTGGAGACTTAATTGAAAACGTAAAATTCAAAAAGTTAACTCCAGACGAAAAAGCAGAATATCTTGCACAGAAAAAAATTCCTTATCTGAAAAGAATGTACCAGAGTGCTTTCAAAAAGCAATCTTCATCTGAGGAAAAAGACATTCTTATCGACCACGGTTTCGATGGAATTATGGAGCTAGACAACCAACTTCCAAAATGGTGGTTAGGATTATTCTGGTTCGGAGTTGTTTTTTGTGTAGTATATATTACCGCCTTTTCATTTACTGAATTTGCAAATCCAATTAAAGAGTACGATGATGAATACAAAGCTCAATTAGCTAGTATTGCTGAATTCGAAAAATCTCAACCACCTATTAGTATAGAAACAGCTACTTATTCTGCAGATAATATTGCTGCAGGAGAAGAAGTTTTCAAAACTAACTGTGTTTCCTGTCACATGGATGGTGGTAGAGGTGGAATTGGTCCAAACTTAACAGATAATTTCTGGAATAACCAAGATGAGAAAACACTCTTCAAGAATGTATTCCATGTAGTTGAAAATGGTGTTACAGGAACTGCAATGCAGGCTTTTGGTAAAAACGGAGTGATTACAGGTAAAGACATTCAAAATGTTGCCGCTTATATTTACCATATTAACCAGGAGCAAAAGCCAATAACACCTGCTGAAGGTGGGGCTGTTCCTTACGGAAAAGAAGCTCACTGGGAGAAACAGTAAACAATATTTATAAATATAAAAACAATGAAACATAATTTCCTGACGAACTAAAAAGTAAGCGGGAAGTTATGTTTCAGTTTTTTTAAACCTATTACAAATGTCACAACAAGAAGAAAACAATTTTCGTGGCGGACAAGGACAAGTTTTAAATCCAGAAACTTTTAGAGACTCCGTTAGTACAATGGAGCAATCTGGAAAGAGAAAATGGGTATTTCCTAGAAAACCAAAAGGTAAATTTACTAATTACAGAAACATTGTAAGTTACCTACTACTCGTCATATATTTTATAATTCCTTTTATTAAAATTAATGGCAATCCATTATTAATGTTTAATATACTGGATAGGGAATTCTTTATTTTTGGACAACCTTTCTATCCTCAAGATTTCTTTATCCTTACATTGGGAGTAATTGCATCTTTAGTATTCATTATTCTTTTTACCATAGCTTTCGGAAGAATATTTTGTGGTTGGATATGCCCGCAAACTATTTTTTTAGAAATGATCTTTCGTAAAATAGAATATGCTATTGAAGGCGACAGAAACAAACAGATGAAACTTGATAGACAAGAGTGGAATTCAGAAAAAATTTGGAAAAGAGGACTTAAATGGTCTATTTACCTTATTATTTCGCTTATTATTACTCACTTTATGTTTATGTACGTTGTAGGTTACGAAAAGGTTTTCAGAATTATGAAAGAAGGTCCTTTTGTTAACCTTACCAACTTTATGGTGATGATAATATTTACAGCGGCTTTCTATTTTGTTTTCACATGGTTCAGAGAGCAAGTTTGTACATTAGTTTGCCCTTACGGAAGATTACAAGGCGTTTTAATTGACAAGCAAACCATCAATGTTTTTTATGATTTCAAAAGAGGAGAAAATCGTTCTAAATGGAGAAAAGGTGAAGACAGAAAAGCTGAAGGTAAAGGAGATTGTATAGATTGTAACCAATGTGTTGTAGTTTGTCCAACAGGAATTGACATTAGAAACGGCCAACAATTAGAATGCATCAACTGTACTGCTTGTATAGATGCTTGTGATGAAGTAATGGAAAAAGTTGGTTTACCAAAAGGACTTATCCGTTATGCAACTGAAGATGAAATAGAAAAAGAAATTCCATTCAAGTTTACGGGAAGAATGAAAGCGTTTGCTACCGTACTTTTACTATTAACAGTCTTTTTAGGATTCTTACTTGTAAACAGAGGCGAAATGGAAGCTAAATTTATAAAACCTGCAGGTAGTACATTCTTTGTAAGAGATGGCAAAATTAGCAATACTTACAACTATACTTTCCTTAATAAAACCAATGAGAAAAAAATAGTAACCATAAAAGTTATCGATCCTCAACATGGAGAAATAACCTATAGTAATACAAGTAAAATTACCGTTGATAGAGATAAAATAGAAAAAGGAACAATAAATATCAGTTTCCCAGAAAATGAAATTAAGCTCTCCAAGCAAAATATTACCATTGGAGTCTATGATATGAAGGGAAAACTAATAGATTCTTATACTACTTATTTCGAAGGACCATTTAAAATACAGTTTTAATTATGAAGAATTTCACGTGGGGACATGGAGTTGTAGTTGCTCTTCTTTCATTTATGCTTTTTATACTTTCAATGGTTTTCCTGTTTCCTAATGGGCAAAAAAATGCAGAAATGGTTTCCGATAATTATTATGAGGAAGAATTGCTATACCAAGATGTTATTGATGCTAAAAACAGAGCCGATACAGTGAAACTTCGTCCAGAATACAGTCAAGACCAAAACGGAATTAAGATAACTTTCCCAAAAAATATCAATAATGGAAACGCAAAAGTAAGTTTTGTACTCAATCGTACGGAGGACAAGAATTTGGATATAAAAAAGGAAATTATTTTGGATGCTAATAATGCATTTCTCATTCCTTCTAATATCTTAGTAAAAGGAAGTTACACATTGCAATTGACTTGGATTAAAGATAAAAACGACTATAGAATAGACTATGATGTAGCATGGAAATAGCACTTATCATATCAGCTTTAGGTTTAGGATTTGCCTCGGGATTCCATTGTATAGGAATGTGTGGGCCAATAGCTTTGTCTATGGGACTTACAAGAAAACAAGCAACGAATTTCTATCTGCAAAACCTTACTTATCAGTTTGGGAGAATACTCACCTACTCTATTTTAGGCGCTTTACTTGGAATTATTGGCGAAGGCTTTGAATTCGCTGGCTTCCAACAAATTTTAACCATAGGCGTTGGTGTTCTTCTAATTGTAATGGCCGTATTTTCTTTTGGAGGAAAAGATTTTGCATCTAAAATTCCTTTCGTAAATAAAGGTCTTTTAAAAGTTAAAATGAAACTCAGTAGCCTTCTTCAAAAAGCAGACTATAAATCCAGATTTACAACAGGTTTATTGAACGGTCTTTTACCTTGTGGTATGGTTTATATGGCGCTTACAGCTTCCCTTGCAGCAGGAGGAATCTGGCAAAGTGGTTTGTTCATGATGCTTTTCGGATTAGGAACACTGCCATTTATGTTTGCTGTGGTTTTAGCAGGAAACCTAATGTCTCAAAATTTCAGAAGAAAGGTATTACAATTTGTTCCCGTAATGATGATTATTATGGGAGGACTTTTTGTTCTTCGCGGTTTAGAGTTAGGAATTCCCTATATTTCTCCTAACAAAGAAGCCATGAAAATTTCCTCAGAAAGTGCAGATTGCTGCAATATGAAGGGTACGAATCATCAGCATTCAGAAAAACCTTCTTGTCACTAAGAAATTTAACAATAAAAAATGTAAAGCAAAATGATGGTATTCATTTTGCTTTTTTGTTGCTTTAAAATTAAACTCAATGAAATATTTAACTGGCATTTTGGGAAGTCTATTTCTAATTTTACTTCAATCTTGCTCTATAAAAACAGAAACCACTTATTACAAAGACTCTGCTACAAGCATGCAATCATCGGTTTTAATGGATAAAAGCATGATGGGAATGATGGGAATGATGGGAATGATGAGCATGATGGATGATGATAAAACCAAAAAAATGGACGAGTTTAAAAACCTCTCTACAGAATGGAAAAGTTTATACGACATTCAGAAAGATGAAAAAGTAAAAATTAATGAGGATTCCGCAAAGGTTTTAAAGAAAGTATTCCTAAAACTGGATAAAGAAAAAGATCAAATTTTAGGCTTTTCAATGAAATATGACAAGCTTCTTCCTAAAGAAGTAAATCAATTGCTTTCTCAAGATAAAAAATTTAAAAAAATACCGCTTCAAAATTTCGCAAAATGGGACGGTAAAACGCTAACCATTACTACTGATGATTTAAATTCAACGGAAATGTTAAAAGTATTTAACCAAGTGGATGAGCAACCCGAAAATAAAAATCCTCAAACCAAAACTGACTCTGTACAAGCCTACGGAAAACAAATGGCTGAAGGAATGATCGGAATGCTTAGAATGTTTAATCTAACTTTCACTAATAGATTAAAATTTCAAAAACCGATTAAATCTATTATTGGTCAACACGATTACGTAAAACAAATTGATAAAAACACCATTGAAATCATCTTAAATTCCAATGATTTACTCGATAACAAAAAGCAGCTGAAAAATTCTGACAAGAAAATTTTCATCACCACAGAATAAAAAAAATCCTCCAATTGGAGGATTTTTTTATGTATTTTAGACCAATTAAATGATTAATCAATCATTTCAAATCTTGCGTATTCAGCAACCACCTTAGGAAGTTTAATACCGTTTTCAGTTTGATTGTTCTCCAACAAAGCTGCCATAATTCTTGGCAAAGCCATTGCAGACCCATTTAAAGTATGAACCAATTGAGATTTCCCTTCTGTTTTAAATCTACATTTCAAACGATTGGCTTGGAAGGTTTCAAAATTAGAAACTGAACTCACTTCTAACCATTTTTCTTGCGCCGCACTCCACACCTCAAAATCATATGTCATAGCCGCTGCAAAACCAGTATCACCACCACAAAGTCTCAAAATTCTAAATGGAAGGCCTAGTTCAGTTAAAATTCCTTTTACGTGCTCTACCATTCCTTCTAAAGCTTTGTAAGAGTTTTCGGGTTTTTCTATTCTTACAATTTCCACTTTCTCGAATTGGTGAAGTCTATTCAAACCTCTTACATGAGCTCCATAACTTCCCGCTTCTCGTCTGTAACATTGAGAAAACGCAGTATTCATGATAGGCAAGTCTTTTTCTTCTAACAAAACATCACGGTAAATATTCGTTACAGGAACTTCCGCTGTTGGAATAAGATATAATTTATCTTCTGTAACGTAATACATCTGCCCTTCTTTATCTGGCAACTGTCCTGTTCCATATCCTGAAGCTTCATTAACCACATGAGGAGGATTAACTTCTAAATAACCTGCTTCCGTATTTTTATCTAAGAAATATTGCACCAAAGCTCTTTGCATTCTTGCGCCTTTCCCAAGATAAACAGGGAAACCAGCGCCCGCAATTTTCACTCCCAGTTCAAAATCGATAAGGTTGTATTTTTTTGCTAATTCCCAGTGAGGAATAGCTCCTTCTCCTAAACCTTCAACATCGTGAGATTGATAAATAATTTCATTGTCTTCCTCGGATTTTCCTGCTTTTACCAACTCATAAGGTACGTTTGGAATTTGATAAAGAATATTTAAAAGTTCTTTTTCAGTTTCTGCTAATTGAGATTCTAATTCTTTACTCGACTCTTTGAATTGTGAAGTTTTAGATTTTGCAGCTTCAGCCTCTTCTTTCTTCCCTTCTTTCATCAACATTCCAATCTCTTTGGAGATTTTGTTGATTTCTGACAATTGGGAATCTAATTCATACTGAATTTTTCTTCTTTCATCATCAGTAGCAATTGCTTTGTCTACCAGATCTAAATCTTTAAAATGTCTTTTACTAAGACCTTCCACAACACGATCTTTATTGTCGCGCAAAAAATTTACTTGTAACATAAGTAATCAAGAATTTATATGATTGTAAATAAAATTCTCATCTAAAACTAAAATTTCAGACTAAGACTTTTAATGGTAGCACAAATTTAAGGAATTATTTTACGATAGTAACGATATTGGGTTTATTTGCTTCTTTTGTAAAGGATAAAACATCGTTATAATAAATTTTAGAAACTTCAAAAACTTGTGGAGTCCATCGATACTCAATTTTCATAGTATCATTCACAGCAGCTGTCGCTGTATCGTTTATTTTTTTATTAAAATTTAAAGCAATAATTGAACGATAAGACTTTGTTTCAGGATTAATAGAATCGAAAATCTCTCGTTTTGCTCCAGCTAAATACTCCAAGAAACTCACAGAATTTGCATCTAATTTTTTGCTCAAACTTACGGCAGCATTTGCATTTAAGCCTAACACATCATTCGCAGAATAGCTAATGTAAGTATTTACACTATCTCCTTTCAGCAAATCACTTCCCGAGGAATCTTTAATATACAAATTGATGATCTGATCGATGTATTGAATATCTTCATCATCATTTTTACAACTGTAAAGCGCTGTAACAATAAAAATAAAGGCGATATATTTAAAAGATTTTACCATCTGAAAACGAGTCTTAAAATACAAATTTATCATTTATTTTAAAAACTTTCAGTTTTAGAGGAGTAAAGCTATTTATTTCTTTCAAAAGTCCATTTTTTTAAAAGTAGAATATCATTTTTCGTGAGCATAAAATCTTTCCAATTGAAATGGGTTCTTTTATAAAACTTCCAGAACAATAATGATGAAGAACAGATATAAGACAAGCTTGTAGAAATACACGCCCCAAAAATTCCCCATTTTGGGATGAGAATGAATGATAAAGCAAGGGTGATAAATAAACCCACAAAAGATTTAATATTAAGAATTCTCAGTTCATTAATACCAGAAAAATAATGTCCGATAATATTGCTTACAGCAATGGCTAAAATTCCTGGAGAAAGTAGTGCAATAATTTCTTTTGTAGACTGAAAATCTTTTCCAAACACGACAGAAAACAAAGTATTGGGAACTAAAAAAAGCAATAATAAAAGAAATAAAGTGATATTAAAGCTCAATTTCATTGATGTTTTGGTCTTCTGAATGGCTGATTTTTCGCAAGTGCTATTTACGACTTCTGAATAAAGAATAATGGAAAGACTTCTGCTTACCACCCAAGCTGCTTCCGAAAAAGCCACTCCAACAGAATAAATTCCTACAGAAGATGTTCCTTTAAGAAGATTGAGAATATAATATGAAAATCTATAATTTAAAAATTGTACAAAAGCGCTCAATTGTGTTTTCCAACCGTATTGGAACAATTCTTTAGTAAGCGAAGTAGAAAAAAAACTAAACTTAAAGTTTTTATTAACATCAAGAAGCATCGCCGAACCAATGACTAATATAAAATTGATAAGTATTTGCGAATAAAAGTAAATGCCAACATCGCTAATATTTAAGACATATTTGTATCCTAAAATAAACAAAATTTGTCCTAGTAGCTGAAGAATAAAAAACAAATTAAAGGCTCCAATTTTTTGTTTTCCAACCAACAAACTCATGTTTGTATTATAAAGGCTGCTGCTTACAATTAAGCTTAAAAGCACAAAAAAATTAAACTCTGAGTTTAAATAATAATAAACAATGGAGCTTCCAATACCAATTAATAATGAAAAAAAATAGGATATATTTAATAACTGGGCATTCGAATATTTTTTGGAAAAATAGGTTACACTTCCTCCTGAAAAAATCCCTGTAAAAAAACCAATAATCGTAAGGTTAGCAACTACAATTGAAATCACCCCCTTACCTTCGCTCCCCCAAAGATTGGTTGACAAAATAATGAGCCCAAAACTAAGAAAGAGCGCTAAAAATCTAGAAAAAAAACTATAAAAAATAGATTTTTTCATGGAGTATGAGGTTTTACAAATTCTAAAAATCTTGCTTTAATACTTTCCCAACTCAATTTTTCGTTGAAAATTTTCACAGCATTTTTTGCATGTGTATTGTACAAATCGGGGGTTGATAAATAATCATCAATAATTCCAACTATTTTTTTGTAATCTGTAGGCTCAACTAAAAAACCAATATTTTTAGTATCAAAATGATTTCGAATGGCGTTTAAATTACTATAAATAAAAGGTTTTCCAGATGCCATATAATAAAAAATTTTAATGGGTAAACATCTGTGGTTTTCTTGATTAATCCCCCTTAAATCAAAGCAAATATCAGCCTCTTTAATCGAGTTTGAAAAGTCTGTAAACGCAACTGTTGGAATAATGGTAACATTAGGATTTTCTCTTAAATAATTATCCAAAAAAAAATAATCTTCTTCCTTTTGTACTTTACCTATAATTAAAGTTTTCACTTTTACGTCAGGTTTAGATTTTTGTAATTCTTTAATAACATTTATAAAATTTTCAAAGCCTTTTTCCTTCGATATAATCCCTGTGTAACATAATGTAATGCTTTCTGGGTTTAATTCTTTAATTTTTTCAGAAATATACTTTTTATCTGGATAATAAGGCAAAATAATTTTTGGTTTAAAAGGAAAAACAAATGCTAAAGGGTATTTTTTAGCTTCCTCACCAAAAATAAATGCATTACTAATCCACCCAGAATATAATTGTATCAATAAAAATTTAATGTAGTGAATGGGTTTAAAAAAAAAGGAATAAGGAGACAACATTCTTTTAGAAGGATACCATTCGGTTACATCATAAATAATTCGTGCTTCTATTTTTGATTTTTTTGCAGCAACTACAGCCAAAGGCTCTGAACAAAGAATTGTTTGCGGTTGGAATTCCTCTATTATTTGGATAAACTTTTGAATCTTTTTGCTTGAAACTTCATTCAAAATATTGTAGGATTCAATTTCTATTCTGTTTAAATTTCCTACAAAATCTGAACTCAAACTTACAATTTTAACCCGATCTCCATGCAAAGCCAATTCTTGAGCTTGATGATAAAAAATTCTATCATCATTATAGTGGTGAGCCGTAGTAAGAAAAAGGATTTTTTGAGGCATTATTTTCCGTCAACTATCTTAATAATAATAGTTTTCACAAATGTAAGTAATTTAAAAAAATCCTTTTAGAGACGTATTCTAAAAGGATTTTATATATTTTTTATAAAAAATTTAAGCGTAAATCCCTGCCCAACTTCTAGCAAGAGGTTGTAAAAAGTGACTTAAAAAATCTAAATAGGTGTTTTTAGAGAAATCAAAAACTTCAATATCTTTTGATAATTCTCCATTTTTTAATTTTGCTTTAAAATCTTGAAGTTTTAAGGTTTTCACTTCTCCATTTTCTACAAAACTGGCTTTCATTCTATCAAAAAAACCTAATTGAAACTCGTCATCAAGTTCTTTTATCACTTTCCCTAATGCATCAATGCTGCATCCAGAAGCCATTTCTTTTTCTTCATCTACACAAATCACTAAAAACTGATTTTTTTCAATTTTAAAAGAGGAGGAAAGTGGTTTTCCATGTGCTGCCCAATCGGATAAAAAATCATATAATCTCTCAGCAATAACTTTAGATTCTTTTGCTGTAAGTGGTCTTGATGCGGGGTATATAATTACTCTGTAATCGTTTGTTTCAACGATGCTAGATTCTTCAATTTTCATAATTTTCTTTATTGATTTGTAAATTTAAGAAATTTTATGCATTTAAGTTGAGAGTGAGATACAACAAATCTAATACTAGGATTCAACTGCTATTCACCATTAAACAAAAAAAAATCAAATATATAAATGAAAGTTATTTAATTCCTTTACCAAAAATTAATGAGATTGAATGAGAGGTCAAAAGAAATAAACATCAGGATAATTAATTAAAAAGTCGATCAGAATTTATATACAAATGCATTAATATTCATCCCTGCACCTACAGAAGCAAACAAAACAATATCATTTTCCTTTATATCATGTCCTTCCAATTCGCCATTCTTAATCATCTTAAGCAAAGAGGGAATAGTTGCAACACTGCTGTTACCAAGCTTTTGGATAACCATCGGCATAATATCCTTTGGTATATTTTCATTATATAGTTTATAGAACCTTTCCACTATTGCTTCATCCATTTTTTCGTTAGCTTGGTGAATAATTATTTTATTAAGCTCATTTATGGAATGTCCGCTACTATCCAAGCACATTTTCATGGCATTGGGCACATGGTTTAAGGCAAATTCATAAATTTTTCTGCCATCCATTTTAATGTATTTGGTATCCTCACAACTTTCAGTATTATAAGATTTTCCGAAGAACAAAAAATCTTTTTCATTCAAAGTGTAAGAAGCAGATAAATGGGACAGAATTCCTGTATCTGCATTACTGATTTCCATTATCACAGCACCAGCGCCATCGGCATATATCATGCTATCTCTGTCATGAATATCCACTACTCGCGAAAGTGTTTCTGCTCCAATAACCAAGCATCTTTTTGCTATACCAGCTTTTATGAAAGCATGTGACTGTATAACACCTTCTATCCATCCTGGACAGCCAAATAATACATCATAAGCAACACAGAAATTATTCCGTATTTTTAATGAATGTTTTACCCTTGCAGCAAGACTTGGAACCATATCAGATTGAACAGTACCAAAACGAACATCTCCAAAATTATGCGCAAATATAATATAATCCAATGTTTCAGGATCTATACCTGAATCTTCTATTGCAGCTTGTGCCGCAATTAATCCCAAATCAGATGTTACCTGATTATGAGCTGCATATCTCCTTTCTTCAATACCTGTAATCTTTTTCAATTTTTCAGTGATTGAAAAATTATCATCCTTCAATAAAACCCCATCTTCATCAAGAAAAATATGTTTATTAAAAAATACATTGGTGATAGTCTCTGATGGAATACAATTTCCAATACCTATAATCTTACTTGTCATATGTAAATACTTTTTCAACACTGCCTTTATATACAAAAATTGACCATTAGTAAAAACCGTCTGTAATACAATAAGGGGCTTATGAACACATAACTAGCTCTAACTTAAAATCCTCCTTAAATAAATAATTAAGACATTGGGGAATATTAATTTATAATTTGAAAAAAGAGAATTTATAATAAAATTTTATCCAATTGATGTTTTATTTTTATACTATTTCTTTTCGCTGCTAAAGATAGTTGATTAAAATGAATAACATCCAAAAAGTCTTATTTAAATGATTCTGATGGCTTTAAAAAAATAACTTAATATGAGTTCTATTTAAGAAAATAATAAGATTACTGAAATTCTGCAAAGTGGATGATTTTTGAAAGGTATTCAATTGGAGTAGCATCTCACTAAGTGTGTAAGTTGAAAAGTTATTCTGAAAAATTATGAGCCCTTAAAGCTCAAATAATTATATAGAGCTAACGTTAAATACATTAAATCTTTTAAGGACAAACAAAAATCCCCGATTCTTTTAATCGAGGATAAATTTTATAAGACTTTTAGACAGTCTATTTATTTATTTGGATGTATTGAGTTTACAGATCTTCTGCTTCCGCTAAAAGCTCTACAATGTCTTTAACAACAACTTCTTCATTCTTATTAAAGTGTTTTACCCCATCTGTCATCATCGTGTTACAGAAAGGACAACCTGTTGCAATAATATTAGGACTTTCGCTTAAAGCTTCTTCAGTTCTCTCTACATTTATGTCTTTATTTCCTTTTTCAGGTTCTTTAAACATTTGCGCGCCCCCAGCTCCACAACATAAACCATTTGTTTTGCAACGCTTCATTTCTACCAATTCGGCATCTAGTTTTTCTAAAAGCATTCTTGGCGCTTCATACTCACCATTTCCTCGTCCTAAATAACAAGGATCATGGAAAGTAATTTTTTTTCCTTTAAAGCTACCTCCTTCAATTTTCAATCTTCCTTCTTCCATTAATTGCTTTAGGAACTGAGTATGATGAATCACTTCAAAATTACCTCCTAAACTAGGATATTCGTTTTTTAAAGTGTTAAAGCAGTGTGGACAAGCCGTAACGATTTTTTTCACCTCATAAGCATTTAAAACTTCAATATTGGTTAAAGCCATCATCTGGAAAATAAATTCGTTTCCTGCACGTTTTGCGGGATCTCCAGTACAAGATTCTTCCTGACCAAGAACTGCAAATTCAACTCCTATTTTATTCAGAATTTTACAAAATGCCTTCGTAATTTTTTTGGCGCGGTCATCAAAACTTCCTGAACAACCTACCCAAAATAAAACTTCTGGTGATTTTCCTTCGGCAGCATATTCTGCCATTGTTTTTATAGTGAAATCCATAATTAGTTTACCAATTTATCAATGTATCAATTTACCAAATGTTAATATTGTTACATTGCTAGATTTTTACATTGTTATATTAGTTTTCGTTAGCCCAGTTTAAACGATCTGCTTGGTTGTATTGCCAAGGTGCAGCATTGTTTTCAATATTGGTCATCATAAGGTTAAGCTCCGTTGGGGCTGCAGATTGCTCCATTACCAGGAATCTTCTCATTTCAACAATAATAGATAGTGGATCTAGCAATACTGGACAAGCTTCTGTACATGCATTACAAGTGGTACAAGCCCAAAGTTCTTCTTTAGTGATATAATCGTTCAAAAGTTTTTTGCCATCGTCTACAAACTTTCCGTTTTTAGCAATATTTTTTCCTACATCTTCAAGGCGATCTCTGGTTTTCATTAAGATTAAACGCGGAGAAAGCGCTTTACCTGTAAGGTTTGCAGGACAATTCGCAGTACATCTTCCACATTCCGTACAAGAATAAGCGTTAAGCAATTGCACTTGATTCAAATCAAATATATCTTCAGCACCAAATTTTGAAGGCACTTCCGCAGACTCTCCTTCTGCTGGAGCAGCGTATGGATCAGCATTAGGATCCATCATTAATTTAATTTCTTTAGTTACCGATTCTAAATTATCGAACTCTCCTTTTGGGTTAAGGTTCGCATACCAAGTACTTGGGAAAGCCAAAATAATATGTAAATGTTTAGAATAGTACAAATAATTCATGAAGAATAAAATCCCCACAAAGTGGAACCACCAAGCTCCTCTTTCCGTAAAATGTAAGAAACCCTCACTAAATCCAGAAAATAGAGGTGCTAATAAGTTTGAACTTACTGGGAAACTACCATGTTGTTCTAAAATACCTGTTCCTTGAAGAACAAAATCTGCAGCATTCATTGTGAAAAAAGCCATCATAAGCGCAAATTCAATAATCAAAATCCAGTTAGCATCGTGTTTTGGCCAACCGAAAAGCTCTTTCATATTAAGTCTTTTCACGCCATAGAAATTTCTTCTGATAAAGAAAATCACCACCGCTAAAACTACTAGAAGTGCAAGAATTTCAAGGGTTGCTGTAAATAGGTTATAAAAAGATTCTCCAAAAACCGAAGCCAAGAAACGGTGGGTTCCGAAAACACCATCCACCACAATTTCTATTAATTCAAGATTGATAATTACAAAACCTACGTATACAAAAACGTGTAAAACACCAGCAATTGGTCTTTTCATCATCTTGCCTTGTCCAAGCGCAACTCGTGTCATAGTTGCCCATCTTTCAGATTTTCTATCGCTTCTATTAATTGGTCTCCCTAAAAGAATGTTTTTATAAATAGAGTAAAGGCTTTTTCCAAACAGTCCAAAACCTACCACTAAAAGAATGAAAAAAATAATGTTATCAATATATTCCATGGAAAAAATTAGTCTTTATTTTTCTTTATTGTTTTTACCAAATACCGAGAAATTAATGTATCTCTTAGGATTGGCTTTCATGTCTTCAATAAGAGTATTTAAATTGCTAGAAGCAGAATTTAGGTTATTGTACAGTTGTTCGTCTTTCATTAATTTACCCAAACTTCCTTGTCCATCATTAATTCCAGCGATTACTTGGTTGAGTTTTCCTACCGTATTATCTAAATTAGCAATGGTAGCATTCAACTTTTGAGTATCTATACTTTGCGCTAAATTTCCATATTTATCAATGGCTGCTCTTGCACTAGTTACGGTTACATCTGCATTATCTAAAACTCTTTGCAATTTAGGATCGTTATGTTCCACTAATGAATTTACACTTCCTGAAGTTCCTTCTAAAGAACCTACCGTTTTGTTTAAATTGGCTAATAATGCTCTAATTTCTGCACGATTTTGTTCGTCTACAATTTGGTTAGCACTCATCATTAAAGAATCTACACGGTGTAAAACCACTTGCAATTGATCTTTAACAGGACCTACTTGCGAACCAATACTACTGAGCATCGACAATTTGAAACCACCTTGCAAAGTATCTCCATCTTTAGCTTCTTCTCCTCCGTATGCAAGATTAACTCTAAGTTCTTTACCAGACATTAACCCTGGTTCGAAAATTTCTAAAGTTGATTTTTTGGAAAATTTAAAATTATCATCAACGGTAATTTTTACAATGAAATGAATTTTACCATCTTTATCTGTAATAGGCATTATTTTATCTACCTGTCCTACTTTAAGACCATTAATAGACACCGCGCTGGAACGTTCTAACCCCTCTACATTGTCATATTTTGCGTAAAATACATTATCTGTTGTGAAGAGATTTTTCCCTTTCATAAACTGGAATAATAATACAAAACCGACAATTGCAATTAATGCAATAATACCAGCCTTCAGTTCTTTACTTATGTTCACTTTTGATTTTTTATAATTAGCAAATATAATACATTTTTTATTTACAGTTTATGCATGTACAAAGTTGTGGATACAAAAAAAAGCGACAATTTCTTGTCGCTTTTTTTTGATTTATATCAAATTATTGTTGGCTAATTTTATCCCAGATATCAATTCTGTAATCTTGGATATCTGCATTATCTTGTAAGCTCTTTAACCAAGCTTGCCCAAACATTCCAGAATTTCTTTGGCTATTAGATTCTGCAAATTGTTTTGCATCACCTGGTTGTTTGTTAACAGTTTCAGATTTTTTAAGAACTACATAAACACCTGTTGCTCCTTCCACTGGATTTGAAAGTTTACCTTTAGCCACTCCAAATGCAGCACCTGCTACTCTTGGTTCCATTGCTCCTGCAACCGTTGGATTTAACAAATTAACTTGTGCATTTTGCTTAGTTGTTCCAAACAACGCAGCTACTTTATCTAAGTTTTCTGGTTTTGCTGCATTAATTTTTTCAGCAATTTTCTTCGCAGCTAATTCGTTTTTAACTATAGTTTCTATTTGATCTCTTACAGATTCTGGATCTACAAGACCTTTTTCTTGTTTACCATTAAGATAAGCTACAACCTTATCACCTGTTCCGTCAACAGTAAAGAATTCAGTATCTCCTTTTTCTCTTTTCTTATCGAAGGCCCAAGCAATGATGTCACCATCTTTATCCGTTCCTAAACCTTGCAATTGACCATCAAAACGTTTAGCCATTTTTGCATTTGAATATTGATAATTTGCTTTCTTAGCAATATTTACAAAATCATTGAAAGATTTCCCTTGAATTTGCTGAATAAATCTTCTAGCATTTTTATCAACCTCGGCTTCAGTTTTATCTGAAGGTTTAATTTCTTTTACAAGGTTAGCAACTTTATAACCCATGCTTCCTGCTTTTTTGTCATCCACTTTGATAATGTGGTAACCAAAGCTAGTTTCTGCTAAACCAATACTTCCTTTAGCATTATTAGCAAGGAAAGCTAAATATCCTGGAGCAAATGGAGATGAAGGCGTAGTCCAACCAACGCTACCACCTCTTTCAGTAGCACCGGGCTCGTCGGATAATTTTAATTCTTCATTAAATTTAGCTGGATTTGCTTTTACAATTGCCAAAACTGAATCAGCAATTTTCTTAGCTTGTTCTTTAGTTCTTGTAGCTTCAGATCTTTCCGCTCCTTTATAGCCAATTAAGATATGGCTAGACATTGTAGAATCTGATGGTTTTTTATCTACCAATTTAGAAACCACATAGAAATTTTGCTCTTTGTAAGGTCCAAAAATTTGTCCTACAGCAGCTCCAGCAATTTGTCCTTGCAATGTTGAAGGTAATTGATTAGGAGCAACATATTGCGGCGCATAAGGAATATCAGAATTCAAAGAAACAAACATTGAATCGTTAGTTGTATTTTGGAAATTCTCTGTAGTTCCGTTTATACCACCAGATAATAAATTAGTAATTTCTTTCTGAGTAGCAGCTTCGTCTTCAGCGCTTGCTTTTGCAGGAAAATATACCAACCCTATATTTCTAGCAGGATCTGTTTTAAACATTACTGGATGCTTATTAACATAATTTGCTAAATCTTCGGTAGTAACTTTAATATTATTTTTCTGAAGGTAAGTAGCATAATCCACTTTTACAAAGTCAATATCTGCCATTTGATCTCTTTCTTTGATCAATTCTTCAGCTTCTTTTTTCCCTGTAGTGATACCTGTTGAAACGTTGGCAAAAACCTGACGAGCCATCATTCTGTACTCAATAGATTTTTTAGTTTTCATCCATTGGTTATAACCTTCTGGACTCATATTTTTCAACTCTTCAACTTGCTTCTTAATTTCTTGAGTTTTGAAATTTCCTTTTTCGTCAAAATTTTGTTGATTTTGAGCAAACATTGGATCAAACTGTAGTTGATTCCAGAAATAATCATCTGTCATCTCAAACCCCATTTTTTCAAACTCTTGCTTAATAAGTTTAGATTGTACTAGCATTTGCCATGCTTGCTCTTCCAAACCATTTTTAGGTTGGCCTTGTTGTTCTGCTTGTTGCTGTAACACAAAAAGCTGATCATTAAACTCTTCACGAGTAATTTTCTCACCGTTTACTTTTCCTAAAACATCTGGATTTTTCCCAAAAAAATTATCAAAAGTCTCTGGGTTTACCAAGAACGCCAACAATGCCAATGCAATTACTGTCATTAATAGCCAAGGTTTGCTCCTAATCTTTCCTAAAATAGCCATTTTATATAAATCGTTTTTATCAGTTTGCGAAAATACACATTTTTAAACTATTAGAAAAAAATTAAAAATATTTTTTAAACTATTGAGCATTTTTTTAATAATTCAGGAAAACAATTTTGAATTAGAGAACAATATAATTGAAAATTTTGCAAGAAAATTTGTCTTATAAAATCTATTGGCATAAGAATTGAAATTTTAAGCTTCAAATAACTATTCTTATTGATTTTCAAATGGATAGAATATTTATTAATAGTCTACCTAAAACCTTATGACAATTTGTCATTAAAACAAACATGATAGAATTTAACGACCTAGATTTCGGTGATATATTGGATGAAAACTTTACGATTGTTGCTGAAGATATAACACTTACAGAGGATGAAAAAAATAAATTGAAAAACAATCCTCAAACTATTTTCCCTATTCTTCCCGTTAGAAATATGGTGATGTTCCCGAAAGTGATAATCCCAATTACTGCAGGAAGAGAGAAAAGTAAACAGCTATTGGAAGAAGCTCAGAAAAACGGAGATTTAATAGGAATTATCAGTCAGAAAAACTCTGATATTGAAACTCCTACTGAGGATGATTTATATAAAATAGGAACTATTGCAAAAATTATAAAAATCATCAAACTTCCTGAAGGCAATATTACTGCGATAATGAAAGGGATTGACCGTTTTAAAATAAAAAAAATGGCTTCCACCTCTCCTTTCTTTACAGCAGAAATTACTCGACTAAAAGAAGTAAATTCTAAAAACAAAGAAGAATATGAAGCTTTACTAGCCAACATTAAAGATTTGGCGTTGAAAATCATTCAACTGGATCCGAATATTCCTAATGCTGCTAATTTCGCTATTAACAACATGAACAACAGCGAAGATTTGCTGAATTTCGTGTGTGGAAATGCTAATTTCTCTTCTTTAGACAAGCAAAAACTCCTTGAAGAAAAAAATCTTTTAGCTAGAGCAACTTTCTGTTATGAGTTAATGAATAACGACTACAGAAAGCTTGAACTAAGAAATCAGATTCATCAAAAAACTTCTAAAGATTTAGATAAACAACAAAGAGAATATTTCTTAAACCAACAAATAAGAACCATTCAGGAAGAATTAGGTGGCGGTCCCGAGTCTGATGTAGAAGAACTTTTGACCAAAGCTCAATCCAAAAAATGGAAACTAGAAGTTGAAGAGCATTTTCAGAAAGAAGTCAACAGACTTCAAAGACAAAATCCCAATTCGCCAGATTATAACGTTCAGAGAAATTATTTAGATTTCTTTACAGACTTACCTTGGGATAATTATTCTAAAGATATTTTTGACATTGCAAAAGCTCAAAAAACACTAGATAAAGCTCATTTTGGTTTAGAAGACATTAAAAAAAGAATTTTAGAACACATGGCTGTTTTAAAATTGAAAAACAACATGAAATCTCCTATCCTATTATTAGTAGGACCTCCAGGAGTTGGTAAAACCTCTTTAGGAAAATCCATCGCTGATGCTTTGGGAAGAAAATATGTAAGATTGTCTTTGGGTGGCTTACACGATGAAAGTGAAATCCGTGGTCATAGAAAAACCTATATTGGTGCGATGGCAGGGAGAATTCTGCAATCCATAAAAAAAGCAGGAACCTCGAATCCAGTAATTGTTTTAGATGAAATAGACAAAATAGGACAAGGTCTCCACGGAGATCCAAGTTCGGCTTTGCTAGAAGTTTTAGACCCTGAACAAAATTCTAGTTTCTATGATAATTTCTTGGAAATGGGATATGACCTTTCTAAAGTAATGTTTATAGCCACCGCGAATTCACTTTCTACAATTCAGACTCCTCTTTTAGACAGAACGGAAATTATCCAAATTGCAGGTTACACT
This sequence comes from Bacteroidota bacterium, assembly GCA_023399595.1. GTDB lineage: Bacteria > Bacteroidota > Bacteroidia > Flavobacteriales > Weeksellaceae > Chryseobacterium. The sequence goes on along the minus strand of JAEWOR010000063.1, from coordinate 97,550 downwards.
TTAGAAGAAAAAATAGAGATTGCAAAACGTCACCTTATAAAAAAACAACAAGAGGAAAACGGTTTACAGAAAACATCTTTTAAAATTGGAAATCCCGAACTTAAACATATAATAGAAGCTCATACATCCGAAAGCGGAGTAAGAAGTTTAGAAAAAAGAATTGCATCTATCGCAAGATGGGTTGCTCTGCAAACGGCTTTAGAAAAAGAGTATGATTCAAAAATTTCTTTAGAAAAAGTAGATGAAATCCTAGGAGTTCCCCGTCCGAAAAGTCTTTCAGAAATTACAGATTCTCCAGGTGTAGTAACAGGTTTGGCTTGGACAAGTGTTGGTGGAGATATTTTATTTATCGAAAGTATTTTGAGCAACGGAAAAGGCAACTTAACCATGACTGGAAACTTAGGAACGGTAATGAAAGAGTCTGCAACCATAGCTCTTGAATACATTAAAGCAAGACACGACGATTTGGGAATTTCTCAAGAAGAATTGGACAGCAAAAACATCCACGTTCACGTTCCAGAAGGGGCAACACCTAAAGATGGACCTTCTGCGGGTATTGCCATGCTTACTTCTATGGTTTCTTCTTTTAAAAATAGAAAAGTCAAACCTCATCTTGCTATGACAGGAGAAATAACGTTAAGAGGAAAGGTGTTACCTGTAGGGGGAATTAAAGAAAAGCTTCTCGCTGCAACAAGAGCAGGTATTAAAGAAGTCATTTTATGCGAAGCCAACAGAAAAGATGTGGAGGAAATAAAAAAAGAATATTTGAAAAACCTTAACATTACATACGTTGATAAAATGAGCGATGTAATTGAAAAAGCCCTTGAAAAATAAATAAAAACCCGCTTAAGTATATTGAGCGGGTTTTTATTTTCATTACATTCGTTAAAAAAAACGAAATGAATCAAATTCACTTACCCTTCATTGCGAAATTAGCGCTGGTAATCATTAGTATTATTGGGGTAGGATATCTCATAAAACTAGGACAAAGCATTTTAGCTCCTTTTTTTCTTGCGCTTTTATTAGCGATATTATTTACGCCATTTGCTAACTTTTTGGAAAGGAAATTAAGATTTTCAAGAAGCATTTCTACTTTTGTTTCGGTTATTATTATGATGGGCGCTTTAGCGGGATTAGTCTATTTTTTTGGAACTCAACTTTCCACATTTTCCAATGATATTCCTCATTTGGAAAAACAATTCACCAAAGTTTTTGAAGATTTACAACATTGGATTTCTAAAACTTTTAATGTAAATGCCAACGAACAGTTTGAATATATTAATCAAGCTGTAAACAAACTTCTCTCATCATCTGGATTAATTTTAGGATTTACATTAGGAGTATTTTCTACCGGACTGGGATTTTTCTTTTTCTGCATCTTATTCTTTATTTTCATCCTGAATTACAGACGTTTATTAAATCAATTCATCATAAAAGTATTCGATGACAAGCATGAACAAAAAGTAAAAGAAGTAGTTGGAGCCGTACAATTAATGACCAAAAGCTATATTTCCGGACTTTTCATTCAGTTGATTATTGTTTCCATGTTAACTTCTATTACGCTTTCGATAATTGGAGTAAAATATGCCATTTTACTAGGTGTTCTTACGGGAATTTTAAACATCATCCCATATCTTGGAATTCTCATCGGAATGCTTATTTCTTGTTTTATAGCTTTTGCAACAGGCATTCCTTCCGATTGTATTTATGTTATAATTGGTTATATTATTGTTCATGCTATTGATGGAAATATTATTCTTCCTTTTGTTGTTGGATCTAAAGTGAAAATAAATGCGCTTTTCTCTTTTATTGGAATTTTAATTGGGGAACATTTATGGGGAATTTCAGGAATGTTTTTATGCATTCCCGCAATGGCTATTTTCAAAATTATTTTCGAAAATGTAAACGGTTTACAACCTTGGGGATTACTTTTGAGTGAGGAAGAAAAACCCAACCGCAAGAAAAAGCGATATAAAATCAGTAAAAATATTCACCTAGAAGAGAAAGATTAGAAAGCTTTTTACTTTTAATACTAAGATGAATTATGGCGGAAAATCTTCGATTTTCCGCCATAATTCAAGTTTTTTTTTAAAAAAAATCACACAAACGCACTAAAACCAGTAATTGCCCTTCCTACAATCAAGGAGTTAATTTCTTTGGTGCCTTCATAAGAATAGATAGCTTCAGCATCAGCCACAAATCTTGCGACATTGTGCTCTAGTAAAATTCCGTTGCCTCCCATCACTTCGCGAGCTCTGCTCACAATGTCCCGCATTCTAAGGGTGCAAAAAACTTTTGCAATAGAGGCATGTTCATCTTTTAAAATTCCTTCATCTTGCATTTCCGAAAGTCTGAAAACCATCGTTTGCATGGCCGTAAGATTAGAAAGCATTTCCACCAAATGCCCTTGAATTAATTGAAAAGAAGCAATGGGTTTTCCAAATTGTTCTCTTTTTCGAGTATAGTCTAAAGCGTTTTCATACGCTCCGCGTGAACATCCAGTCGCCATCCAAGCCACACCAGCTCTTGTCATTTGCAATATTTTTGCGGTGTCTTTAAAAGAATTCGCTTTTTGAAGCCTATTTTCTTCGGTTATTAAACAATCTTTAAGGGTGATTAATCCATTTTGAACAATTCTCAACGCCATTTTCCCTTTAATTTTTTCTACTGAAAAACCTGGATTGTCTTTTTCCACAAGAAAACCTTTCACTTGATTATCGTCTACATCTCGTGCCCAAATAATAATAACATCCGCAAAAGTGGCGTTGCCAATCCATTTCTTTTGTCCATTCAAAATCCAGCCTTCGGCAGTTTTTTTACAAGTGGTAGTTAAACCTCCTGCTGCTCCAGAACCCACTTCTGGCTCCGTTAATCCAAAAGCTCCAATTTTATTGAATTTTTGCATTTCGGGAAGCCATTTTTGTTTTTGCTCTTCGGAACCACACATATAAATTGACCCCATCGAAAGCCCCGACTGTACTCCAAAGAATGTAGCAATTGAAGAATCTATTCTTGCCATTTCCATTGCTAAAACACCTTCCATTAAAAAAGGAAGATTAGGGCAGCCATAACCTTCATAAGTTACTCCACAAATATTAAGTTCTCGGAATTTAGGAATCAATTCAAAAGGAAATTCATCATGCAACCAATAATTATTGACAATGGGAGCGACTTCTTTCTCCATAAAAGCGCGAACCTTTAATTGAATTTCTCTCTGTTCTGGAGTTAAAGTATGATAAACATCATAGAAATCTCCATCTATGGGAGGAAGTTCTTTTTCCTTTTTGGGGGAATCCATCATTTTCATTAAACCTTTCAACTGCTGATCATCCAATTTAGAAAAACCGTCCATTAATTTAGGAATATCCACTTTTTGGGAAATCGCCGCCAACTGATCAAAATCTATCGCTTTCAATAAATGTATCGCTTCTTTTATTTTAGAAAATGTTCCAGACATATATTTTAAATTTTAAATCCTCTTAAAGTTAAGGAATACGCATTAAAAACCATGTTAAAACAATACTAAATCTTTAAACTTCATTTTACAAACAACTGATTTTCAAATCACTTAAACAGAATTTCGATTTACAGATTCATTCCAACTTATTTACAAAAATTTCTCATTGCAAATCTTCAACTTTGAATCAATCCAAATCAAAAAATTATGAAACCTACTTATCAAAAAATTGTTCTAGCAGCTTTAATAGCAACATCTATTATTGCATGTAAAAAAAATGAAAACTCTGCTGCAGATGCCGAAATAAGCACAAATATTACAGAAACAGCGGTAGCAACAGACAGTATTTCCTCTGCGGCAAACACCCAAGTTCCAGGAAAAGAATTTGTAAAAACCGCATCTGTAGACATGGAAGTGAAAGATGTTTATGATGCCACCCTAAAAATTGAAAAATCCTTAAAAGAAATGGGTGGTTATGTAATCAACAGCGAAATGATTAACAACCTTCTCTCTGAAGAAACTTACCATCAAAGTAACGAAAAGGCCATGATGGTAAAAAAGTCTCGCATGCAGAATAATATGATTGTAAAAGTTCCAACATTAGAATTAGCAAGTTTTCTACAGAATATTAATGGAAGTAGCTTATATCTCCATTCAAGAATTATTAATGCAGAAGATGTTACCGCCAATATACAAATGGCAAAATTGGAACAACAAAGAATGCAGAAAAAAACCGAAAATATTAGTAAAATAAAGCAAAATTCAACTACTGTTGAACAAATCGACGATAACGAAAGAGAGAAAAACCAAACGACTATAGATTCTTACAATTTAAAAGACAATCTTGCCTTCTGCACAGTAAATATCAACTTAAAAGATCCTAATATTAGAGTTGTAGAAATTGCTATAACCAACTCAAAAGCGATTGATTCAAAATACAAAACCAACTTCTTCTACGAATCTAAAAACTCCATTATTAATGGTTTTTATATCATCCAAAAATTCATCATTCTGCTATTAAACTTATGGCCTTTCTGGATTATTATTGGTATTATTTTTTATGTTATTAAAAAGAAGAAAACATTTCCTAGAAATAAATCCACCGAAATAAATTCCTAACCCAAGAGGTTATCTATTACATAAACGATTTCACTTTTACTTCTACCTTCAGAACAATTCTGGAGGTTTTTAGTTTTACTTGTTTTTAGCTCATAAATACCATCTATTTTACTTAAATTTGCATACTTTAGTATTGAGCAAACACTAAATAAAAAAACGAATGCTGCCAAAAATTAATCCTACACATACTCAGAGCTGGAAAGCTTTAGAAAATCATTTTTCAGAGAATGATTTTAGTATGCGTACATTGTTTAAATACAACCCTGAGCGTTTTGTGCAAAATTCAGTGATGAAAGATAATCTCTTATTTGATTATTCAAAAAATCTTACTGACCATCATACAATAGAACTTCTTTTGAATCTTGCTAAAGATTGCAAGGTGAAAGAAGCAATTGAATCCATGTTTTCTGGAGAATTTATCAACGAAACAGAAAACAGAGCCGTTCTACACACTGCTCTCCGAGATTTTTCAGACCACCCTATTTTGATTGATGGAGAAAACATAAAACCAAAAATTAAAAAAGTTCTTCAACAAATGAAGGATTTTTCTGAGAAAATTATTTTTGGAGAGCATAGAGGATTTACTGGAAAAGAAATTACCGATGTTGTTAATATTGGAATTGGAGGTTCGGATCTTGGACCAGCAATGGTTTGCAATGCACTAAAACATTATAAAACAAGACTAAACGTTCATTTTGTTTCTAATATGGATTCCAATCATCTTGTAGATGTTTTAAAAAAAATAGACCCAGAAACTACTCTTTTTATTATCGCCTCTAAAACCTTCACCACTCAGGAAACCATGACGAATGCTCATTCAGCAAGAGAATGGTTTTTGAAATTTGCTAGCACAGAGGATATTGCAGCTCATTTTGTTGCACTTTCCACAAATATTGCAGCTGTAAAAGAATTTGGAATCTCCGAAGAAAATATTTTTGAATTTTGGGATTGGGTTGGTGGAAGATATTCACTTTGGAGTGCTATTGGATTGAGCATTGTCTTAGCCATTGGCTATGAAAATTTTGAGCAATTGCTAAAAGGCGCTTACGATATTGATACACATTTTAAAAACACAAATTTCTCAGAAAATATACCTGTTTTAATGGCTTTATTGGGAATTTGGTATCGTAATTTTCATGCAGCAACATCATATGCTATTCTTCCTTATCATCAACATTTAGATAGGTTCCCTGCTTATTTGCAACAAGCAGATATGGAAAGCAACGGTAAATCCGTGGACAGAAATGGGAATTTTGTGGAATACGAAACGGGTCCCATTATTTGGGGAGAGCCTGGAACAAACGGACAACACGCTTTTTACCAACTTATTCACCAAGGAACAGAATTAATTCCTGCAGATTTTATAGGTTTTGCAAAATCCAATAATAAAATTGGAGATCATCAAAATAAATTAATGGCAAACTTTTTTGCACAAACTGAAGCTTTAGCCTTTGGAAAAACTTACCATGAAGCTTTAGCCGAGCTTCAAAAAGAAGGAAAAAATGATGAAGAAATAGTAAAATTAGCAGCTTTTAAAGTTTTTCATGGGGATACGCCAAGCAATTCACTTCTATTTAAAGAATTATGTCCTTTTTCACTGGGACAGTTAGTAGCACTTTATGAACACAAGATTTTTGTGCAAGGTATAATTTGGAACATTTATAGTTTTGACCAGTTCGGTGTGGAACTCGGGAAAACATTGGCTTCAAAAATTCTTCCCCAATTAGAAGACAAAAATGAAATTTCATCTCATGACAGCTCTACAAATGGATTAATTAATTATTATAAAACTTGTAGACACAAATCTAATCAATAATTAAAAGTAAAAAGAAATAAAAATGGCTCAAATTTTAGATGGACTTAAAGTTTCCAAAGAAGTAAAAGCAGAAATTAAAGAGGAAGTAAATAAAATCCTTGCTGGCAAAAGAAGAGCTCCGCATTTGGTAGCAATATTGGTAGGAAATAATGGCGCTAGTAAGGCTTATGTTAATTCTAAAGTGAAAGATTGTGAAGAAGTTGGTTTTTCATCTTCATTAATTAAATTTCCAAGTACGGTTTCTGAAGCTGAACTTTTGGAAAAAATTGATGAGTTGAACAAATCTAAAAAAGTAGATGGATTTATCGTACAGCTTCCATTACCCAAGCAAATAGATCAGGAGAAAATCATCATGGCGATTGACCCAAGAAAAGATGTAGATGGGTTCCACCCAGAAAATTTCGGGAAAATGGCATTGGAAATGGATACTTTCTTACCTGCAACACCATTTGGAATTCTTACTTTATTGGAAAGATATAATATTGAAACCAAAGGAAAAGATTGTGTAATTATTGGAAGAAGTAGAATTGTAGGTAAACCAATGAGTATTTTAATGGGAAGAAAAGATTTCCCAGGAAATTCTACCGTTACACTTACCCATTCTTATACTAAAGATATAGAAGAATATACTAAACAAGCAGATATTGTAATTACAGCATTAGGAGATCCACATTTCCTGAAAGGAGATATGGTAAAAGAAGGTGTGGTAATTGTAGATGTTGGAATTACAAGAGTGGATGACGATTCTGAAAAAGGATATCATCTTGCAGGAGATGTAGATTTTGATAGCTGTGCAAAAAAGGCAAGTTGGATAACTCCTGTTCCTGGTGGAGTTGGACCAATGACGAGAGCTATGCTGATGAAAAATACACTTATCGCCTACAAAACATCAGTCTATAACGACTAAAATATAATGAATAAAGAAGCAGAAGATATTTTATTAAAAGAAGGTAAAATGCTCCCCGTAATGGAGCATTTTTACACTTTACAGGGAGAAGGTGCACACACCGGAAAAGCCGCATATTTCATCCGTCTTGGAGGATGTGATGTGGGTTGCCATTGGTGCGATGTGAAAGAAAGTTGGGACCCTAATTTACACCCATTAATGAACGCTGAAGAAATTGCAAAAATCGCAGCTTCTTATTGCAAAACTATTGTTTTAACCGGTGGTGAACCTTTAATGTGGAATTTGGAAATCCTTACTTCAAAATTAAAAGAACTTGGCTGCGACATTCATATTGAAACTTCCGGAGCCTATCCTATGTCTGGACATTTAGATTGGATTACTTTATCCCCTAAAAAAACAGGACTTCCTCTAGAAGATATCTACAAAAAAGCAAGTGAATTAAAAGTGATTATTTTCAATAATAATGATTTTAAGTTTGCTGAAGAACAAGCTGCAAAGGTTTCAGAAAACTGCAAGCTGTACATGCAAAGCGAATGGAGCAAGAGAGATGAAATGTATCCTAAAATGACAGATTTTATCTTAGCCAATCCAAGATGGCAAGCTTCGGTACAAACTCATAAATATTTAAATATTCCTTAAATTAAAAGTTTAAAAACTAGTAAATGCAGAGAATCCGATATTCGAGATACTTAAAATCAGTTTTTTTATTGATTGATATTATATCGATATGCTCTGTGTTTGTCTATTTTTTCAGTATTAAAAATCCTCTTCTGGTAAATAATAAAAATATTTGGTTTGAGAATATTGTTTCACTTATTTTATTATCAATCTTTTGGATACTTTTAAGTGAAAAAACAAAAATTTATAAAATCCAGCGAAACCTCACCTACACTATTTTTTTAGAACGGATTATTATACAAACTGTATTTTTTAGTTTAGGAACCATTCTTATAAGTAGAGTTACCAAAAATGTATTTTTTACCACTCATATTAATACGCTTCTATTTTCACTTGGATGTCTTCTTATTTTCATAAAGACAATTCTATTTGTCTCGGTAAAGTACATAAGATCAAGGGGTATTAATTTTAGAAATGTGATGTTTATTTTCGAAGATTCATCCACAGATGTTCTTAAAAGCACTTTTCTAGAAAGATCAGATTACGGCTACAAAATATTTGAATATCCACAAAAGAAAATTGAATTAAACTCTTTAATCCAATTTTGGAAAAAAAATGGAATTCACACCATATATCTTCCTGTTGATGCAGCAATGCAGAAAGAAAACCAAGAGCTTCTTAAATCAGCAGAAGAAAACAGAGTTCATATATCACTTATTCCCAATATCAATCAAGACAATTCTTTTTTGTATGATTTAACCTACATTCAAACCCAACCTGTACTCGTTCAGAAGAAAAATCCATTAGATTATTTTAGCAATTACTCTATAAAAAAACTTTTTGATATCATTTTTTCTGTGTTAATTTTAGCTTGTATTGGCTCTTGGCTTTTCCCAATAATTGCATTAATTATAAAAATAACCTCCAAAGGTCCTGTTTTTTTTATTCAAAAAAGATATGGTTTCCATGAGAATATTTTCAATTGTATAAAGTTTAGAACAATGGTTGTGAATACCGATTCTTCGATAAAAACAACTAAGGAAAATGACAATAGAATTACCAAGTTCGGGAAATTTTTAAGAAAAACGAGTCTTGATGAGATGCCACAGTTTATTAATGTTTTAAAAGGCGAAATGTCTGTAGTAGGACCGCGCCCTCATATGTTGGTGGTAGATGATTATTACAAAACGAAAATCGAAAGATATAACTTAAGAAGCTCCGTTTTTCCTGGAATTACTGGATTAGCTCAGGTAAACGGTTTAAGAGGTGATTTTGGCGATGTAGAAATTGAAATGAATAAAAGAGTTCTAGCGGATACATTCTATGTTAGAAACTGGACTTTTATATTAGATTTAGTGATTATTTTTAAGACAATATTCTTGGTAATTGCGGGCGACAAAAATGCAAAATAACACCTATTAGAATAAATAAAAAAAGCATAATTTAGCAAAATGTTTAGAAAGTTATTAAGAGGTATTGGTGAATACATATTGCTTCTAGGAAAATCTTTAAAAAATCCACAGAAAATATCTGTATTTTGGAAGGTTCTTATGAGAGAGATTAACGATTTAGGAGTAAACTCTTTTGGATTGGTAATATTTGTATCCATATTCGTTGGTGCAGTAGTCGCAATTCAGATGTTTAACAACTTCGATGCTTCTTCATTCCCTATTCCACCAGCTTTCGTTGGTTATGCCACCAAAGCAGTATTGGTTTTAGAATTTTCGCCAACCATTATTAGTTTAATTTTAGCAGGCAAGGTAGGTTCTTATATCGCTTCAAGCATCGGAACCATGAGGGTTACCGAGCAAATTGACGCAATGGATATTATGGGGGTAAACTCTGCCAACTTTCTTATTCTTCCTAAAATTATCGCTTGTTGCATTTACAATCCTTTACTTATCGCCATAAGTATAGTTTTTGGTATCGGAGGAGGTTATGCAGCCGGAATGTTCACAGGAAACTGGACAGAATCAGACTACATCACTGGTATTAGAATGTACATGCCGAATCTATTTATTTATTATGCATTTATAAAAACCACCGTATTTGCATTTCTTATTGCAACCATTCCTTCATACTTCGGATATAACGTAAAAGGTGGTTCTTTGGAAGTGGGTAGAGCAAGTACACAAGCTGTAGTTTGGACCATGGTTTTTATTATTATTTCAGAATTAATACTTACACAATTAATACTTAGCTAATGATTGAAGTTAAAAATTTAAAAAAGGATTTTGATGGTGTAGAAGTATTAAAAGGAATCTCAACATCATTTGATAAAGGCAAAGTAAACCTCATTATTGGGCAATCTGGATCTGGTAAAACGGTTTTCTTAAAAAGTTTATTAAATGTTTATCCACCTTCTTCTGGAGAAATTTTATTTGATGGAAGAGACATCGGAAAAATGGACCGCGAAGAAAAATTACAATTAAGATCTGAAATTGGAACGGTATTCCAAGGAAGTGCTTTATTTGATTCCATGACGGTGGAAGAAAACATTCGTTTTCCTTTGGATATGTTTACCAACATGACGTACAGAGAAAAAACAAGAAGGGTAAGCGAGGTTATTAGCAGAGTACATTTAAATAAAGCCAATAAAAAATTCCCTTCAGAAATATCCGGAGGTATGCAAAAAAGGGTTGCCATTGCAAGAGCAATTGTCAACTTCCCCAAATATTTATTTTGTGACGAACCCAACTCTGGACTAGATCCTTATACATCCAACGTAATTGATGATCTCTTGTTAGAGATTACAAAAGAATACAATACAACAACTATTATTAATACACACGATATGAACTCCGTGATGACCATCGGAGAAAAAATTGTGTATTTACGTCTTGGAATTAAAGAATGGGAAGGTAATAAAGACTTTCTTATAACCGCAGGAAACAAAAACTTGATAGATTTCGTATATTCATCGGAGCTTTTTAAAGAATTAAGAGAATACTTATTAGAAAATAATAAAACTATAGAAAACAATATCACTAAAATTGAAGACAATGAAAAAGATTCTTAGCTTAGCATTATTAGCACTTTCATTATCAATATCAGCTCAAATATCTGTGGCTGCAAAGTTTAATGTATTATTCCCAACAGGGAATGCTTCATGGAAAAGCGTATCAAACTCAGTTACTGAAGCTTGGGAAGCAAAAGGAAAAAACAATGTAGGTTTTAACATTGGACTTTCCTTTAAGATGGATTTTACTTCTAGCTGGTTTTTAATGCCCGAAGTGTACTACACCTCAATAAAAAGTGAATACACTTCTTATAATATTAATTTTGCTGCGAAAAGTCACACATTAGACATCCCTGTATTATTGGGACACAATTTTATTGGTGATAAAATAGGAGTTTATGCAGGTCCAATGTTCAGCTATCATCTTAGTAAAGACAATACTTATAATGAATTTGTAGAGCAATTCAAATCTGATGAATACTCTTTAGGTTACCAAGTGGGAGCTCATGTAATGATTAAGAAATTCATTATTAGTGCAAGATACCAAGGCGCTTTCAAAGACAATGAAAGAGTTTTCACAGACGTAGCTCACAACCAAGTAGTTACTTATAACAACAACAATACTGCGTATGTTTTCGCAGGTTTAGGTTATAAATTTTAGAAATTATTCTTTGGAATATCCTCATTATGCACTTCAGTTTGGAGTGCATTTTTTTGTTGCTCCATTTCTAAATTCTTTTTCTCAAGCTCTTCTTTTTCTTTCTGAAGCTGCTTAAGTTCTTTTTTCTTTTGCTCCGCTTTTATAGAACTTCCTTTGCTTACATAACCTACCATTCCACCAATAATAAGCCCAATACCAATTCCAGCCATTACACCCATTACATGTGACAGCCGGATTTCTTCCACAGCAAAATTGGTAGTGAGATAGAATAAAATAGCGGAAACGCCTAATAAAATAATGCCTACAAGAGAAATACTTTTCATAACACTTATTGTTTTTAAAAAACCTACTTAAAATTGATTATTTTAAGTAGGTTAAAGATATAAATTTTCTTTAAAATAGAAGTTTACTTACCACCTGCAGCTTTATAATACTCTCTTGCTTGAGGAAGAGCCGCTTGAATATCTGCAATTCTGTTTTGTGGATTTGGGTGAGTAGATAAAAACTCAGGCGTTTTAGCACCCGTTGAAGCGGCCTCCATTCTTTGCCAGAAAGGTATAGCACTATCTGGGTTATAACCAGCCATCGCCATTAAATAAAGCCCCATTTTATCCGCTTCTAATTCTTGGTTTCTACCGTATTTCAATAAGGCTACTTGTGAGCCAATAGGATATACTTGCTGAAAAACACTAGCCCATTGAGCATTAGAAATAGTACTTCCCAAAATTGCACCTCCATATTGAGCTACCATCGCTTGAGAAATTCTTTCATTTCCGTGTCCTGCCAAAGCATGAGAAATTTCGTGTCCCAAAACCACTGCCATACCTGTATCGTCTTTTGTAATAGGTAAAATTCCTGTATAAACAGCTACTTTTCCTCCAGGCATACACCATGCGTTAATTTGATTATCTTGAATAAGATTGAATTCCCACTGATAATTCGCTAAATCTCCAGATCTACCAATAGAAGTGTAATATTTTTCAGCTGCACTTTTTATACGCGTTCCAACATTCACTACTCTTTTTGCATCAGCTGTCCCGGTAATAACCTTTGCGGAACCTAATGTAGTTTTATATTCTTGAGTAGACATTGTTAAAATCTCCGAATTATTAGCAAGCTGCAGTGAAGATCTCCCCGTAATAGGGTTTGTAGTACAGGCAACTAAAGCTGTTATAGCCAATGCGCCTATTGCAATTTTTAATTTCATAGTTTTGTTATTTATAAAGTCGAGTTAACAATTATTATTCCAAAAGAAAACACAAAGAATATCTTTGCATAAATTTTGCTGTAAAGTTTAAATAAAAATTTCAAAATGAAAAATATAACTATTTTGATGATGCTTCTGTGTTCTTTTCTAGTATTTCAGAACTGCTCATCTCAACAATCTCAAAGTTCTATTGCTGCACCAATTAGTTTAAATCCACAAGATTTTGTTTTCAATGCACAAAGAGCTAATCCTGTAAGTTACGACGCTATTAAAATGGCCAACTCTTTACCAGGTGGGAATTCAGCTAGAATTTTAGACCTTAATGGCTCCAATTATACTTTATCAGTTAAAGATAACACATTAGAAGCAGTTTTACCTTATTTTGGAAGATTATTTAATGTAAGTTACGATCAAGATAAAAACAGCTACAGATTTACATCAAAAGATTTTACAACAAAAACTTCTGAAGGAAAAAGAGGAAAAAAAATCCTAATTATTCAAACTAAAGATGTAGATTATGTCTATGAAATTGTAATTGAATCTTACCCAAACGGAAAAGCTTATCTTTCTATTAAAGGAAATGACAGACAACCAATTTCTTACGATGGTTATATCACTAAAAATCCCGAAAACGAGAAATAGATTACTTCTCTTTTAAAAATTTCTCAACAAATAACTTTGCTTCTGTACTAGGACTTGAAACTCCTTCAGAAGCATTTTTTTTGTGCTCTTGATAAGCATTTTCTATGCTCACATCTTTTTTAATGAGAGACAAAATATATTCTTGAACCCAATATTCAAATCTCTTTTCAGATTGTTTTACACGAACTTCCTCAAAACGATGGTCTTTCTTCTTAAGGTTGATAAAATTATCAATCTCAAAATACACATCTCCTAAACCTGTATTTTCTATTGCAGACCCAAACAAAACAGGAACTTTCCAACCTTTTTCCTTCGGTGGAATAAAATCTAATGCACGCTTTAGCTCCACTTTGGTTTGCTTAGCTTTAGCTAGATTTTCTTCATTTACTTTATTAATGAAAACAATATCTACCATTTCCATTATTCCTCTCTTAATGCCTTGCAACTCATCTCCTCCACCAATAATTTTCACAAACAAAAACACATCGGAAATATCTGCAACTAAAACTTCAGATTGCCCAACACCAACGGTTTCTATTAAAATATAATCATATCCTGCGGCTTCACAAATAAGCATGGTTTCATAAGTTGTATTGGCAACTCCTCCTAAAAATCCACCACTCGGACTAGGACGAATGAAAGCATTTTCTTCTTTAGCCAACTCTTCCATCCTTGTTTTATCCCCTAAAATACTTCCTTTGTTAATAGATGAACTCGGATCAATAGCTAAAACAGCCACCTTTTTACCATGAGAAATGGCCAATCTTCCAAAACTCTCTATAAAAGTGGATTTTCCAGCACCAGGAACTCCAGTAATTCCAACACGGACAGATTTCCCCGTGAGAGGCATTATTTTTTTCAATAAATCTTCGGCCTGTAACCTATGTTCAGGTTTTTTACTTTCCACCAAAGTAATAGCTTTACCAATAAGTCTTTTATTACCAGTTTTAATGCCTTCCAATAAATCGTCCGTAGAGAAATTCATATCCCAAAAATAGGAAAATTTACCCTCTTAATATTAGTTTCTTTCAATTAAAAATAATTAACAAAATGATGTTAATTCAAGTAAATGATTATATTTGTTAAAAGACTAAACAAAAATTTTATGAAAAAAAGCATCACAGTTTCAGCAATTGCTATCGCTACAATCGGGTTAACTTCTTGTACCCCAAAAACGTCAACTGTTTCTGGAGTTAAAACAACATCTACAGAAAAGCTTGCAGAAGGGAAAACTATTTTTGAAAACTCTTGTGGAAAATGTCATGCTTTACCCAACCCTACTGAACATACCTCTGTACAATGGGTAGGAATTATGAACGCTATGGCGCCAAAAGCTAAATTGAATGAAGAACAACATCAATTGGTTTATGATTATGTTGTTTCTGTTAAAAAATAATTAAAAAGGCTCAATCTTTGATTAAGCTTTTATCTACAACACCAAATAACAAGCTTATGAAAAACGTATTCGCACTGCTTATTGCGGTAATTTTTATGGTAGCCTGTGGTCCAAAATCTACAGCGGTTACTGGTCCGAAATACACTTCCTCAGAGCAATTAGCTCAAGGTAAGACGATTTTTGAAAATTCTTGTAATAAATGCCACGCACTTCCCAGTCCTGAGAAACATGATGCACAAGGTTGGATAAAAACATTGAGCAGAATGGCTCCTAGAGCTAAATTAACAGATGACCAACACCAAATGGTGTATGATTATTTGATTTCTGAAAAATAAAAACTTAAGCTTTGAAGTTCGAACAAAAAAAAGCCCGAAATCTTACGATTTCGGGCTTTTCTATTTTATTGTACTGTTACAGAAACATAACTTTTTCAAAAAAGCAATTTTATGATACAGTACGAAATAACATCTTAAAACGTAAATTTTAGTTTAAAAATTTCTCTAAAATTTCTACTGCAGATTTTGGAAGATTCGTTCCTGGACCGAAGATGAAATCGGCTCCGTTGGCGTACAAATAATCGTAATCTTGTTGTGGAATAACACCACCTACAACGATGGTAATTTCTTCTGCACCCAATTTTTTCAATTCTTCAACCACTTGTGGAACCAAAGTATTATGACCTGCAGCCAATGACGAAACACCCAAAATGTGGATGTCATTTTCTACGGCTTGTTTTGCTACTTCTTCTGGAGTTTGGAATAAAGGCGCCACATCTACATCAAATCCCATGTCTGCAAAGGCTGTTGCTACCACTTTTGCACCACGATCGTGACCGTCTTGTCCCATTTTTGCCACCATAATTCTTGGACGACGTCCTTCTTCTTCCTCAAATTTTTGCGCCAACTGAACGGCTTTTTCGAAATATTCATTTTTATTGGCATTCATAGCATAAACTCCTGAAATGGTTTTAATATTGGCCCTGTAACGTCCGAAACTTTCTTCCATCGCATCGCTCATCTCGCCTAAAGTTACTCTTCTACGAGCAGCTTCAATACACAAAGCAAGAAGATTTCCTTGTCCAGTTTTTGCCGATTCGCGGATTTGATTCAGAATTTCGTTTACAGAATCTGGATTTCTGTCGGATTTTATTTTGTCTAATCTTTCGATTTGTTTTCTACGAACTTCAGTATTATCGATGGCTAGAATTTCAATTTCTGGTTGTTTTAATTCAGATTGGAATGAATTTACACCGATAATAAATTCCTCACCACTGTCGATTTTTGCTTGTTTGATGGCTGCAGCTTCCTCAATTCTCATTTTTGGAATTCCAGCTTCGATGGCTTTTGTCATTCCGCCTTCTTTTTCCACCTCATCGATGAACTTCATGGCTTCATCAATCATTTGCTGGGTTAAAGATTCCACCAAATGACTTCCTCCCATTGGATCTACAACATCGCAGATATGACTTTCCTGTTGCAAAATAATTTGGGTATTTCTAGCAATTTTCGCTGAATAATCTGTTGGTAAAGCAATGGCTTCATCCAAAGCATTGGTGTGTAAAGATTGTGTTCCACCTAAAGCTGAAGAAAGCGCTTCAATAGCCGTTCTGGTGATATTATTGAAAGGTTCTTGTTCGGTTAAAGACCAACCCGAAGTTTGGGAATGCGTTCTCAAAGCCAAAGATTTAGGGTTTTGAGGATTGAATTGTTGCAATAAATTCGCCCAAATATAACGTGCAGCACGCATTTTTGCGATTTCCATGAAGTGATTCATCCCAATTGCCCAGAAAAAAGACAAACGTGGAGCAAAATCATCAATGTTCATTCCAGCTTTAATCCCCGTTCTCACATATTCCAAACCATCTGCAAGTGTGTAAGCCATTTCTAAAACTGGCGTCGCTCCCGCTTCCTGCATGTGATAACCCGAAATAGAAATCGAATTAAATTTCGGAATATTTTTAGAAGTATATTCGAAAATATCAGCGATAATTTTCATGGAAGGAGCAGGTGGATAAATGTAAGTATTACGTACCATAAATTCCTTCAAAATATCGTTCTGAATAGTTCCTGAAAGTTTGTCTTGAGAAACACCTTGTTCTTCTGCAGCTACGATGTAGAAAGACAAAATTGGTAAAACCGCACCATTCATCGTCATGGAAACCGAAATTTCATCCAAAGGAATTTGATTGAATAAAATCTTCATATCCTCAACAGAATCGATGGCTACACCTGCTTTTCCAACATCTCCAACAACACGAGCGTGATCGGAATCATAACCTCTGTGGGTTGCCAAATCAAAAGCTACTGAAAGTCCTTTTTGTCCAGCTGCAAGATTTCTTCTATAAAAAGCATTGGATTCCTCAGCGGTAGAAAATCCTGCGTACTGACGAATCGTCCAAGGTTTTTGAACATACATGGTAGAATAAGGACCACGCAAATATGGTGCGATTCCTGCGGAAGCCTCACTAAGACTTAGATTGGTATCTTTTTGAGTATATTCAGTTTTTAATTGAAGACCATCTTTCTCAAAAGTATAATTTTCAAGTTGAGAAACGGTACCTTGAAAATCTGGTTTTTGTGTTGATATTATTTTGCGCATTTTTACTTTTTATTGAGATGGTAAATTTAATGATAATTTAAAACGTAGAAAAGTTGAATTAAAATAAAAAAGGATGAAAATTAATCCATCCTTAAAAATTATTTTATAAATTATTGAATTCCCATTTCGTAAAGTTCAAACGAGAGCAAATCTGCATTTTTTTCTTTTCATTAAATTCGTCTTATTTGAGATAAATTCTATTAATATATTTATCTAAAAGTCCACCTATAGAAGCTTCTCCATTATATAACAATGAACCAGAAGGGGTTATAATAAGATTAGATCCACACATTGCTTTTTCTTTAAAATAGTTTTCTCTAAAGAAATCATCAGAATCCAAGACGAAAGATTTGAAATAATCTTTATTTTTCTTTTTTACAATACTGTTTTTTTCGAAAACATAAAAGACATATAATTCTTGATTATTCTTTTTAAACCTCTTTTTATTTTTTTTCAATCTCAATTCGTTAAACTCTTTGATTTCACGAAGTTCTGAAGATGGCCATTTATCATCTCGGAAACTACTACAAATATCATTATAATACCAGTAATCAAGTACAACAATAGCATTTTTACTGAATACAGTATCCAGTTTTTTTTCTAAAAGTTTTATCGTCATACTATATTCCAAATCTGGATATTGTATTTGCTCTTTTTTCAGTGTACAGATGCGCTTATTGTTTTCCATATAATCCCATCGATACAAATTAAGATTTTTGTCCCTCCATTTTTTTTGAAATTCAGCCTCTGTAATTGCTTTGCCAGATTCGTCATATGAAATTTTCTCTTGAGAATACATCAAAAAAGGTAAAACAAGAAAAAGTATATTTAAAAAAAACTTCATTCTTAAAAATTATTTTGTTAGTTGTTGAATTCCCATTTCGTAAAGCGCAAACGAAAGCAAATCTGCATTCTCGCCAATGACTTGTTCTGTGGAACGACCTGCTCCATGACCAGCATTTTTCTCAATTCTCAATAAAATTGGATTATTGCAAGCTTGTTTGTCTTGGAGTTCGGCACCGAATTTAAAAGAATGCGCAGGAACCACTCTATCATCATGATCACTTGTAATAATCATGGTTGATGGATAACAAGTATTCTTTTTCACATTATGAACTGGCGAATAAGAAAGAAGATATTCAAACATTTCTTTATTATCTTCAGCCGTTCCATAATCATAAGACCAACCCGCTCCTGCAGTAAATTTATTATACCTCAACATATCCAAAACTCCCACTCCTGGAAAAGCTACTTTTGCAATATCTGGACGCATAATCATGGTAGCTCCAACAAGCAATCCTCCATTAGAACGCCCTGAAATAGCCATATATTCCTTAGATGTGTATTTCATACCTTGTAAGAATTCTGCAGCTGCTATAAAATCATCAAATACATTTTTCTTTTGCATTTTTATTCCTGCATCATGCCATTTTTTACCGTATTCTCCACCACCACGAATATTAGGAACAGCGTAAATACCACCATTATCCATCCAAACGGCATTCACCACAGAGAAAGAAGGTTGTAAACTCACATTGAATCCCCCATAAGAATATAAAATTGTAGGGTTTTTACCATTTAATTCTAAACCTTTTTTATAATTAATGATTATTGGAATTTTAGTCCCGTCTTTTGATGTATAGAAAGCTTGTTCAGAAACATAATCTTCCGGATTGAAATTTACTTTTGGCTTTTGGTAAATTTCTGAAGTTCCTTTAGCAACATTATATTTATAGATGGTAGGTGGTGTAATATAATTAGTGAAAGAATAATAGATAAATTTATCTTTCTCTTTTCCTCCAATTCCACTAACATTACCAATTCCTGGAAGTTTAATATCCCTAATAAATTTTCCGTTTTTATCAAACTGTTTTACTTGATCTACAGCGTCAACCATGTAAGTTGCAAAGAAATACCCTCCCGCAGAAGTAATACTTAAGACATTTTCTGTTTCTGGAATTACATCTACCCAATTTTCTGGTGTTGGATTATTAATATTGGTTTTCACCAATCTCATGTTAGGAGCATCCTTATCGGTAAGAATATAAATTACATCCCCTTTTGTTTCAATGACATCTGCATTAAAATCAAAGCCTTTATTCATTTTCACCAATCGAGATTCCTTCTTTTTAAGATCTCTGATAAAAAGTTCGTTTCCATTGGTAGCGTTTGCAGCATTTACAATAAAAAATCTTTGATCGTCTGAAACACCTCCAGAAGCATATCTTCTTGGCATTTCTTCACCTCCAAAAACCAATTCGTCTTTAGATTGATAAGTTCTTAATTTATGAAAAAACACTTTATGTTTATCCGTCATCCCAGAAAGTACGGTTCCTTCTTTAGGTTTATCATAGCTAGAATAATAAATACCTTCATCTCCTTTCCATGCAATTCTACTGAATTTTACATCATTTAGAGTTTGATCTATTTGCTTTTTGGTAACCGCATCAATAATGATGATTTTGTTCCAATCGCTTCCTCCTTCAGAAATGGAATACGCAGCTAAAGTTCCTTTTTTATTGAAAGATATGCCTGTAAGCGATGTGGTTCCTTTTTCAGAAAACTTATTTGGATCTAAGAAAACCTCCGTTTTCTTGGTTTTATTATTGGTTCTATACAAAACAGATTGCGCTTGTAAACCATCATTTTTATAGAAATAGGTGTAATTTCCTTCTATAGAAGGAGCCGAAACTTTTTCGTAATTCCAAATATCCTTTAATTGGTTTTTAATGGTATCTCGATACGGAATTTTTGAAAGATAATTCTGTGAAAAAGCGACCTCTTCATCTATCCACTTTTTGGTGGCTTCGGAATCATTTTCTAAATCTCGGTAAGGATCTGCTACTTTTGTCCCGAAATAAGTGTCGGTTTGTTTTCCTTTTTCTACTAATGGATACTTGTATGTATTTTGATTAGAATTTTGCATATTGTGCGACGAACAAGCGGAAAGAAATACTACTCCTGTAGATAATAGTAAAGATTTTAATCTCATTATTTGTTTTTCCTCAAAAATACTGAAACAATTACAAATAAAAAAACTCCCAAAACGAGGGAGTTAAAAATCATATTGTTCGTGAGTGAATTATAAATTTAAAGAAACACCTAAGCTACCATTGTTCCCAACCTCTGCAAAAACACCAATTTTATCATTAAAGAAATATCTTGCTCCTAAATGCGCACCAATTCCAAAATCCTTACCCACAACTCCTAAATCAACGCCTGGATAAATATCAAGATTTTCAGGAAGTTCCAAAGCTTTATTTAAGTGAAAATTCAATCTTCCAAAAACAAAAAGATTATTGTCCTTATTATGATCTTTATAATTATCAAAATACACATTTAAACCAGCTCCCACAGAGAGAAGTTCATTAATTCCGTAATCATAAGTTCCTGTAATCCCCGTTCCGTATCCCCATGCATTAAGACCAAAATTAAGTTTCTGATCGCCTTTTCCTGTATAGGCTTGTGCGTTCACTATAGAAAATCCTGCAACCAACATTAATGCAAATACTAATCTTTTCATAATTCTAAAATTTATTAAAGTAAAAATCACCCGAAAATACCCAAAAAACCACATATTATTTTCAAAAATCTTACCTTTAACTAATATTTAAGATTTAACAATGAAAATAAAAGGTTTAAACCTAGATATAAGCTGGAAAAACAAGTCAAAAAACTTTGAAACCATTGAAAATGCTCTGCAAAACGAAGACGCTGATCTTTTTATTTTGCCAGAAATGTTTTCAACGGGTTTTTGCATGGATGCTGAAGAGGTTGTAGATAGAAATGAAGAATCTTTGAGTTTTCTTAAACAATTAGCGCAACAAAAAAATGCAGCTTTTTGTGGAAGCGCTCCTATTTTCGAAGATGGGAATTTTTTAAATAGAATGTATTTTGTTCAACCCAATTCGGAAATAAGCTTCTACGACAAAAGACATCTTTTTTCATTTTCTGGTGAAGACATGGTGTATACCGCTGGTAAAAAAAGAAATATTGTAACGTATAAAGGAGTAAAATTTCTATTGCAGGTTTGTTATGATCTTCGTTTCCCAGTTTTTTCAAGAAATAATAACGATTATGATGCTATTATTTATGTGGCAAACTGGCCAGACAAAAGAGTTATGGCTTGGGAACACCTTTTAAAAGCTAGAGCCATAGAAAACCTTTCTTATGTTTTTGGTATTAATAGAATTGGTGTAGATGGCAATAATTTAAACTATCCTGAATCTTCCCATTTTTATTTTGCTGATGGAACGGAAATTTCTCAAAAAAATGGAAATATTATTTCTGGAGATATTAATTTAGAAGAACTCCTAAAATTCAGGGAACATTTTAGCTTCTTGAATGATAGAGATCAATTTGAAATTAACCTATAGTTTGGGTAATAATTCTTTTAATTTTGTAAAAAATTTATCATGAAAACTTTTTACGTACTATTTTTAACAGTATTCTCCGTATTAGCATTTGCGCAAACAGATCTTGAATCCGACGACAAAGATTTATCGCAAATGAATGCCTATAAAGATTTTACCGAAATTTCACCCGCAGAAAATCTCGAATTTTATAAACTCCATTGTGCAGAACCCATCTACGCTCAATATCCCGATGGAATCAAAGTTTTTAAAAATATTTTTAAAGACAAAGTTCTTAATGAAGTTAACAATGGTAAATTTTCGGTGAATGGACAATTCTCATTCTATTTTGATATAGATGAAACTGGGAAAATGAAAAATTTAAAAATCCTCCCAATTGTTGACAATACCGAAGTTTTATTTAACGATTTCATAACAGCTTTCAAAACCGCTAACTTCCAGTGGATTCCTGCAAAATGCGATGAAAAAGTTACTCCTTCAAGACTTAGATTGAAAGTAAATTTCACTACGTTTACAACAGATCTTTAAGAATGAAGAAAATTCATTCCAGACATGAGTTTTGCAATGCAAAGAATTAAGAAAAATAAAAACCTATAATCTCTAACGAAATTACCATTCCTTCGAGTTTTACTTTTTAAATTAACCTTACAACAAATTTTGCTAATCATGGAGATAAATTTGTAAAAAAACACTCTGCCATTCTGTCACCAAAATTCGTATCTTTGCACACTGAACTGATTTGAAATTTAATTTTCGGTATTTGACTGTCGTCATTCTGAACGAAGTCGAAGAATCGAATCTCAAATCTCGAATCTTAAATCTCGAGACCGTGCAAGAAAAATATATAGACGAAACCAAACAGGGAGAAGCTTTTGCAATAGCCGAAAAACCAGAAAATTCTAAGAAATTATTCCTGGAAAGTTATGGCTGCCAAATGAACTTTTCCGACTCTGAAATTGTAGCTTCCATTCTTAATGAACAAGGTTACAACACCACTTTGAACGTGGAAGAAGCGGATTTAATTCTCTTAAATACTTGTTCCATCCGTGAAAAAGCGGAACAAACCGTGAGAATGCGTCTTTCGCAATTCAAAAACCAAAAAAAATCCAATCCAAGTCTTACCGTTGGCGTTTTGGGCTGTATGGCTGAACGTTTGAAAACCAAATTTTTAGAAGAAGAGCATTTGGTGGATTTGGTCGTTGGTCCCGATGCCTACAGAGATTTACCCAATCTTTTAAAAGAAACTGAAGACGGTAGAGATGCCATCAACGTGATTTTGTCTAAGGAAGAAACTTATGCCGATATCAATCCAGTTCGTTTGGGCGGAAATGGCGTTACAGCATTCGTAACCATCACCAGAGGTTGCGATAATATGTGTACGTTTTGCGTAGTTCCTTTTACCAGAGGTCGCGAGAGAAGTCGTGATCCGCATTCTATTCTTGAAGAATGTAAAGAATTGGCAGCAAATGGTTACAAAGAAATCACGCTTTTAGGCCAGAATGTAGATTCGTATTTATGGTACGGTGGCGGTCCGAAAAAAGATTTCGCCAAAGCAAGTGAAATGCAAAAAGCAACGGCTGTAGATTTTGCTCAGTTGTTGGATTTGGTGGCGAAAGCTGTTCCGGAAATGAGAATTCGTTTCTCGACTTCCAATCCGCATGACATGACGACTTCCGTGTTCGAAATGATGGCGAAACACGATAATATCTGCAAATATGTTCACCTTCCGGTGCAAAGTGGAAGCAACAGAATTTTAGAATTAATGAACCGTCAACACACTCGTGAAGAATATTTGGATCTGATTAAAAAAGCCAAAGAAATTGTTCCCGAAGTGGCATTTTCTCAAGATATGATTGTTGGTTTCTGCACAGAAACTGAAAAAGATCACCAAGATACTTTATCGTTAATGCGTGAAGTAGAGTACGATTACGGTTATATGTTTGCGTATTCTGAAAGACCAGGAACCCCAGCACACAAAAAAATGGAAGACGATATTCCTGCAGATGTTAAACAAAGACGTTTGGCGGAAATTATCGCTTTGCAAGGTGAATTATCCAGAAAAAGAATGGCAGGTTATGTAGGAAGGGTTCATGAAATTTTAATTGAAGGAACTTCCAAAAAGAACGAAAATCAATGGAAAGGGCGTAATTCTCAGAATGCGGTTTGCGTTTTCGATAAGTTAGAAGGACAAAAAATTGGCGACATTGTGTCTGTTTTTGTTCACGGAAATACGCAAGGAACGCTTTTGGGAGAAACAGCGAAATAGAAATTCTTCTTTTTTAGTTGTATGAACGATTTGCAATCTCACATATTATTTCAAAATATTTCTGAATTACTCGAGAATTCAAGAAAAAGAGTTGCCGCAACTGTTAACCAAGCGATGGTTTTAACTTACTTTGAAATCGGAAGGATGATTGTAGAAGATGAACAAAAAGGAGAAAACCGAGCAGAATACGGAAAAGCTATTTTGAAAGATTTGTCTATTTTGTTAACTGAAAAATTTGGAAAAGGTTTTTCTTATTCAAATTTAAAACAAATAAGACAGTTTTTTTTGGCTTATTCAAAAGGACAAACACTGTCTGTCCTTTTAGAAAATAAAAAGTTATCGAAAGAACAAACAGAGCTTGGGAAAACTGAAGATTCAAAATCAAAAAATCATGAAATAAATTTTTATCTTTCATGGTCACATTATCTCAAATTAATGAGAATTAATGATCTTAATGAAAGAAAATTTTACGAAATAGAATCTTTTAAAAACAATTGGAGCTTAAGAGAACTGCAAAGACAATACGATTCTGCATTGTATTCGAGATTGAGTTTAAGTAAGGATAAAGAAGAAATTTTGAAACTTTCAGAAAAGGGGCAAGTTTTTGAAAAACCCAAAGATGCTGTAAAAGATCCTTATATTTTAGAGTTTTTGGGGTTAGAAGAGAAGTCAAATTATTCTGAAAACGATTTAGAAACTGCATTAATCAATAAGTTAGAGCATTTTCTTCTTGAATTGGGGACAGGATTTACTTTTGTGGCTCGACAAGAAAGAATTTCCTTTGATGAAAAGCATTTTCGTGTAGATTTGGTTTTTTATAACCGAATTTTAAAATGTTTTGTATTGATTGACTTAAAAATCGGCGAATTGAAACATCAAGATATCGGTCAAATGCAGATGTATGTTAATTATTTTGATCGTGAAAAACGTTTAGAAGATGAGAATAAAACCATTGGAATTATTCTTTGTCAAGACAAAAATGAAGCTTTAGTAGAATATACTTTGCCAGAAAATAACGACCAAATTTTTGCCAGTAAATATAAAACCGTTCTTCCGTCAAAAGAAGAATTTAAGAATTTATTGAAAGAATAAAACAAAAATGAAAAGTCTTTCGTACATCATTATTTTAATGAGCTTGATTGGAAATTCCCAATCAGGGAAGGCTTTTTGTGTCGAAAATAAACTGAGTTTCTGTTCAGAAAAATCGGTTGATAAAGTTTTTAATGAAGACGCAAAACAGCTTCTAAAAGACTTTGGACACTTTATTTCCAAATACAATCAGAAGTTTAAAAAACAGCATGTTTTTGTAGAATCTTCTTCAAAAACGATTTCTTTTCCACAACCTAAAAACCAATTTGAAAACTGGTCTTTTGGTGAGGTTTCAAAAATTCAGAAAAAAACTTCAAAAGTTCGTAATAAAGACGATTTAGAAATAAGATTTTTAGCTTAATAATGATGATTAATAAATTCAAATAATTTCTTAATCTCTCAATTTCTTAATCTTTAAATTAAATCAGTCAAATGAACGAACTACAAAACATAAAAAACCGCTTCGGCATTATCGGGAACTTCCCTGCACTTAACCGCGCCATCGAAAAAGCCATACAAGTCGCTCCCACCGATATTTCCGTGCTTGTCATCGGAGAATCTGGTGTTGGGAAAGAACATATTCCGAAAATTATTCATGCCGAATCCAAAAGAAAACACCAACCTTATATTGTAGTGAACTGCGGTGCAATTCCGGAAGGAACTATAGATTCTGAGCTTTTCGGTCACGAAAAAGGCGCTTTCACCGGCGCAACAGCTACCAGAAAAGGCTATTTTGAAGTCGCAGACGGCGGAACTATTTTCCTCGATGAAGTAGGGGAATTGCCTTTACAGACGCAGGTTAGATTACTAAGAGTTCTTGAAAGTGGTGAATTCATGAAAGTGGGTTCTTCTCAAATTCAAAAAACCAATGTAAGAATTGTTGCTGCAACCAACGTGAATATGATGAATGCGATCCAAGATGGGCGTTTTCGTGAAGATTTATACTATCGTTTGAACACGGTGCAAATCGATATGCCTGCTTTGAGAGAAAGAAAAGGTGATATTCATTTGCTTTTCAGGAAATTTGCCATCGATTTCGCTGAAAAATACAGAATGCCAGAACTGAAATTAACAGACGATGCTGTTCAGTATTTGGAAAATTATCCATTCCCAGGAAACATTCGTCAGCTTAGAAACTTGGTAGAACAAATGACGGTTGTAGAGCAAAATAGAGAAATAAATTCTGTAAAACTTGCCGAATATATTCCGACACAAACGCACCTTCCAGCGGTTATTCAGAAAAGTGGAAGCGGAAATTCTGCTGATTTTGGTTCCGAAAGAGAGATTATGTACAAAGTACTTTTTGACATGAGAAACGATATTAATGATTTAAAATCTTTAACTTCGGAACTGATTAAAAACAGAGAGAATACAGATTTGAGCAATCATGAGAAAAATTTAATTAGCAGAATTTACACTCAAGAACCCAAACAAAGTCCACAATCTTTATTGTATTTTGAAAATCAACCTAACCATATCATCAATAATGTAAACGATAATGATTATAATGACATTGAAGACATTGAGATTGAAGAAGCTACACCAGAATCGCTTTCGTTACAAAACAACGAAAAAGATTTAATTATTAAAGCTTTAGAAAAACATAAAGGGAGACGAAATAAAGCAGCGGATGAATTGGGAATTTCTCAAAGAACTTTATATAGAAAAATAAAACAATATAACTTAGAAGAATAATTTTAAATTATATAATCAAGATGGGCTTCAAGAAATAGGAGTTCCTCCAAAAGAATATTAAAAATGCACAAATTTTCTAGTTTACTTTTAATTGCATTGCTTTGCTTAACATCTTGTTATAGCTTTTCAGGATCTTCGTTAACGGTAGAAAAAACCATTCAGATTAATGAATTTCCAAATAATGCCCCGTTGAATAACCCTATGTTATCTCAACAATTTTCTACAGCTTTACAAAACAGATTTTTGCAACGTTCGGGCTTGAAAGGAACCAAAGAGAATCCAGACATTCTTTTAGAAGGAGAAATTACAGACTACTCTATTACTCCAACCACTATTTCTAGTCCTGTAGCAGGTGCAACTGGAAATATTCAGGCGGCTCAAAATAAATTAACCATCACTGTAAAAGTGCATTACGAAAATCGTACTAGCGAGAACAAAGACAAAAGTTTTGATAGAACCTATACAGACGAAGCTACTTTCAATAGTGATCTCTCTATTAATGATATCGAAACCTCTCAGGTAAAACTGGTTAACGAAAGAATCATCAATAAAATATTTAATGACATTGTAGCAAATTGGTAATGATGAACACAAGAATTCTTGAATTGGTTAAAAACCCTGAACTTATTCAGGCTGCAGATTTATCCCTCTTACAAAAAGAAATTTCAGAAAAGCCCTACGCACAAAGCATTAGAGCACTTTATTTGTATGGTATTAACCAATTTGATTCCGAAAACTACAAAAAAGAATTAACTACTACAGCCGCTTACACAACGGATAAAAAAATTCTGTATCAGTTTATTAACCGCAATATTGAAACTAAAGAAGTTGATAGCAAATCACCTGTAGAAAACAAAGAAATTGTTAGCACAACTGAAGAAAACCCAATAGTTGAAACTGCTGAGCAAAAACCGATGACTATTAAAGAAAAAGCAGCTTCAAAATTCAATATTACAAAAGCACCATTTCCACTTCCTAGAGGTGAAAATAAACCAGTTTTTGTGGATGGACAACAGAATAGGATTTTATTTGAAGGAGAAGAAAACTTCTTTAACGAAAAAAATTCTGAAATTATAGATTTAGAGTCAACTCAAGAATCAGGAAAATTGGTTACTCAGAAAATAGAAAACACTCCCCACCCAGAAACAGAAATCACTTTAGAAGAAATTAAAGAAACTCTTAAAGAAATTCCAACTACAGCCGTTGAAGAAACTCAGCAAGAAAATATTATTATCGCTCCATCTGAAAAGAAAAACATTAATGTAATTGAAGAAGATTTTATTGAGAAGAAAGTTGCAGAAGAGGAAATAGAAGTTTCTTTACCCATAGAAAATAGCGACAATATTACGCTTCAAGATCCTGCTTTAGAAGTAATTGTTCCAGAAAACACCATTTCAGAAGAAAAATCTGTTGTAGAGGACACTTCTGAACTTAGTTTCCATGGTTTAGATGCGTTTTTACCAGAAGTAAATATTCAATCTAAAAATACTGAAACGCAAAACTTCAAACCTACTTCTACCCCATCTAATAAGCATGAAGAAGAAATGAAACGTTTGATAGAAGAAGTGGAAAGAAAAATGCGTGAGAAGAAAAAAACAATTTCACAAAAAGCTCCAAAACTAACTTCAACAGAAACTCCACAAGAGGTTAACAAAGAAATAAACTTCTCCGAAACTCAAGAATTTTCTTTTCAAAACAATTCTTCAGAAGTAAAAGATGAAGAGATAAAAGAAACAGCAACAGAAGAAATTAGCGATTCAAAAGCTATTGAAGTGGTATCGCAACCAGAAATCATCACGGAAGAGCAAGAGTCTCCAAAAAAATGGCAACCTATGTCATTCGACAATCATCTTCCTGATGCTTTGCTATCAAGACCCTCCCCAACAGAGAATCTTCCAAATGTAAAGCAACCACAAATCGAAGAGAAACCTGACAAATTAGAGCTTGAAAACAAAATTATTTCAACTGAAATAGAAACTCAGGAACAAGAAAGCAATGAAGAAGAACCAAGTATTCCAGTGATGAATCTTTCCTTCTTTAGCAATACTGTTTCTGCGCTTCCCACAATTGAAGAAAACAAAAAAGAAAATACCATTCAAGAAACTAAAACCAATTCTGAGGAAGTTGTTGAAGATTCAATAAAAGAAGAACCAGAAGTTACTGCTAAAACAGAAGAAGATGTGTTAGACAGCAACATTCCAAGTTTTATCAACACATGGCAAAGTTGGTTGAAAATTGATAGAACCGAGGAAATAGAAAAGCAAAAAACAGAAATTAAAAATAAAGCTATTGATGCTTTTATAGAGAATGCTCCAAAAATTAGTCAGCTAAAAGATGAAGTAAATTTTGTAGTAAAGGAAAAAACCAATGATATTTCTCATTTAATGACGGAAACGCTTGCTAATCTTTATGTTGAACAAAAATTATATTCTAAAGCAATAAGTGCTTTCCATATTTTACAAGAAAAATATCCCGAAAAACAGGGATACTTCGAAAATAGAATTAAAGAGATTAAAGAATCCAGGGGAAAAAATTGATAAAATCAATCATTAAACTATAAATTATAATTTTTACAAAATTTTGAATTTCGCAACGATTTTTAATTATTAAAAATATTATTCATATTTTTTTTCATAAATTAATATTTGTTTCATAATTTTATCGAACAAATATTAATTTATGAAAAAACTCTCCTCTATTTTTTTAAGCTTTTTAGCTTCATTTATCACCCTTTTAAATGCACAAACTTACCAACTAACAGGAAATCCCGTCAACATCACAGGTTGGACACTTATTCCTAACGGATCAGTAAATGCAGACTACATTCAGCTCACGCCAGACCAAACCAGCAAAGTTGGAGGAATAAAACTTAATGATCCAATAAACTTAAAGTTTTGTGACAAATGGAAAGTTGAATTTGATTTTAAGATTGACGGAAACGGTACTGCTCAATACGGAAAAGGAGATGGTATATCTTTTTGGTACCTCGCTAATCCTCCAGCAACTTTTGGTACTGGGGCTGGTATAGGAATTCCAGGAAATGCGACAGGACTCATGGTAGCTTTTGATTTGTTCAATAATACAAACGAAGCTCAAATGAGTAAAGT
Organism: Bacteroidota bacterium; assembly: GCA_023399595.1. GTDB lineage: Bacteria > Bacteroidota > Bacteroidia > Flavobacteriales > Weeksellaceae > Chryseobacterium. The sequence goes on along the minus strand of JAEWOR010000063.1, from coordinate 67,640 downwards.
TCACATTCTTTACGGAACAAACGCCACTGGATCAAATATCGAATACAACAATACTCCTGGAAGCAGTTTTCATTCACAAGACTTATTTCCTACATTACCCTTTCAAAATGGAACGGTAAGACATGTAGAAGTAAATGGTCAAATTGATCCCGCAACACCAGCCAACTGGATTATAACCGTTAAAATAGATGGGACTCAAATTGTAAGTCAATCTTTTGCTCCTTCAGGAGGTGCAGCAACAATGACACAAGGTTTTTTTGGGTTTTCATCTGCAACAGGAGGCGCAAGTGCTAGGCATCAAATTAAAAATGTAAAAGTATATGTAGACAAAGTTCCTATTCTTCAAAATACAGTAACGCCAACGTCTACATGTCCTAATGCCTTAACAGGAGTTGTTACAGTAGACCTTACCGCTTATAACAATCAGTTTGTAGCAAATGCAGCAAATTATCAATTTGAATATGTAGTAAATGGAACCACAACACTAATTGCAAACCCAACTAACTTCCAATTTTCTACACCTACAACTGTTAATGTAATAATAAAAGACCCTTCTGGAACTCTTTGCGACAATCCTGATGGGAAAATCGTTTTAACTCCTCAAACAATTGAAAAAAACGATGTAACAATAAAAGGATGTCCTTTAAATGGAGAGGCTCTTTTTAATTTAACAAATGCAAATGTTACTCCCCTATTAAATGTTACTAAAAAATACTATCCTTCATTATTAGATTTACAAAACGACACATCAGAAATCACGAACCCTACTGCATATCCTGCAGCTAACGGAGCATTTGCATTCGTAAAAATAACAACCAATACAGGTTGTGTGGGCATTGCTAAAATAACATTAGAATTCAATCCTGTTCCTACATCTATTGATGCTACTTTAGAATCATGCCCCAATGAAGAAAACCCTTCACTAGGAACATTTAATTTAACAACATTAAACGTTACAACAACAGCTGGAATCACAAAAAAATATTATTCAAATTACAATCATGCAGTTGCAGGAATCAATGAAATCCCAACTCCCAACGCATATGTTGCACCATCTGGTTTTGCATATATCAAAGTGATTAACAACACAGGTTGTGGCTCCATCGCTAAAGCCACTCTTAAAGTTATTCCTCAAAAATATTCGGATATTTTAAAGGATAAAACAATTTGTATTGAAGCCCGTACCACCTTAGATGCAGGACCTGGGTTTACAGGCTACGAATGGAGCACAGGAGAAACTACACAATCAATAACAGGAATAGGTGTCGGAGAATATTGGGTTAAACTAAAAACTGGAAATTGTAGTGTTATCCAAAAAGTAAAAGTTGGGCCAGCAAGTGCACCAGTTATTAAAACCGTTAAAGTTAATTTTAGAAAAGCGACCATTGAAGTAAACGGAGGAACAGCTCCATATCAATATTCATTAGATGGAATTGCTTGGCAAGATTCTAACGTGTTTGATAACCTTCCAAGAGGAGATCATAAATTCTTTGTAAAAGATGCTTACAACTGTCAGCCGGTTTCAGTAACAATTACACTTCCAAACATAGTCAATGTAATTACCGCAAATGAAGATGGCAGCAATGATGTTATTGATCTTTCTGCATTACGATATAAAAATAAACTACAGTTCAATATATTCGACAGATACGGCAATAAAATATTCAATGGCGACTACAAGAGCAACTACAAATGGGACGGAACTATTTTTGGAAGAAAAGTTCCTACAGGAACCTATTGGTATACTATTACATGGGAAGAAAACGACAGAGCCAAAACCAATGTGAAATATGATGGTTGGATTCTTGTAAAAAACAGAAATTAATAAGAATCGAGGAAAAGATTTTTAATTAGCAGATATACAAATCAATCCGTATCTTTGCACCCTAAAAATCCAGAAATGTCTAAATCATTAATACCAAAACTTCAAGCGATAAAGCAACGTTATAATGAAGTTGCAGATTTAATCATTCAACCAGATGTTATTTCAGATCAGAAAAAATATTCTTCATTAAATAAAGAATACAGCGATCTTGGAAAAATAGTTAAGGTGTTTGATTCTTACCAGTCTGCATTAGATACCATCGAAGAATCTGATGAAATTATTGCTGATGGATCTGATAAGGATTTGGTGGATTTAGCTAAAATGGAAAAACTAGAAGCTCAGGAGAAAATCCCCGCTCTAGAAGAAGAGTTAAAAGTATTGTTGATTCCTAAAGATCCAGCTGATGACAAAAACATCATCGTTGAATTACGTGCTGGAACCGGAGGTGATGAAGCTGCAATTTTCGTAGAAGATATGTACAGAATGTACACCATGTATTTTAAAACAAAAGGCTGGAGACATGAAGTAACAGATTCTAACGAAGCTTCAAAAGGTTACAAAGAACTCATCATGAAAGTGGAAGGTGAAGGCGTTTATGGAATTATGAAATTTGAATCTGGAGTTCACCGTGTACAACGTGTCCCAGAAACAGAATCTCAAGGAAGAGTGCATACTTCTGCTATTACAATTGCTGTTTTACCAGAAGCGGAAGAAGTAGACGTTGAAATCAACCCTGCAGATATAGAGATGCAAACCTCTCGTTCTGGAGGAGCTGGTGGACAAAACGTAAACAAGGTTGAAACAAAAGTTCAACTCACCCATAAACCATCAGGAATTGTGGTAGTTTGTCAACAAGCGCGTTCACAGTTAGCAAACAGAGAATTAGCAATGGAAATGTTAAGAGCTAAATTGTATGATATTAAACTACAAGAAGTGGTGGGAGATATCGCAGCTCAACGTAAAACCATGGTTTCCACAGGAGACAGATCTGCAAAAATTAAAACCTACAACTATCCGCAAGGAAGAGTTACAGACCATAGAATTAATAAATCTATCTATAACCTAGACGCTTATATGAATGGCGACATTCAAGAAATGATGGATGCGGTAATAATGGCAGAAAACGCAGAAAAAATGAAAGGCGAAGAAGAAAACTTCTAAAACCCTCATTATTGAACAATATTTAAATATAAAACCTGTGAAAGTTATTTGCTTTCGCAGGTTTTTTTTATTTGGCATAGATTTGATAATGCTTACCTTTGCAAATTAATATTAAAAACAATAAATGGAATTAGCAATTCAAATTTCCCAATTCATTTTAAGCATATCTATTTTGGTTATTTTACATGAATTAGGACACTTTTTACCAGCAAAATGGTTCAAAACAAAAGTTGAAAAATTCTACCTTTTCTTCGACCCTTATATTTCACTTTTTGCAATGAAAAAAATTAATGGCAAATGGAAATATAAATTCTTATTCCAAAATCCTCCTTCAACAAAAACCATCGAGAAAGATGGTAAAAAATATGAAGTTCCTATTGAAACTGCAGATCTTCCAGATTCTGATTGGAGAAAACATACTGAAAACACCCAATATGGCCTTGGATGGCTTCCTTTCGGAGGTTATGTAAAAATTGCTGGCATGGTGGATGAAAGCATGGATCTTGAGCAATTGAAGAAACCAGCTGAACCATGGGAATTCAGAGCAAAACCAGCTTGGCAAAGATTAATCATCATGTTAGGAGGTGTTACAGTAAACTTCTTTTTAGCATGGCTTATTTATTCTTGTCTAACTTACTTTAACGGTGAACAATATATTGATCTTAAAAAATTTAAAGATGGTGTTTCTGTAACAGACACCAGCAAAAAAATGGGTTTCCAAAGTGGTGATAAAATTATTAGCATTGATGGAAAGCCTGCTGAAAGATTAGAAAACGCTTCCATCAATATTTTATTAAGCGATGAAGTTACTGTTGAAAGAAATGGAAAAGAAATTACCTTCCCTGTAAACGAAGATGGCATTGCAGAAGTTATACGCCAAAAACAAGCAAAATTGTTCTTAACACCAAGAGTTCCTTTAGTTATAGATTCATTAGTCAGTGAGGGTTCAAAGAAATCGGGTTTAGCAGTTGGGGATAAAGTAGTGGGAATAAATGGAAAAAGCACCTTATTTTTTGATGAAATCGGAGAAGCTCTGCATCAAAATAAAGATAAAAATATTCAGCTAGAAGTCGAAAGAAATGGGGCAAAACAAACCTTAGACATCCCTGTTGATAAAGACGGAAAATTAGGGGTTAGCAATAGTTCTAAGATTTTAGAAACTTTTGGCACAACAAAAGAATACAGTGTTGGGCAATCTGTTTCTAGAGGATTTGAAAGAACTATTGAAGCATTAACCATGCAGGTGAAACAGTTTAAAATTATGTTCAACTCTAAAATCCAAGGCTACAAAAACGTGGGCGGACCTATTGCCATAGTAAAATCTATGCATGTAGAAAAAGACAAGGATGGAAATTTAGGAATTAATTGGACTGCATTCTGGAGTTTTACTGCAATGTTCTCTGTTTGGCTGGCTTTCTTAAATCTTATTCCTATCCCAGGATTAGATGGTGGTCATGTTTTATTTACATTATGGGAAATAATTACAGGAAAACCTGTCCCTCAGAAAGTATTAGAAAACGCACAAATGATTGGGGTTATCTTCTTGTTAGGCTTAATGTTACTGATTTTCGGGAATGATATCGTAAAATTATTTTTATAAAAAATGCAGTTTTTTTCATTTAAAACTTGCACAATATCATAAGTGTTCTTATATTTGCACCACTTAAAAATAGGAACATTCCTCCTTAGCTCAGTTGGTTAGAGCATCTGACTGTTAATCAGAGGGTCGCTGGTTCGAGCCCAGCAGGAGGAGCAAAAAGATTCACAGCAATGAAAATCTTTTTCTCCAGAGCAAGTTAGCTTGCTACAATATATAGGAATTCCTTTTTAGCTCAGTTGGTTAGAGCATCTGACTGTTAATCAGAGGGTCGCTGGTTCGAGCCCAGCAAAAGGAGCAAAAGACTTACAGAAATGTAAGTCTTTTTTTTTAGGGAATATTTTGATTTGTGTGATAAAGTGGAATGAATTTTGACTAAAATATCACATCAAATTATATAACGAAAATACACTTAAATAAAGGAATTTATATAAGTGATACAACACAGAGAAACTCACATAATGCAAAGCAAAACCCTCATATTTCTAATTCTAATTTTTTCATTCATTGCTACAAAAGCTCAAACTTCTTTAGCTGGAAATATATGGGACTCTCAAACCAATAAAGGTATTGCAGGCGTAACTATTTTCATCAACAAACAAACTACCCCGTCTATCCATACAGATACATCTAGCTTCACCATTCAATCAGACACCATTATTTATCAATTGAGATTTGAAAAAACCAATTATGAAACCCAATCTATTGATATTTCTCCTGAAAACACCTCAGGTATAAATATTTATTTACAACCTATAACTCCAAAAAAAAACCAAAAAGAAAATCAAACTGATATTCAGGAGGTGGTCATCAACAATCAGAAAAAGAAATATAAAAACAAAAAAGAAAACCCAGCTTACGCCATAATGCAAGAGGTTTGGAAGAGAAAAAGAAATAACGGATTAGAAAAGTTTGACTCTTACTCTTACAAAGAGTATGAAAAAATACAAATGAACGCTAGCAATCTGGACAGCACCTTTATGAAGAGAAAGATCTTCAATAAATTAGATTTTATTTTCGATTACACAGATTCTGCAGCCAACGGCAAAATGGAGCTACCCATTTTCTTAAATGAAGCTGTTTATAAAAAATTTGGAGAAAACAGACCTTCAAAAAAAGAAAGAAGCCTTTTAATCGCTCAAAAAACCTCTGGTTTCCAGAATAATCAAGTGATTACAGAGATGTCCAAAAATTTGTACAGAAATATTAACATTTACGACAATACCATTAATTACTTCGATATAGGCTTCCAAAGTCCAGTAGGCTCAGGAGGTTTCAGCACTTATGATTATAATTTATTGGACACTATTTCTGTGCGGGGTTCAGAAGCTTATAGAATTCAATATTCACCTAAAAGAAAAGATGTTTTAGCCTTTGAAGGCTATCTCTACATCGATACAGATTCATATGCCGTTTTAGAAGTCACATTAAAATCAACAAAAAAAATTAATGTCAATTTTATTAATGGAATTGCAACTCAATTAGAATTCGACAATCCTGATGAAAACACATTTCTCCCTTTAAAAACCGTCACTCAAATAGAAATGAGTCCTTTTTCTAAAAGCAAAAATGCCAAAAACCTTTCCGCAACGCGAAGCGTAAACTACAGTGAATATGAGTTCAACAAACCTATTGATCCTAAAATTTTCATAAAAAAAGAAGAGGAATTAAGCGATGAATTCGTTAACAAAGATGATGACTATTGGATAAATGCAAGACCCGACTCTCTTTCACGAAGCGAGCAAGGTGTTTATGACATGCTGGATAAACTGCAAAAAACTCCAAAATTCAACAGAATTATAAACTTAGTTGAAACTTTTTCGTCTGGATATTATAACGTAGGAAACGCAATAGACATTGGAAGCATCTACTCCCTTTACGGAAAAAATGAAGTTGAAGGCGACAGAATAAGAATTGGAGCAAGAACTTATTTTTCCCAAAACGACATGTGGAGACTTCAGTTTTACACAGCTTACGGATTTAAAGACCAAAAATTCAAATATGGTGTTGAAGGAAAATACATGTTCAATAAAGTAAACCGTTTTACTATTGGAGCAGGAACACGAAGAGATGTTTTACAACTTGGAGTTCAGTTGACAACAGATGATGGAATTATGACACGTACTTTTGCATCTTCAAGCGTTTTTGGACGTGGCGAGAATGCATCTTTGAGTAATTTGAACCAAACCAACATATTTACTTCTATTGAACCCTGGACGAATTTCCAAATTAGATTGGATGGATCTTTACAAAGCATAAAATCTGCAGATACCAATTTGTTTAATCTTCATTACTACAGAGAAGGAGTTTTACGACAAACGGTAAACGATTCGCACGTTACTTTAAGTTTAATTGCAAGACCTGGTGCAAAATATTCCAAAACAGGCGTGGAGAGAGAAGAACACGGAACCTTGGCTCCGACAATTGTTCTAAAATACACGAGAGGAATTGAAGGTTTATTCAATGCTGATTTCGGTTATAATAAGTTGCAATTTATGTTCTACAAACCAGTTCTAATAGGAAATTTGGGTAAAATGAACATTAATTTTGAAGCAGGTAAAAATTTCAACACCGTTCCTTTGGCGTTACAAAACGTAATTCCGGGAAACCAATCTTACAGTTTAGCGGAAAATACTTTTGCACAGCTTAATTATTATGAATTTGTTGCTGATACTTATTCTACTTTGCATTTAGAGCATCATTTTAACGGAAAGATATTATCTTTTATCCCATTAATAAAAAAACTAAAACTAAGAGAAGTAGCGTTTATTAGAGGCGCTTACGGAACTTTAAGCGAAGCCTCAAAGAATATCAACATGGAAGGTTTCAAATATTCTGCGCCAGACCAACAAATTTATTACGAATATGGTTTTGGGATTGAGAACATCGGCTTTGGAAACTTACGTATTTTCCGTGTAGATTTCAATTGGAGAGGAAATTACCTGAACAGACCAGATGTTTCTAAATTTGGTATAAAAGCTGGATTTCAAGTAGGCTTTTAAATTCACATTCAAAATAAAATTACTTGTTAATAACAATTCCGGCGCCTACGGCGCCGGAATTGTTATATTCCACCAACTTATAATCCTATCATCTTTAACCTCTAACACATAATAATACACCATTGAGAGACTAATCAACAATAAAAGATTTAACATTATTATTATTTATCAATAATACATATTTCAGAAAAAATCAACAAACATATATAATTATATCAATGAAATTAGTAAATTAGTAACAACACTAAATCAATTTACTATGAATAAGAAGAAAACCATTTTCCTCGGCACACTTATGCTATCATTTAGCTTTATACATGCACAAGTAGGGATAAATACTACAACCCCCAAAGCAACACTTGATGTTAATGGAAATCTGAAAATCAGAAACACATCTCCAGTAACAACACTCAACACTAATCACGTTGTATTACTAAAAGACAAATCAACAACTGGTGATAATGAAATAAAAGAAGCAGATATTTCTTTATTTAGCAGCAATGTCAACTCAACGGTTTATTCAGCACAAAAAGACGGCTCATGGAGTCTTTTAGACCTTGCAATAGGAAATGATTGGCAAAAAATAGGCCTAACAGGAGCTAGCGACACTAAGGTAGGCAACCAAGCACTTTTCACAAGTGGAGTTTACACTGCTCCACAAACTGGTATTTATGCTGTAAACTATGAATTTCAGTTTAAATCAGGTGTTAATTTAAACGTATTAGGAAATAAAAAATTAGGACTTATAAAAAACAACAGCATTTGGGAAGAAAAAATTTTAGACGCGGTTAGAGTTGACGTATTAGGAATTGGAGTCGTTGCTGTTCCTGTAACATCCACAAACATCAACACCTATGTTCAACTTAACGCAGGTGAAACTTTAACTTTTGCTATAAATACAACGGGTTTACTGCCCATCAATATATCCCTACTTACAGATGCAAAAGTAAGCTTACAAATTCATAAAATTTCCAATTAAAATTACCATATAAAAAAGCTCAGTATATTGTACTGAGCTTTTTTTACATCATAACACCAACAATAAAGCATATATTAAAATTACATTATTATCAATAAATATTAAAAACAAAAAAACATAATATCAAAAAATTTGGCAATTACATGAAAAGTTCATAAATTAGAGTACACGAAAAATATTTAGTCATGAAAAAATTTATACTACCTTTCTTTATAGCTTCATTTATAGCCAATGCACAAGTAACAACTTTCCCTTGGACAGAAACCTTCGAAGATGCTTCTCCAACAGCTTCACAATGGGTGTATGAATATATTTCCGGAACAAATTCAAGCGCCACCAACAATGTATTTTGGACTTTAAGAACTTCTTCCAGTGTTGGCTATGTTTCAAACAACACACCTTATGCAGGAACTAAAATGTTAGATTTTGATCCTAGATCATTTTCAAATCATTCAGGTAGATTTATTAGCCCTGTTTTAAATCTATCTACCAGCACAAATCCGACTTTAGATTTCTTTTACAGAAATCTAGTTTGGGGCACTGATCAAAATATTTTAGAAATTTACTACAGAACATCATCCACAGCGCCATGGGTGTTAATCACTACATTAAACACAAGCATTCCAAATTGGGTCAACTCAGGACAAATTGCACTACCTAATCCTTCAGCAACCTATCAAATTGCTTTTGTCGGTATCGCAAAATACGGTTACGCCATCAATATTGATGATTTGAAGATCAGTTCTCTCGCTTTATCCGTTTCAGATGTAAATTCAAATAAAATAAAAACAAGTATTTATCCAAATCCTGTTGCGGACGAGTTAAATGCGAATTCAGAATTTACAATCTCATCATACACCATTACAGATTATTCTGGCAAAAAAATCAAGTCACAATCCGCGAATTCGAAAGAAATTAAAATCAGTGTAAGAGATTTATCTTCAGGAAATTATATATTAATACTAAAAGATCAGAAAGGAAATACTTCCACTCAAAAATTTATTAAGAAATAGAAAATTAACTTTGTATTATATAACCCAAAAAACCTCAATCCAAAGGATTGAGGTTTTTTTTGGTATAAACGCTTAAATTATGCGTTAGGCTCTACAGATACAAAAGATCTGTTGTTTGCTTTCTTTCTGAAAACTACTTTACCATCTACAAGAGCAAATAAAGTATGGTCTTTACCAATACCTACATTATCTCCTGGGTGGTGCTGAGTACCTCTTTGTCTTACAATGATGTTACCAGCAATAGCTTCTTGCCCTCCAAAAATCTTAACACCTAATCTTTTAGAGTGAGATTCTCTACCGTTCTTGGAACTACCGACTCCTTTCTTGTGTGCCATTTTATCCTAAGGTTTTTATTTGTTAAGTGGTTTGAATTCAGTAATATGCTTTTCAATTAAAGCATCTACTTCTTCGTGAGTAAGGATTTTTTTCTCCAACTCTACTTTAAGAGCTTTTCCTAAAGTAATCAATAATTCTCTGTTGTCTTTAGACTGAGAGAGATTGTTTTTCTTCAAGTGATAGTTCAACTCATGATCTTCTCCGAAGTTCACAGTATCTCTATCTGCGTTTGAAGTTTTAGTTTCAGCTTTAGGTGCAGTTTCTTTCTTAGCAGCTTTTTTAGCTCCGTCAAAACCAGTGATACCAGTAATTACGATTTGAGTTAAAGATTGTCTGTGTCCGTTTTTCACTTTGTAACCTTTTCTTCTTTTCTTTTTGAAAACGATTACTTTATCAGCTTTTACGTGATCTAAGATTTCAGCATCTACAGTGATACCGCTTACAGCCGGGGCGCCTACAGTGATTGCTCCGTTTACAGTAAGAAGAATTTTATCGAAAGATACTTTATCTCCCTTTTCTCCTGGCAAACGGTTTACAAACAACTTCTGATCTTGCTCAACTTTGTATTGAAGCCCTGCTATTTCTACAATTGCAAACATTGTTTATAATTTTTTGTTTAGTTAATTCGTAAATATTCGAGGTGCAAAAGTATGAATTATTTTTTAAATTACAAGTTTAATTTACTTCTTTTTCAAATATTTAACCAAAACTACATAATGAAAAGCAATAAATTTTATATTTGAAAAAAAAATAAATGAAATATTGTTTACTACTTTTTAGTTTGTTGATTTTACAATCTTGTACGGTTTATGGTGTTACAAATGATTTTAAGAAACTTTCTGAATCTCAGAAATCTAGTATTGTTCAACTTAAGAGTTTCCATGAAGTAAATTCTCAAAACATTTACAAAATAAATGGAAACCAACTTAAAGAAGAATTAAAAAAACATCCAAAATCATTAGTTTACATATTTTCAAATGGTTGTACTTCTGAATACTGCCTACCAATGTCCAATTATGAAACTTTTGCAAAGGACAACAATTACTCATTATTTTTAGTAATGGAAGGTTATGGACATCTTAGTGATACCACTCAACAGCGCTCAGAAGTTTTTACAGCTCCTTTGTTTTCTATTGATAACGATTTTTATAACTCATGGTACTCAATGAAATACCATAGATATTTTGAAAATGATTTAAGAGGGATTTCTAAAAATGAAAAACCTGAGTGGTCTGGGAATCTATTCTTTTTTGAATTTGATAAACTAATTAAAGTAACGAAAGAGTTACAAAAGCATAAATGAAAAGAGATTTATATATTGATTTTGCAAAAGGTCTTGCAACACTTTCCATTATTTTTATTCACACTGCTTTTTGGAGCGGTCAATTTTATATTCCTACGGAAGTAAGAGTATTTTCTTTAGTGTTTGATGTTGCATTGTTTTATGCGCTCAGCGGAATTACTTCAGGAAACAATATTGAAAAGACACTTTACAGATTATTAAAACTACAAATCACTTATATGATTTTTGTAACTTTCCTTTTCTTTTTCGATTATTTTTTCAAAGTTTTTGGACTTTCCTACTTTGGTGTAGAAGATTTACACAAATTTTATTCAACTTTTGGCTCTAAATACGTTCCTCAGAATATTTCTTATGAACCACAATGGCAGAATTTAGGCAACTGGTATCTTCATCAATACTCGAATGCAGACACATTTCCTGTGGTAATGGGAAGTTTCTGGTACCTGAAAGTATATTATATATTAACTGTTTTAGGCGTTTTAATTTTCAGATTTTTCCCTAAGCATATCAATTGGTTTATCGGACTGTGTATTGGTTTAACACTTCTATTTAATATTAATCCGTGGATGTATCCTTCTGGACAAGTGGGTTATGTTTGTTTTTATATGGCGGTATTCTTAATCGCACATCAATTAAAAGGAAAGAAAATCCCTACAATTGGAATTCCTATATTATATGGATTAGTATTTTTAGCTTTAGGATGGATGTTTTGGTATTACGGAAGTGAAATTTTCTATAAAATGAACAAACAGAAATTCCCTCCTAAATTACCTTATATCATCTGGACTCTATTTTCGCTAACCACTTTATTTGTGCTTTACAATAGATTGAAAATCTCAAAGAATAATTTCATCACCTATATTGGCAACAACGCCATATTCTTTTATTTCGCACAGGGAATGAGTTCTTCTATTATTTATTTTGTAGTGGTAGCATTAAAAGATCAAATGAATTGGGTTCTTTTGATGGTATTGATGTACATTTTAAATGTAATATTGGCTGTAGCTTTGGCTGAAGCCGTGAAAAAGATAGACACTTTAGGATGGAAAATCTTAGAATTTTTAAGAAAAAAAACCGCAATGAATTAATTCTTACGGTTTCTTCCTTTTTTAATAGTTGATTAATTTGATTTATTGCCACCTCCTCTTGCAATAAGTGCCACAAGAATAATGAGTACTACACCACCAATTACCCAATAAATTGGATCTGAATACCATTCGGTAGTTGTTTTGGTAGTAGTAACATCCACTTTTAAGTCAGCATCATCTCCTCCACTTTTATCCTGTCCAAAACTAAGGATTGAAAAGAAAATTAGCATTAAAAAAATTGAAATTTTACTTAATTTAATTTCTAAAAAATTTAGCGTTTTCATAAAATATTTATTTTGGTTACAAACAAATTTACAGTAATTGTCATTACAATTGTCTTTTTTATGAAAAAAATTCAAGATGTTAATCTATTTGCATTTATTCTAAATATCTTTAACTTTACGCCAAATTACTTTAAAAATCATGTTTAAATTAAAATTACCAACAGATCCTCGATGGGCAAATATTGCAGAAGGGAATCTTGAAGAAATTTTAACAGACCATGCTTGGTGCGAACAAAAAGCAGCTACAAATGCTATTGGATTGATTACCATGCTTCCAGAATATCCTGAGATTGTTACCGAACTTCTTGATATTGCCCAAGAGGAACTTACGCATTTTCAACAGGTTCATGAAATTATTAAGAAGAGAGGCTACACTTTCGGAAGAACAAGAAAAGACGATTATGTAAATGAGCTTGTTAATTTCATACAAAAAGGCGGAAGCAGAGATGATTTAATTGTAGACAAAATGCTTTTTGCTGCAATGATTGAAGCCAGAAGTTGCGAAAGATTTAAAGTTCTTACCGAAAATATTAAAGATGAAGAGCTTAAAAAATTCTATACCGATTTAATGATTTCCGAAGCCAACCATTATACCACTTTTATAGGTTTTGCAAGACAACTTGGAAACCCCGAAAAAGTAAACAAAAGATGGGAAGAATGGCTTGAATACGAAGCTAAAGTAATTCAATCTTACGGAAAAAAAGAAACGATACACGGTTAATATCAGTGAAGAAGAAAAAAAATACATTTGAAAAAATTTCAAACTCTCTTCTGAAGAGTTTCTTTCAAGGATTAATCATCATTGGACCTATTGGTTTAACCATTTTCGTAATATGGTATATTGTTTCTTCTATAGATAATATTGTCCCATCTATCGCACAACAAATTCCTGGACTTGTATTTATTTCGGTTATCTTATTTACGACTTTCTTAGGCTATTTGGCTAATAAATTTGTTATCGGAAAGTTTTTCTTTGAAACTATGGATAGTTTATTAGAAAAAACGCCAGGTATAAAACATATTTACTCGCCAACAAAGGATGTAATGTCTTCTTTCGTAGGCGACAAAAAGAAATTCAATAATCCTGTTTGGGTAAAAACCAATGAAAATCCTGAAATATGGAGAATAGGTTTCCTTACACAAAAGGAAATGACCGATGTTGATAAACACAATTATGTAGCCGTTTATTTACCACATTCTTACGCCATTTCTGGTTGGGTAATCGTAACGGAAGAAAAAAATATTAAACCTGTTGTGGGTATGACTGCTGCCTCTGCAATGAAATTTGCGGTGAGTGGTGGGGTTGCTGGTTTTCATTCAGATGAAAATATTTTTAAAGCTCCAGAGTGATTAACACTCAATAAAAACTGGACTTTTATTCAAAAACAAAAATTTAAACAAAACTAAACATCATACAATTATGAAACTACCATACGCAGAACCTTATCGCATAAAAATGACGGAGCCTATTTCTCAATCGACTCCTGAAGAAAGAATACAATGGCTTAAAGAAGCGAACTACAATTTATTCAATTTAAAATCTTCACAAGTATATATCGATCTATTAACAGATTCTGGAACGGGCGCAATGTCCGACAGACAGTGGTCTGCAATAATGATGGGAGATGAAAGCTATGCTGGTTCTAAATCTTTTGAAGAATTACATACAACTGTAAAATCGATTACTGGTTTCAAATATCTTTTACCAACGCACCAAGGAAGAGCCGCAGAGAATATTTTGTTTTCTGTTTTAGTGAAAGAAGGAGATATTGTACCAGGAAATTCACATTTTGACACTACAAAAGGGCATATCGAATTCAGAAAAGGTCACGCTGTAGATTGTACTATTGATGAAGCTTTTGATATTAATGATCTTCATCCTTTCAAAGGGAATATTAACTTAGAAAAATTAGAAGAAATTTATAAATCTAATCCTAAAGAAAAAATTCCTTTTTGTTTAGTGACGATTACTTGTAACTCTTCTGGTGGACAGCCTGTTTCTCTAGAAAACATGAAAGCGGTAAAAGAATTATCTGATCAATACGGAATTCCTGTATTTTTTGATTCTGCACGTTTTGCTGAAAATGCTTATTTCATTAAAACCAGAGAAGAAGGACAAGAAAACAGAACAATTAAAGAAATCTGCAAAGAAATGTTTTCTTACGGAGATGGAATGACGATGAGTTCTAAAAAAGATGGTTTAGTGAACATTGGAGGTTTCATTGCTTTAAACAACGAAGAAATCTTTAGAGCTGCTTCTAACTTTACTATTATTTACGAAGGTTTCATCACTTACGGAGGAATGGCAGGAAGAGACATGGCGGCTTTAGCTGTTGGTTTGAATGAAGCTACAGAATTCACCTATTTGGAAAGCAGAATTTCTCAAGTGGAATATCTTGGAAATAAATTAATAGAATACGGAATTCCTGTTCAAAAACCCATTGGCGGACATGCTGTTTTCATTGATGCATTAAGCTTTTTACCTAGTATTCCTAGAGAAGAATTTCCTGCGCAAACTTTAGGTTTAGAATTGTATAAAGAAGGAGGTGTAAGAACGGTAGAAATTGGAACTATCCTTGCTGACAGAGATCCTGAAACTAGAGAAAACAGATATCCGAAGTTAGAATTGGTGCGTTTAGCAATTCCTAGAAGAACTTATACTAACAATCACATGGATTATATTGCAGCGACTGTAAAAAATGTTTTTGAAAGAAGAAATGAGATTACAAATGGCTACAAAATTACTTGGGAATCTGAAATTCTGAGACATTTTACAGTAGAATTGGAAGAAGCTTAATTGTAATATCACATAACTTAAAAATAATTACGGCGCGAACGAAGTTCGCGCCGTAATTATTTTTACTTTTTAATCTAAAAAATTATTCTCACCACGCATTCGTTTGTTATAATCTTCAGTTTTTGTTTTAGTCATTTGATCTTTTAATACGGATGGCAATCTATTTCTCAAATGTCCTGAAGGATCCAATTTAAACTCTTCTCTTTTTTGTAAAAATTTATCATATGTTGTTGAGACAGCTCTATCATTAGGATTAATGGGAATTTTTGCCTCCTTTAGATGTTTCAATATAAAATGAAATGTTTTATTTTCATCATATGCTTCAATAATTAAACCTGGTAATCCTTTAAAATTATAAGGTCCTTCTGGAATAGGAATATCCGTCGTATACCACGCAAATACTTTTCTATCGCCGTATTTACCAATAGCTTTTTTACATGAAAATGTGCTAATTATCTTGGTTTCTGATGATACTTCCCACTTTATCTTCTTTTCACT
This sequence comes from Bacteroidota bacterium, assembly GCA_023399595.1. Classification (GTDB taxonomy): domain Bacteria; phylum Bacteroidota; class Bacteroidia; order Flavobacteriales; family Weeksellaceae; genus Chryseobacterium. Next base: position 51,757 of record JAEWOR010000063.1, on the reverse strand, counting down.
ATTAAAAGAATAGAACTGAGACATAACTTTTGCATATATTTTTACAATTTCATTTTTCTTGTACACTTCATACTTAAAATTGGGTGTTTTTGAATTGCTTAGCTGCTGCAATACCATTGAAGCCATTTCTGGCTTAGAGCTAAAGATTTCCTTTTGCACTTTACTTTTAATAGAATCTCTTTGAAATGTAGTTTGGCTTCTAAAAATTGAAGTATTATTACCAATTAATAATATTGCAAAATCATTAATTCTCTTAGAATTATCGAGAGTGTCTTTTGCATAACTAACCTCATATTTACAATAAATCGAAGAACTATCCACAGGCTTTTGAGCAAAAGCCTGTAGACAGTATGAATGAATAAAGATAAGTAGCAAAAAATTTTTCATACTACACCTATTAACATCCATATTCTTGCCATGCGTCACTAGCTGTTTCATGACATTCCATCATATTTATGAAGCTTTGAGTATTCCCTTCTTCCCAACATAAAGTATCATTAATCTGATTACCTTGACAATCATTGTAAGTTGGATGCCAACACAACATTTCTCCTGTAATTTTAACTTGAGCTTCAGAAACATTTACTTTAAATGTTTTAGATGCTGTATCAGAATTTGATAAGCCATTACTTGCACTCACTAAACCTGCAACTCCAAAAGCTGACATAAAAAATATTTTTTTCATTTCTTTTGATTTTTTTTAATTTTTTTCACCATTGACAGTTGAAAGCTAAAAACATTTAATTTATATTTCAAAAAAATATCCGATAAAATAAATCGATTTTCCGATATTTTTATACTTTTGCTAAAATTGAAAATATGAGTTCAGGTAGTACATTGCTAAAACATAGAAAAAGAAATAATTTTTCACAACAAAAAGTCGCCAGTTTTTTGGAAGTTTCACGAAGCACTTATTGTGATTGGGAAAGTGATACATCCTTTCCACGAACAGAAAATATCATAAAATTGCAAATTTGTATAAAATAGAATTAAATGAGCTTTTAAATAATGATAAACCTGTTAATATTTTTAATAGTCCCAATACAATTAATAATAGTCCTAATTCTAAAGTAGAAACACCAGAAGCATTACTAAAAGTAGCTGAAGGATTAGAAAGATTAGTTAATTTAATTGAAAAAATAGTTAAGAATAGAAACTAATACTACTTTTTTGAAATATCAAAAGAGGCACCCAAAGAAACATTAAACTGGTTATTCAAATAATCGAAGCCGCTTCCATTGGTGTTGTATTTAGCAATTGGGAATTGCGTTTCTGCAAAAACTCCAAAACCATGAGTAAAAAAATAACGAATACCCACATGAGCTCCAAAATTCTTCAAGCCCAAATCTAAACCAGGATATAAATCCATATTATCTGCGAAACCAATAATTTTTCCCAAATGCGCATTAGCTCTGAATTTAACATCTACTCTATCATCAAAATTAGGCTTTTCACCATTCAATTCTTTTACTCCTAACAAATATCCTGCTTGAAAACCAACAGAAAAGCTTTCGCCCAAACCATAATCTAAACTTGCCATAATTCCAGTTCCCATATCTTGAGCATTCACGCCTACTTGCACTTTCTGGTCATTTCTTCCCGTAAATGCTGACGTTTTCTCTTGTGCACTCACAAAACCTGCAACCAAAAGCAAGCTTCCCACTATTAACTTTTTCATTTTATTTTAATATTATTTTCTATAACTCAAATTTTTGCTAAATATTATTTTTTAGAAATTTTGTAAAGTTTTCCACTATCCGTTACTGCATACAAATTGCCATCAGTAGCACTTAAAACATCTCTAAATCTTTCTTCTTGATCTTCCAAAAGCCGTTCTTCACCCACCACTTTATTATTTTCTAAAACAATTCTAATAATGTGTTCTCCACCTAAACAACCAATAATAAGATTCCCTTTCCATTCATCCATATTACCTTTGTAAAAATCTATTCCGCTTGGCGAAACCGATGGATCCCAATAATAGACGGGTTGTTCTGTGCCTTCTTTTTGAGAAATTCCCTCGCCAACTTTAGTTCCAATATATTCTATACCGTAAGTAACGTCTCCCCATCCATAATTTTTCCCTGCTTGTATCAAATTAATTTCATCGCCTCCTTTTGGACCCATTTCAAGCTCCCACAACTGTCCTTTCTCATCAAAAACCATACCTTGAGGATTTCTTAAACCATAGGCGTAAATTTCAGGTTTAAAATTTGCCTTTCCAATAAAAGGATTTCCTGCAGCAGGCTTTCCATCGGTGGTAATTTTCATTATTTTCCCTAAATAATTATCCGTTTTCTGAGCCAAAGCGCGAGTTTCCTTGTCTGATCTTTCTCCCGTGCTTACAAAAAGATTTCCATCTTTATCAAAAGCCAATCGACTACCATAATGCAATTTCCCGTCGTAAGAGGGTTCTGCTCTAAAAATCACTTTGATATTAGAAACAGATTTTTCATCAACCGAAAGTTGAGCTTTTGCCACGGAAGTTAAATTTCCATCACCAAAAGGTTCAGAAAAGCTGAAATAAATAATTCTATTTTCTGTAAATTTAGGATCTAAAACCACATCCAACATTCCTCCTTGTCCCCGAGAATCCACTTTTGGAAACCCTGAAACTTTAGATATCGTTTTTCCATCGCTTGAAATAATATTCATAAAACCTGTTTTTTCAGTAATTAAAAATTTACCATCCGGAAGATTGATAATTGCCCAAGGTTTTCCCAATTGATTATTAAGAATTTCAACCTGATAAGGTGTTTTTGTTTTAACAGCAGTAATACGAGTTTGCCCTTCAAAAGCAGGTTTATAATTGGTGTGTGGTAATTGTGTTTCCAATGAGTTTTTAGCACTATAATTTTCAGATTTTGGCGATTTCTGACAAGAAAATAATAATGAAGTAAAAACCGCACCTATCAATATCGAATTCTTCATACCATTTTTATTTTATTCTTTAAAATTAACGAAAAAAAATTTGGTGGATTAAAATTTAATTCTACATTTGTAGAATAATGTCTAAAAACATAGAAATGAAAGATATAAAATTGACGGATGCGGAAATGAATCTTATGGAAATTATCTGGATGAAAGAAAAAGCTTTTATGAAAGACATTTTAGATGCTTATCCGGATCCAAAACCAGCCAATACAACGGTTGCCACTTTGCTTAAAAGAATGCAAAATAAGGATTTAATTGGCTACACTTTATTCGGAAACTTACGAGAATACTTCCCGAAAGTAGCGAAAGGAGATTATTTCAAGGATGAAATGACTTCCATGATTGGACGTTTTTTTAATAATTCTGTATCACAATTTGCATCGTTTTTCACCGCAAATACAAAGCTTTCACAGAAAGAATTAAAAGAATTGCGGGAGATTATAGACCAACAAATTAAAGAATAATGTTATGGAAACATATGTATTCAAAGCCATATTAGCATCGTGCTTATTCATAGGCTTCTACTATCTGTTTTTGGAAAAAGAGAAAACTTTCAAGTTCAACAGATTTTATTTGCTCTCCTCTTTAGTTTTGTCTTTAGTTTTACCATTAATAAGTATTGAAGTTCCACAAGAGGTTGTTTTATCTCAACCTGAAATGATAAATGCTCCCATACAGAATATTCAAGAGCCAATATCTAAAGTTGAGAACCCAATTCAATGGCAAACTATAATTTTAGTTTTGTACATTTTGGTATGTGCATTTCTTTTATTAAAGCTAATTGCGGGAATTGTAAAAGTAAAATCACTCAAAGGTAAAATCATTGTTTATCAAGACATAAAAACCAAAATATTAGATAAAGACATTTCGCCTTTTAGCTTTTTAAACACCATTTACATTGGAAAAAATTATTACATCAATGGTGAAATTAATAAAGATATTTTCTTGCATGAGAAAGAACACGTCAAATCTAAACATTCCTTCGACTTAGTATTTGTAGAGCTTTGTAAGGCAATTCTATGGTTAAATCCAGCGGTGTATTTGTACAAAAAGGCATTAGTGGATAATCATGAGTTTTCTGCAGACCAAAGCGTAATCTCAACATCAAAAGACTTAAAAAAATACCAATATTTAATATTAGAAGAAGTTGAATCCCACCAAAAATTCAATTTCAGCAATCACTTTTATTTTAATAACACCAAAAAAAGAATTATTATGATGACTAAAAGAAAAAATCCACTTTCAAAATGGAAAAACACCTTGTATATTCCATTATTAGCAGCAGTAGCATTTTTTACTGTTCAAAGAATAAGCGCAAATAATACTATCGCTACAACACCTACTGAAAGCTCAAAAATTGTAAAATTTGAAGAAGAAAAAAAACTTATTGAAGAAACTCTCACAAAACCAGCTGAAAATATTTTAGAGAAAAATATTGATCCAGATTTAGCAACCACAATAAAAACTGACACTGTAAAACCTCCAAAACCTGAAAAAGCAATTAAAGCGGAAAAACCCTCAAGTCCTCCCGCTCCACCGCATGATATTGCAAGAGATGTGGATAAGCCTGCCGAATATCCTGCAGGAATTAGCCAGTTCCGAAAAGAGTTTATGACTGCATTCGACAATTCTAAAGTGGATGTTAAGAAAGGAGAAAATACACTAATAAAAGCTGAAGTTCTTTTTAATATTGATGAAAATGGAGAAGTAGAGAACGTAAGAGCAGTTGGTGACCATCCAGCCTTTAATGAAGAAACCATAAGAGCGGTTGAAAAAATAAATAAAAATGTCAATTGGATTCCAGCACAGAAAGATGGAAAAAATGTAAAGTCAGCTTACAAGTTTCCAATTATGATGAGTTTTGAATAAAAATGGAGCCTTATCAAAATCTAAAAATTCTGACAAGGCTTTTTACAAACATTTTTTAATGAAATATTTAAGTTTTTTATTTTTATTAAGTACTGTGTCCTGTACCAACTTTCACAAGTTATCAACCTATACCAAAACGGAACCGTGTACAGATAAAAAATCAGCACAATATGAATGTGTAATAAACGATTCTTTGCACTTCAAATATGTGTCTTTTGGTGGGTTTAAATTTGCAAATTCTTCAGGAAAATATAGAAAGTTTAAAATTAAGAACAAACCACATTTTAAAAACATCATCTTATTTGGCAGCTCAGAAATAATCAACACAAATTATTATATTCTACTGAACAATAAAATAATTAATCCAGACTTTGAAATTAAGGACACATTAATTGCAGGAAATAAATTGAGCATTGCAATCAATAAAAAAGCCAATAACATCTATAAAAAATTCTTAATAAATGGCTTTAATCATGTTAACAGCTTGGAAGAATAAGCCGCCTTCTTCTCATTAACAATAATTTATGAATAGAAAAAAAAATTCTTTCATAACTTTGTTACATGAATTTCAATCTTCAATCTGAATATCAACCTACAGGCGATCAACCACAAGCAATAGAAAAACTGACTCAAGGTTTAGAAATGGGTGAAAAATACCAAACTTTACTCGGTGTAACGGGTTCTGGTAAAACTTTCACCATTGCCAATGTGGTGAACAAAATTCAAAAACCGACTTTGGTTTTAGCTCACAATAAAACCTTAGCGGCTCAATTATTCATGGAATTCAAAGAGTTTTTTCCAGATAACGCCGTGGAATATTTCGTGAGTTATTACGATTATTACCAACCCGAAGCTTATATCGCCACTACCGGAACGTATATTGAAAAGGATTTGAGCATCAACGAAGAAGTGGAAAAACTAAGACTTTCGGCGACAGCAAGCTTGCTTTCTGGGCGAAGAGATGTTTTAATTGTAGCTTCCGTTTCCTGCATTTATGGTATTGGTAATCCATCAGAATTTCACAAATCTTTAATTACCATTGAGGTGGGAGAGCAAGTGACCAGAACAGCTCTTCTACATTCCTTGGTAAATGCTCTTTATGCAAGAACTTTAAATGATTTTCAAAGGGGAACTTTTCGTGTGAAAGGCGATGTGGTGGATGTTTTCCCCGCTTATTCAGATAATGCTATTCGAGTGCAGTTCTTTGGTGATGAAATTGAAAAGATTCAAAGTTTTGATCCAATTACGGGAAATGCAACTTCCAATTTTGAGCAAATTCAAATTTATCCTGCCAATCTTTTCGTAACCACCAAAGAGACGATGAATAACGCCATCCGTGAAATTCAAGATGATTTAGTAAAGCAAGTTGATTTTTTCACTGAGATTGAAAAACCTTTAGAAGCAAAACGCCTTCAAGAAAGAACAGAATTGGATTTGGAAATGATAAAAGAGCTTGGATATTGCTCCGGAATCGAGAATTACTCACGTTATATGGACGGAAGACTTCCCGGTTCCCGACCTTTCTGTTTACTAGATTATTTTCCGAAAGATTATTTAATGGTGATTGATGAAAGTCATGTTACCATTCCGCAAGTTCATGCGATGTATGGAGGTGATAGAAGTAGAAAAGAAGCTTTGGTGGAATACGGGTTCCGACTTCCCGCAGCAATGGATAACCGACCTTTAAAATTTGAAGAATTTGAGGGAATGCAAAATCAGGTGATTTATGTTTCGGCGACACCTGCAGATTATGAGCTTCAACAAACGGGCGGTGAATATATTGAGCAAATTATTCGTCCTACCGGACTTTTAGACCCAATTATTGAGGTTCGACCAACTTTAAATCAGATAGATGATTTAATGGAAGAAATTCAAAAACGTTCAGAACTGGATGAAAGGGTTTTGGTGACCACTCTCACCAAGAAAATGGCGGAAGAACTCACCAAATATTTCGTGAAATTTGGAATTAGAACGCGTTATATTCATTCTGATGTAGAGACTTTGGAAAGAATTCAAATTATGCAAGATTTGCGTTTGGGATTGTTTGATGTTTTAATTGGTGTAAACCTTTTACGAGAAGGATTAGACCTTCCAGAAGTTTCTTTGGTGGCTATTTTGGATGCTGATAAAGAAGGAATGCTGAGAAGTAGAAGATCTATGATTCAAACTGTGGGTAGAGCGGCGAGAAATATTAATGGTAGAGCGATTATGTATGCGGATAAAATGACAAAATCTATGCAAGCAACTATTGATGAAACCAATTACCGTCGTACTAAGCAAGAAAATTATAACAAGGAACATGGAATGGTTCCAACGGCTTTAAATAAAAAGATTTCTGAAAATTTAGTGGGCAGAAGTAAAGATTTTCCAGATGAAAAATATACTCAAAAGGAGATTTTGCAAAAAGTTGCTGAAACCAAAGCCCATTACAACAGCAATGATCTCGAAAAATTAATTGAGAAAAAACAAAAAGAAATGGAAGCGGCAGCGAAAAGTCTTGACTTCATCTCAGCAGCGAAATTGAGAGATGAAATTACGGCTTTAAAGGGATAATTTTTTAGTGTTCAGCGGCAGCTTCGCTGCCGCTGAACACTAAAAAAACTAAAACTTATACACTCTTTTCTTCGGTTTATCATAATTCACCTCACCTCGAATAGGAGTAAGCAGATCCGTTAAACCATTGAGTTTTATTTCATAAATCGTGGAAAGTTGCATTCCTAATTTCCCTTTGGGCATTCCATTTCTGTGAAACCATTCCAAATAACTAATGGGTAAATCTGCTAAAATGCTTCCTTCATATTTTCCAAAAGGCATTTTTACAATGCAAATTTCTTTTAATATTTCTGACTGAATTCCTTCCATGGTGTTTGTTTTTACTTATTGTAATTGGTTTTTAGGTGTCAGAAAATCAAATACTAAGATCTATTTTATTGTCTTCGATTTCATTGTCGGGGAGTTTCAGTTCTGGTTTGTCATCATCAGAAAACTCATCTCTATATACTTGAATTAAAAGTACCGTAAGCGAAATAAGTATTGGCCCAAAGATAAGCCCCATAAATCCAAAAATATTTAAGCCCAAAATAATTCCAAAAACGGTATTTAGAGGGTGAATATTTTCAAGTTTTTTAAGCAACGTAAACCTTAATAAATTATCAGTAAGCCCCACCACTATCAAACAATAAGCAGCTAAGCCTAATCCCATCGCATTTTCTCCATTCGCAATCATAAAAATACATACAGGAATATAGATAATTGCAGCACCAACAACAGGCAACATAGAAGCTGCGGCGGTAAGCGCAAACAATAAAATTGGACTAGGAGCTCCAAAAATAAAATACCCTACCAAAGCCACTAAACCCTGACCTAATGCTACCACAGGAATTCCGATAGCATTGGCGATAATCATTTTTCTGATTTTATCACCGATAAGATTAACATTACTCCTTTTTAAAGGTGATATATTTCTTAAAACAGTTTCGAATTTTCTTGGTTTTTCAAGCATAAAATACAAAATAAAATACATTGAAATAACCACGGTAAAAGTGTTGAAAGTACTGCTTAAAGCGGTAGTAGAAAACTTCCCTGCTGCAGATTTCACTTTATCAAGATTTTCTTTGCTCAAGATATCAATTTTTACTTTCTGCATTACAAAATCATGAATTTTGTCTAAAAAAGCATTAAACTGATCCATATAAAGATCAGCATTTCCAATTTTTTCTATCAATAAATCTACAATGAAATAAATGGGTAAAATTAGGATAACTAATGTTGCAACCATAATTGCCGCAGCTGCTAAACTAGGTTTCCATTTTCTTTCTTCCTGCAAATAAATATTATATTTTCTGGAAATTACATATAAAGTTATTGCACCTAAAACGGATGGAATAAAAAGTTTAAGATTAAAAACAATTAAAAATAACATTCCCACAATAGTGAGAATCATAAAAAACTGTTTAATCTTGTCTCCAGGAATAAAATCTTTATTAATCATAATTTATATTTTATGAATTAGAAAATAACTGTTTTGCTGATCAAAACCAATCAAAGCTTATCAAATATAATCTTTTACAAAGAAACACGACATCGTTTACGAAACATTCTTCTCTTCTTCAATAAAAATATGCTTGTACAAAGTATAAATCATGGCGAGAGTAAATGGATATGTAAATAGAAAACCTACCCAGAAAAGCAATATACCACAATATCTAAAAATAAATGCCACCAGTAAGCAAACAAAAATTTCTAGGAAATATAGTTTTAAAGCTTTAAAATTCAATCCAACAGATTCAAAGATGCTTTTGTTCATAAAAAACATCAACGGCGCAGAAAATATGGTTACCAAAATCCAAATAGCAGGTAAAATAAGGGTAGGAAATAATAGCGAAAAAGCCATGAACCAAAAAAGGTAAAAACTGGTAAACTTAAAAAAATTAACCCCAATATACCCTGCAAATAAATCACCGAAATAAATTGTTTCTCCAAGATCTTTTTTTCTGAAAATTTTAAACAATCCAATATTTAAGGGATAAAGAAACACTAAAGTCCCAATGAGATACCATGAAAATGAACCGTAATTTTCTGAAGCCACCATTTTCTGAACTTCAGACTGCATTTTTACAAAATCATTCGGATTATTTTTAACGATCAAAGCGTACTCCTGCAAAATTCCATACTTTTCGGAAGCATAATACATCACAATAAAAAAAATTGAGAAATACAACAAACTGAACGCAACTTGATAAAGCATTGTGCTTCTCCAATATACAAAAGCCTCTTTTAAAAATTTATCCAACCCTGGTTTTTGAGGGTAAATTTTATCCATTATTTATTTTTTACAAAAATACGTACTAATTACAAAAGAAAAACAACAATGTTCTAAATTTGTAGCATGTCGAGCAACGAAAACCTTCAGTTTGAAAAAATGGATTTTTTATCAGAAAATAAAAAACCTTTCTTTTTCATCATTAATTTCCTTGGTACTGAAATACTTATATTCCAAAAAGAAGAACTTGCCAACTCTCCTATTCTCTTTGATTTTCCCGATTTAAAAAAAATAAATCCCAAAAATGAGAAGCCAAAAGATTATACTTTTTCGTCTTCTCCAATTTCTTTAGAGCAATATCGTAAAGGATTTGAGATGATTCAAAAAAATCTCCAACTCGGAAATTCATATCTTACCAATTACACCAATAAAACACCTATACAAACCAATCTTAGTTTAGAAGATATTTTCTATTCATCAAATGCAAAATACAAACTTCTATGGGATGATCAATTTGTGGTTTTCTCACCCGAAACCTTTATTGAAATTAAAAACAATATTATCTCTACACACCCAATGAAGGGAACTATCGATGCATCCAGTGAAAACGCTCCCCAAAAACTCAAAAATGACGTTAAAGAAAAGGCGGAACATTATACCGTGGTGGATTTGTTAAGAAACGATTTAAGCATGGTTGCGAATAACGTGAAAGTGGAGGAGTTTCAAAGGATAGATTTTATACAAACACCTCAAAAAAGCTTATATGCAATGAGTTCTGAAATTTCAGGTGAATTGAAACCTCAATTTAAGGGAAAAATTGGAAGCATTTTACAGAAAATTTTACCTGCTGGTTCTATTTTGGGAGCTCCAAAGCCTAAAACCTTAGAAATAGTTTTGGAAGCGGAAGATTACGACAGAGGTTTTTATACAGGAATTTGTGGATATTTTGATGGTGAAAACCTCGATTCTTGTGTAATGATACGATTTATAGAAAATGAAAATGGAAAATTCTCCTTTAAAAGTGGTGGCGGAATAACACATTTGAGTAAATTAGAGGACGAGTACGAAGAAATGAAAAACAAAATCTATGTCCCAATTTATTGAAAGTATTAAAATAGAAGATCAGGAAGCTTTTTTATTGGATTTGCACCAAAAAAGAGTGAATGATACGTTGAGTTATTTTGGAAATAACTCATCAATAGACCTTAAGAAAATTATTAAAGATTTGGATATTGATGAAGATGGTTTTTTTAAACTGAGAATCGTTTACGACCTCAACAAAAACTTCAAAACACAGTTGATACCTTACGCAGTTTCAGAGATTTCAACTTTTCAACTGATAGAAAATAATACTTTCGATTATTCTTTTAAATTTGAAGATCGAAAAGAGATCGAAAAAATGAAACTTAACGCAAAAGCCGAAGAAATTATCATTGTAAAAAATAATCATATTACAGATACTTCTTTTTCTAACCTCCTCTTTTTGAAAAACAAACACTGGTACACACCTTCTACTTATCTTTTAAATGGTGTTCAGCGACAAGATTTATTGAAACGAAAAAAAATAAAAGAAACAGAAATCACTTTAAATAAAATTAAAGAATTTACACATTTTCAAATCATTAACGCATTGAATGATTTCGATGATATGTTTATTTATCCTATTGAAAAAATCATTAATCTCCCTTCAGAAAGATTCAGTTTATAAATCTAAATTTTTCTTACAAAAACGTATTTATATAATATAAGACCATTCTTTGAAGGATGGTCCTACATCAATTTTATTAAAATTATAAATTCCTCTTTTCGAATGTATTATTTCATAGATTCAAAATAACCTTTTAAAATCTCAGCGTTATTCATTTCATGGGTGAAAACTTCTAAAATTTTAGGTTGTGTATCTGGTTTAAAGAAATTCTCTAAAACTCTATTTAACGTAATTTCCTCCTCCACTTTTGTATAAGAAAAACCAAAACTTTTGGCTAAATATTCTGCATTTCTGTGGTGTTTTGTAGCAATAAATTCATCTAAAATATTTTCATTGGCATTGCTTGGACCTGGAATAATTTTAAAAATATTTCCTTCTCCATTATTAAAAACGACAATTCTTGTAAAAGGCGGAATATACTGATTCCAAAGCCCATTAATATCATAAAAAAAACTTAAATCTCCCGTAATTAACAAAGTAGGATTTTTACTTTTTATTGCAAAACCCATCGCTGTAGAAGTAGAGCCATCTATCCCACTGGTTCCTCTATTGCAATAAGCTTTATTCTTTTTAAAATCAAACAACTGCGCATAGCGAATAGCCGATGAATTGGAGAAATGAATGTTATAATTTACAGGAATCGCTAAAGACAATAAATAAAACAAATTAAAATCCGAATACCCCGTTTTTTGGATATATTCTTCGTGTTTTACATCTTTCTTCTCACGCAAAATATCCCATAAATTAAAATATGGACGAGGCTCCAAATTAATTTTTTGAATCAGCTGAGTGAAGAAAATTTCTGGTTTCGTTACTATTTTCTCTGTAAGTGTAAAATAAGTATCAGGTTGCCAAACCTCATCTATATGCCAATGTTGTTTTGGTTTCGCATTACGTAAAAACTGTTTCACTTTTTTGGAAACTACATTTTGTCCGACTGTAATTAATAAATCTGGAGCATATTGCTGATAATCCACTTCAGAGAAATTAAAAATATAACGATCTATATGCTTGAAAAACTTCTCATTATAAAGATTAGAATTCACTTCTGAAAGCACCACAACTGTGTGGTTTTTCACCATTTGACCGAGCAAAGTTTCTAATTCCTCACTATAATCTCTAGTTCCCACCAAAACTAAAATTCTCTTTGAAATATTCCAATCTGCAATTAAATGAGAGGGAATTTCATACTTATTTTCTTTAAAAGTTTTTTCTACAGAAGGAAAAGTAGGAATTTCCGAAACCAAATCATACAAAGGTTCTTCCAAAGGAATGTTAATATGAACGGGACCTTTTTTTTCTATACAAAGTTCAATAGCCTTTTTAACGATATCGAAATTAAAATCCTCAGCATTTTCTTTGCTATCTTCAATCAATTCAAAATCACCATAAGAATGCTGATTGAATAAATATTTCTGACGAATGGTTTGTCCATCAAAAATATCTACAAAATCCGTTGGTCTGTCCGCTGTTAAAATCAGCACCGGAACATTCTGATAAAACGCTTCAGTAATAGCGGGATAATAATTGGCAGCAGCAGAACCACTGGTACAAGTGATGACTACAGGTTTTTTTTCGCTTTTGGCCATTCCCATTCCAACGAAAGCCGCACTTCTTTCATCTACAATGCTGTAACAATTAAACCCATCCATTTCCCCAAAATGTATCGCCAAAGGAGCGTTTCGAGAACCAGGTGAAACCACCACATTTAAAATTCCGTATTCTTTTAAGAGATGGGCTAATATTTGTATGCTTCGTTTAGATGAGAATTTTTTCATAAGACAAATTTAGTTTATTCAATGTATATGCAAAAACTTAATTGAGCTTTAAACTTCATTTACAAAATATACCCTAAATCAAAGTCCTAAAATTAAAAAAATTGTAATTTAGCCAAGATTTAAAATTTCAAAAACAATGGAGAAAATTCCAAGTGTAGACCTGCGTGATTTCCTTTCGGACAACCCGGAACGCAAACAGAAATTTGTAAATGAAATCGGAAAAGCTTACGAAGAAATAGGTTTTGTAGCCTTAAAAGGACATTTCCTTGATGATCAATTGGTAGGCAATCTTTATGGAGAAGTAAAAAAATTCTTCAATCTTCCTCTAGAAACCAAAAAAAAATATGCCATTCCTGGAATTGGCGGTCAAAGAGGTTATGTTGGTTTTAAAGAAGAAACCGCAAAAGGATTTAAAAAAGGAGATTTGAAAGAATTTTGGCATTTTGGACAGTATCTTTCTGATGATTCTAAATACAAATCTGTTTATCCAGAAAATGTAAACGTTGAGGAACTTCTTAACTTCAACGAAACGGGTAAAGAAACCTATAAAATGCTTGAAAAGACAGGTAAATATGTTTTGAGAGCTTTGGCATTGCATTTAGGTTTAGATGAATTTTATTTCGATAAATACATCAATGAAGGAAACTCTATTTTAAGACCAATTCATTATCCACCCATCACCGAAGAGCCAGACGATGCTGTAAGAGCCGCTGCGCACGGAGACATTAATTTGATTACACTTTTAATGGGTGCGCAAGGAAAAGGATTACAGGTGCAAAACCACAATGGAGAATGGATTGACGCTATTGCAGAACCAGATGAACTGATGATTAATGTTGGTGATATGCTTTCAAGACATACCAATAACAAATTAAAATCTACCATCCACAGAGTGGTAAATCCACCAAGAGAACTTTGGGGAACATCAAGATATTCTGTTCCATTTTTCATGCATCCAGTAAGTGAAATGCCACTCAACGCATTGGAAGGAACTTATAACGAAAACAATCCTAAATTGTATCCGGATACTACAGCTGGAGAGTTTCTACATGAAAGATTGGTAGAATTAGGTTTGATTAAGTAAGAATTTTTATCTACTAAATACACACAGCTTCAATTGTAAAATTGGAGCTTTTTTTGACACTGTCTTTATTTATTGCATGATAATAGAAAAATTCATTAAGAAACAAACTAAAATAACCTCAATTGTTGTTCTTTTGCTCCCGTAAAATTCTCTGTTGAAAGCTGTGGCATTTGCTTTCCAGAAAAATATTTTTTCTTTCCTAGTTGAAAAGTTGAATGTATCATTTCGGCAATATTTCCTTCACCTTTATAACGTTCATACCATCTTTTTTCACCCAATTTTCCACCACGCATAGAACGAATTAAGTTGAGAACTTTATTAGCTCTGTCAGGAAAATGATGCTCTATCCAATCCACGAAAACAGGTTCTACCGTATCATTTAATCGCACCAAAGTATAGCCAAAACCCAAAGCTCCGGCTTCAGAAACAGTTTTTAGTATTGTTAAACTTTCATCACTTGTTAAGCCTGGAATTACGGGAGCAACCATTACATGAACAGGAATTTTATTAGCTGACAAAACCTCAATTGCTTTTAGTTTATTTTGTGAAGAACTTGTTCGAGGTTCCATTTTTCTTCTAATTTCCTCATTTATTGTTGGAATACTCAATGTTACACTCACTAAATCCCGTTCTGCAAGTTGCGTAAGAATATCTAAATCTCTTAACACCAAAGCATTTTTAGTGATTATATTCACGGGATGTCTATACTCCAAGAATGTTTGAAGAATTTTCCTTGTAATCTCAAATTTCCTCTCTGCAGGCTGATAACAATCGGTGTTTCCTGAAAGCAAAATAGGTTTAGGAACATATCCTCGTTTTTTAAAAAACTTCTCCAATAATTCAGGAGCGTTTTTCTTTACCATAATTTTTCTTTCAAAATCAATTCCTGCAGAATATCCCCAATATTCATGAGTAGGTCTCGCAAAACAGTAAGAACATCCGTGTTCACAACCTTGATAAGGATTCATGGAATACTCCATCCTTAAATCTTCACTTTTTACTTCATTAACAATAGTTTTAGGAAAAACTTCCAAAAAACTAACCTTTGTTTGTACATCCAAATCCTCATCTTCTGGTTCAAAAGTATAACTTTCGAAACGGTTAATAGTATTTTTAACCGCACCTTGACCCTTTATATGTTTTTGATTATTGAACATGAGATTGTAAATATAAACACCAACATTAAAAAATAATGAGTTTTAACAGACTAGTTATCCACAAAAAAAAATCCAACACCTTAAAACCAGGCATTGGATCTAAAAACTATATATGTTTATTACTAAAACTCTATTTTAATGCTAATAATTCAATACCGTGTTGATCTTCTTCATGGGGATGCATACCAAAATAAGGATGGTACTCACCATATCTCTGCGAGTTACCCAATTTTGATTTTTTCTGCACCATTTTTTTGAAACTTATTAGTCCTAAAACAGCAAGGAAACCGATTCCACTTGCTAACAAAACGCCAAATTCTTTTTTCATATTGTATAATTTGCTTTGAGATAGATACAAAAAACATACCCAAAAAAACAAATCAATAATAATTTTATGTTAATATTTTTTATACGACTCTTAAGACACAAAAAATTGTTAAATAGTTGAATTATTGCTATCTTTAACTAAAAATAACTTTATGTATAACGGTATGACAACACTATCTCAGGTAATTAATATTTTGGCTTTAGAGAGAGGAATTCATCGTGAATATAGAATGAATGAAAACGGAGAAATGAAGTTGCAAGATTTGGAAAAAATCTATCAACCCCATGAACTCACTATACTAAAATCTTACAGATTCGAAGCCAACACGAGTAGTCCAGACGACAATGCGGTTTTATACGTCATTGAAGATAACGAAGGTAACAGAGGGATTATTATAGATTCTTATGGTGCGGAAAGCAATTATCCGGGTGATAAGTTTAATAATTTCCTACGACAAGTAAAAGTGGAAGAACGTACTGAATATGATTTTTTCAACAAATAAATAAACATAAAAAAGTCGCAAATGAAAACCATTTGCGACTTTTTATTCTTTCTCTTTTTTCTTAAAAACTCTTTTCAAGAAGCCTTCTTTCTTAGGTTGCTCTTCATTATTTTGTTGAATAGATTCATTGGCTTCTTTTACAACTTCTTTCGCTTTAGAAACCTTAGTTTTCACTTCGGTTTTCAAATCTTTTGCTTTAGAAACTGTATTATCTACAGTGGTTTTGGCTTTTATCAAATCACCTACCAATGTTTTCTTTAAACCCTCTTGAATACCTTTCCAAAACATATTAAAAAAGGACTTTGTTGGATCTCTTTGCACAAAACCCGTATCTACACTTTCAGGAAATTGAGAGGAAGAAGATTTTACCACCATATTGGCAATTGCAGAAAGCACTTTCTTTTTCTCGCCATCATTTCTCAATAACGAAACTCTTAAATTCTGGTGTTTCATATTGAATATCCCTCCAATTCCTTTTTTGTTTCCTTTAAAATTGAACATCAATTCATTAATATATCCTGTAGCTTTCACTTTTAAATAAGGCTCAATAAATGCATTAATTCTAGTAGCAGGTAAATCTGAAATACTTCCTGCAATTGTAAAAGAATCATCCATATTTGCAGTATTTATATTCCAATTCACCTTCATGGGCGAGGCATTCATAAATGCACATTGAATATTTATTGGGATTTGCGTAGGTTTTCCTTTTGTTTTTCCAGAATTAAGGTTTTTAATATTCATATTAAAACTCCCAAACGTTAATTTTCCTGGTCCATCACTTGTGGGCGTATCTTCCTCATATTCTAAAACAGAATTTTTAACATCCATATTCTGAATGAACATCGGAATTTTAATCTTCCTCAACAACTCAGAATACATAGGCTTTATAGTTGGATCATCTTTCGGAAGTTTGCTTCTGAAAATATTTGCATTTACGTTATTAAAAGTTAATTGCGAAGCGTTGATATATTGATTAGATGAAATAACATCCCAGTTTCCAATCATATTAATAGAAGCTGCACTAAGATTGTACAAATCCTTTTCCGTGGGAATCATTTTTATAAACTGACTTCGCGATACCAAGGGTTGTAATGAAAAATCTGCAATAGACATATTTTTCTTAGTGAAATTAACCTTACCCGTATTAATTTTATAAAATTTATTGAGATCATAAGCAACGGACGCAACATTCAAACTAAAATTTTCGGTTTTAAAAAAAACAACTTGTTTTACAGTTTGCTCATTCATTTCTATTTTATCCACAGAAATATTAAGGTTACTAAGAACTAAAGGTTTATCTCCTTTATTATAAGCAATATTTGAATTTTTTATTAAGAGATTTTCAAGCCTCAAAGGATAAACTATATTTTTAAATTCAAATTTTTTTGAAGTAGATTTTTTATTGGAAGTAATAATTTTACCGTTGATTTGATCTAACAAAAGACTTTTTGCATCGAGTTTTAATTTATTATTTTCAAAACCCCAATTATTCACTAAAAAATGAACATTCTTAACTGTAGCATCTATTGATGTTTTACTCGAATTTGAAACTATAGGTTTTATACTTACAAACTTTAAATCTGCAGATTTTGTAGTAACTGTAGCAGCAAGAACTTTAATATTTTCAGTCTCGGAAATATAACTAAGTTGCCTTCCATCAATTTTAAATTTCTCATACTTAAAAGGGATATTTCCTTTTGCTGTTTGATCATCCATTGCAATTTTAGAAACATCCATATTCAGTTTTTCTACGGAGAAAAGTCGAGTTCCGTTGGGTTTAAGAACTTCTACATTTCCATTTTTCACTGAAACATTGTCAAGATTTACGATATATTTAAAACTCTTTGTTTTCTCTTGAGGGCGAGCTTGCGTGGTATGTATTTTAAGATGAGGTTGAGTAAATTCCACTTGGGAAAGCAACAATTTCTTTTTAGATAAATCAATACGTTTAAATTTCATTTTCTGTGCGTGAAAATCAAATAAATTACGTTTTTTAGGATAAAATTTTGAAAACTGCGCATAGGTAAGAAGAGGAATTAATTTGTAGTTAGTAACATCTAAAGCCGCATCTTTAGTAGTAATTTCGGAAGCCGTCATTACATAAATATTATCGGGACGAAAATAAATATCCTGTGCGTTGATATGGTATTTCTTGAAAATAAAAGGAATCGGATTATTGGAATTCGCATCAATACTTTCGAAATCTTCAATATTTAAATTGAGATTTTTTACAGAAATAAATTTCCTTTGAACATCCTTGTAAACATCAATATTACCTTCTTTAATTTTAAGATAATCTAAGTTGATTTCAGTTTTCTTCTTAATATTATTTTTCTTGTTGGGTAAAACAATATTAAGATTCGGCCTTACCAAATCTATTCCCGAAGTAGTAATTTCCTTGTTAAAAACAGCATTAAAAATCCCAAAACGATTAACTTTTAGCGTATCTACAGTTCCTTGCAATGCTAATTTTTCCCTATTTGTAGGGTTTTTACTGTTAACACTAATTCCCGAAGCGAAAACATTTCCCGTTCCTAAATCAACGTTTAAAGTTTTGTAGTTTATTTTATAATCTGAATTATTTTTAATGTAATTGGGTAGTTGGTATTTTAACCAAAGATTTAATCCAAAATTAGCAATAAGAATTACAATTGCAAGAATCCCTAAAGCGATAAGTCCTATTTTAAATAATTTGTTTTTCATCACTGTGTTTACAATTTAGGATTCAACCATAAGCAATAGGAAAAGTTACACTTTAAATTCAATTACATAACCTTCATGCCCACGAACATTCATTACATTTCCTCCGTCAAAACATAAATATTGGCCTTTAATTCCTTTTAGAACTCCTTTAAATTCAGGCTTTTTATCCAAAGTGAATGCCGTTATTTTTAAAGGAGCTTCATAAGGATAATCTAGTTTTACAATTTCTCCGTCACCCTTAAAAAACTTCTCGAAATCCGTTGGGAAATATTGCTCTACTTTCGCTCTAAAGTCTTTCAAATCCAGTTGATCTTCATATTCATCCTGAAGCATTTTTTTGTAATTGGTTTTATCGGCAAGATGTTCTTTCAAAGAAACTTCTATCATTCCTGCTTCATACCTGTTTTCGGTTTTAGCGATTGGCAACGCAAAAGTAGCACCTTGATCTATCCACCTTGTAGGAATCTGAGTTTCTCTTGTCACCCCCACTTTTACATCGCCTGTATAAGCCAAATAAACAATATGTGGAACAAGCTGAATTTCCTTTTCAACTTCTAAATCCCTCTCCGCTACGCCTAAATGCGCTGTGGAAAGCTCTGGACGAATAATAGTATCACTCGCATAAGGGCTTTCAAAAAAACAGGTTTTACAAAATCCCATTCTGTAAATAGGCCTCTGTTTTCCGCAATTCACGCACTGAAAACCCGTATGTTTAATGGACAATTCCCTTCCAATAAGCTCATTCATATGAATAAGATCTCCAGAAAGATTAAGATAATATTGAATAGGTTCACCAATTTGTGAAATCATTTTAAGAACTTGACCTGTAAAAACCATTATAATTTTAGAATTTGAAGTAAAAATAATGATTATAAAATTCATAAAACAAATTAATATCTTTGCTTTCATAAAAAAATACAGATGAATTACCTTATAACAGGAGGAAGTGGTTTTATTGGCTCTCACCTTGCAGAAAATTTGCTCAAATTGGGACATTCTGTCATAAACATTGACAATTTTGATGATTTCTATGATTATAAGGTTAAAATTAAAAATACTCTTGAATCCACAGGAAATTCTAAGGAATTTTCTTTTACAGATAAAAACACTGATATTCAAAAACTTACCCAAATCGTTTCTAGCGAAAGGTATAAACTTTATTATGTTGACATTAGAAATCAACAGGATTTAAAAAGAGTTTTTGCTGAAAATAAAATTGATTTAGTTATTCATATTGCTGCTTTAGCAGGAGTCCGCCCCTCTATTGAGAGGCCTTTAGAGTATGAAGAAGTGAATGTCCGCGGAAGCATGAATTTATGGGAAACCTGCAAAGAATTTAATATAAAAAAATGTATTTGCGCCTCTTCATCTAGTGTCTATGGAAATAATAAAAAATGGCCTTTTTCTGAATCTGACGCTGTTGACGAGCCTATTTCTCCCTATGCTGCCACCAAAAAATGTACTGAAATTTTAGGTCATGTATATTACAGCTTGTACAATATAGACATGATTCAATTGAGGTTCTTCACGGTGTATGGACCTCGTCAAAGACCAGATTTAGCCATCCATAAATTCTCTAAAATGATGATGAATAACGAAGAAATACCTTTCTATGGGGATGGCTCAACAGCAAGAGATTATACTTTTATTGATGATATAATTGATGGGATTTTAAAATCTATAAATTATTTAGAAACCAATAAAAACGTTTACGAAATCCTTAACCTAGGCGAAAGTGAAGTAATTACTCTCAACGAAATGGTGAACACCTTAGAAAAGAATTTAGATAAAAAGGCCATAAAAAAATACTTGCCACTACAACCTGGCGATGTACAAAAAACCAATGCCGAAATTTCCAAAGCCATGACACTTATTGGCTATAAACCTGCCACTTCATTCCAAAATGGCATAAAAATTTTTATGGAATGGTTTTTGAGAAATCGAGAATAAATATTGTAGAAATCCCCTTGGAAACATTGTTTTCCGAAGAATGACTACAATATAGAATAAATTATAATTAAAAATATTGAAAATCAGTGACAAAATAATTTTATTTGTCGCCTAAATTTATACTTTTGCAAAAAAATTAACAATATGTATTGGACATTAGAATTAGCTTCTTACTTAAGTGATGCACCTTGGCCAATGACGAAGGCCGAACTTATCGACTACGCAATTAGAACTGGAGCACCTATGGAGGTGGTAGAAAACCTACAAGCTATAGAAGACGAAGGAGAAATCTACGAATCTATTGAAGAGGTTTGGAGTGATTATCCTACAGACGAAGATTTCCTTTGGAACGAAGACGAATATTAATAAAGCAATAAGCTTTAAGCTTTAGGCGATTAGCTAAGCGCTTAGAGCTTTTTTTCTCTTTTATAATATCATTTACACGATTAGCGTGTTATTTCAACGCTTAAAGTACTATCTTTAAGCATAAAGCATACAATTTATGAGTTTTTTAAACAAAATTCTTAAAGGTTTTTTGGGCGACAAAAATGCCAACGACCTGAAGGAAGTAAAAAAAGTAGTTACAAAAATAAAAGCTGTAGAACCTAACATTCAACAACTTTCTGATGACGGTTTAAGAGAAAAAACTGCTGAATTTAAAGAAAAAATTAAAACTGCTGCTGCTAAATTTACTGAGCAAATCAATCAATTGAAGGAGCAACTTAATACATCAACCAATGTTGATGAAAAAGAATCTATTTTTCAGCAAATTGAAACTCTAAAAAAAGATTCTTACGAAGTTGAAGAAAAAGTACTTAACGAAATACTTCCAGAAGCTTTCGCTTTAATTAAAGAAACTTCAAGAAGATGGGCTCAAAACGGAGAAATCCGTGTAAAAGCTACAGAAATGGATCACCTTTTGGCATCCACAAAGGATTTCGTAACCATAGAAGGCGACACTGCAGTTTGGAAAAACCAATGGGATGCCGCAGGAACACCGGTTCTTTGGGATATGGTGCATTATGACACTCAGTTTGTGGGTGGTGTAGTTCTACACACTGGTAAAATTGCAGAAATGGCAACTGGGGAAGGTAAAACTTTAGTAGGAACATTACCTATCTACCTTAATGCTCTTCCTGCAAGAGGAGTTCACGTAGTTACAGTAAACGACTATCTTGCAAAAAGAGACTCCGCTTGGATGGGTCCTCTTTATCAATTCCATGGTTTAAGCATTGATTGTATCGATAACCATCAACCAAATTCAGACAGCAGAAGAAAAGCTTATCAGTGTGATATTACTTATGGAACCAATAACGAATTTGGTTTCGATTATCTAAGAGACAACATGGTAACTTCTCCTCAAGAATTGGTTCAAAGAGATTTGAATTTTGCTATTGTGGATGAGGTGGACTCTGTACTTGTGGATGATGCAAGAACACCATTAATTATTTCTGGGCCAGTTCCACAAGGAGATAGACAAGAATTTGACGTTCTAAAACCTTCAGTAGATAGAATTGTTGAAGTTCAGAAAAAAACGGTAACTCAAATCTTTAACGAAGCTAAAAAATTAATTGCTTCTGGAAACACCAAAGATGGAGGTTTTAAATTACTTCAAGCTTATAGAGGTCTCCCAAAAAACAGACAACTCATTAAGTTCTTATCCGAAAGTGGAAACCGTGCATTATTACAAAAAGTTGAAGGTCAATACATGGCAGACAACAACCGTAATATGCCAATTGTAGATAAAGATTTATACTTTGTAATCGACGAGAAAAATAATCAAGTTGATTTAACAGACAAAGGGGTAGAATACATGTCTCAAGGAAATGAGGATTCTAATTTCTTTATTCTTCAAGATATCGGAACAGAAATCGCTGAATTAGAAGCTAAAAACCTTCCTAAAGAAGAGGAATTTGCTGAAAAGGAAAGACTTTTTGCTGATTTTGCTGAAAAATCTGAGCGTGTTCACACCATGAGTCAATTATTAAAAGCATATACATTATTCGAAAAAGATGATGAATATGTGGTAATGGATGGCGAAGTAAAAATTGTTGATGAGCAAACGGGTCGTATTATGGACGGGCGCCGCTATTCAGACGGTCTTCACCAAGCGATTGAAGCTAAAGAAAATGTAAAAATTGAAGCAGCTACTCAAACATTTGCTACAATTACTTTACAAAACTACTTCCGTATGTACAACAAACTTGCGGGGATGACAGGTACGGCAGAAACCGAAGCTGGTGAACTTTGGCAAATTTACAAATTGGATGTTGTGGTAATTCCCACCAACAGACCAATACAAAGACATGACAAACAAGATTTGGTATACAAAACCAATCGTGAAAAATACAATGCAGTAATAGAGGAAATAGAAAACTTAACCTCTGCTGGAAGACCTGTATTGGTGGGTACAACTTCTGTAGAAATTTCTCAGTTATTATCTAAAGCTCTTCAATTAAGAAAAATTCCTCACCAAGTATTGAACGCTAAATTGCACAAAAAAGAGGCGGAAATTGTAGCGGGTGCAGGAGCTCCAGGAGTAGTTACTATTGCAACCAACATGGCAGGTCGTGGTACCGATATTAAACTTAAACCAGAAGTAAAAGATGCTGGAGGTTTAGCAATTATTGGTACGGAAAGACATGATTCTAGACGCGTTGACAGACAGTTGAGAGGTCGTGCTGGTCGTCAAGGTGACCCTGGTTCTTCTCAGTTCTATGTTTCTTTGGAAGATAACTTAATGCGTTTATTCGGTTCTGAAAGAATTGCAAAAATGATGGACAGAATGGGACATAAAGAAGGGGAAGTAATTCAGCATTCTATGATCTCCAAGTCTATTGAAAGAGCACAGAAAAAAGTAGAAGAAAATAACTTCGGTATCAGAAAAAGATTATTAGAGTATGATGATGTAATGAACAAACAGCGTGATGTAATCTACAAAAGAAGAAAGAATGCTTTGTTTGGAGATCACTTGAAGTACGACATCACCAATATGATTTTTGATGTTTCTAACGCTATTGTAGCTAAAGGAAAAGCAGAAGGAAACTTTAAAGATTTTGAATTTGATGTTATTAAAAACTTCACAATGGAATCTCCCGTTTCAGAAAGTGATTTCAAAAATAAATCTGTTCAAGAGCTTACCAATATTCTTTTTAAAGCTGCAGAAGAAGATTACAACATGAAGTTGAACCTTCTAAAAGAGAAATCTTTCCCAATTATTGAGAATGTATACCAAAATCAAGGTTCAATGTTTAAAATGATTCAGGTTCCTTTTACAGACGGAAACAAAACTTTAACCATTGTTACAGATCTTAAAGAAGCATACGAAACGAAGTGCGAAAGTTTAATCAACGATTTTGAGAAGAACATTACCCTTTCAATTATCGATGAAAACTGGAAAACCCACCTTCGTGAAATGGATGATTTAAGAAGATCTTCCCAAGGTGCTGTTTACGAGCAAAAAGACCCATTGGTAATTTACAAGCAAGAATCTTTCTACTTATTCAGCGAAATGGTAGAAAAAATGAACAAAGAAATTGTTTCATTCCTTTACAGAGGAGAAATTCCTGCTTAAGATATCCAATTATAAATACAAAAAGCTTCCAAAATTTTGGAAGCTTTTTTTTATGAATGAAATTGATTTAAAAAAGTAATGCAATCTTTTCATATTTTTATAGAATAATAATTACATATGCCAACAACAAATCCAACACAAAATATTGGAATAGGAATAGATATTGGTGGAACTACTACCAAGTTTGGACTCGTTCATTCTAATGGTACTATCATCGCAAAAGATAGTCTAAAAACCACGGATTATCATTCTCCAGAGGATTTTGTAGAAGGTTTATTCGATAAAATAAATCCGTTCATTAAAAAACATTGCGACAATGATTCTTATGCCGGAATTGGTATTGGTGCACCCAATGCAAACTATTATACAGGAACCATAGAACATGCTCCCAATCTTCCTTGGAAAGGAATTATCCACTTTTCAGATTTGATGACCAAAAAATTTGGAAAAACTTGTAAATTAACCAATGACGCTAACGCTGCAGCATTAGGAGAAATGCTTTTTGGAGCTGCAAAAGGTTTGAATGATTTCATCATGATTACTCTAGGAACTGGCGTAGGAAGCGGAATAATATCCAACGGGAAACTCATTTATGGGCATGATGGTTTTGCGGGTGAACTAGGACATACCATTGTAAAACCAGGAGGAAGAAAACATTGGAGTACAGGCTCTAAAGGCTGTTTGGAAGCGTATGCTTCAGCATCAGGAATTGCAGTAACTGCAAAAAAAATGCGTGCGGAATTTCCGTCTTCTTTGTTAAACAATTATCCTGAGAACCAAATCAACTCCAAAACGGTGTATGAATGCGCTTTAAAAGGCGATGAAGTGGCTATAGAAGTTTTTAGATATACTGGACAAATTTTAGGACAAGCTTTGGCTAATTTTGTAATGTTTTCGTCTCCAAGTACCATTTTCCTTTTTGGGGGAGTTGTACAAGCTGGGGATTTTATAATGAAACCTACTAAATTCCATATGGAAAAAAACTTAACTTGTATTTTTAAAGATAAAGTTCAATTGGTGTTTAGTGAGCTTGATGGTGCTGATGCCGCTATTTTAGGAGCGAGTGCACTGGTTTGGGAAAATTAAAATGAAAAAAAATGAAAAA
Organism: Bacteroidota bacterium; assembly: GCA_023399595.1. Lineage (GTDB taxonomy): Bacteria > Bacteroidota > Bacteroidia > Flavobacteriales > Weeksellaceae > Chryseobacterium. The sequence continues at coordinate 26,303 of JAEWOR010000063.1, read as the reverse complement.
AATATTTCTTCTTATTATTTGCATCTTTTTTGCTGCTTGCAATGGACAAAAGAAGGAAACAAATAATAAAAAAATGAAAGCAGATAAAAAATTAGTTATTGGCGGAGGATGTTTTTGGTGTGTAGAATCTTGTTTTAATATGCTAAAAGGAGTAGATCAAGTTGTTTCTGGTTATGCAGGAGGACATACTAAAAGCCCAACTTACGAGGAGGTTTGCACAGGAAACACCGGACACGCGGAAGTGGTTGAAATTTCTTATGATTCTTCAATCATTAGTTATGAGCAATTAATGGACGTCTTCTTTTTCTTGCACGATCCAACACAACTAAACCGACAGGGAAACGATATTGGAACTCAATACAGATCTGTAATTTTTTATTCGAGTCCAGAAGAAAAACTTAAAGCAGAAGTTGCCATTCAAAAATCAGAAGCATCAGGCGTTTGGCCAGGAAAATATGTTACAGAAATTGCTCCTTTAGAGAAATTCTATCCTGCGGAAGGGTATCATCAAGGTTATTATAAAGAAAACCCTACCCAACCGTATTGTAGTGCGGTTGTAGGACCAAAAATTCAAAAGTTTAAAAAACATTTTGGTGCTTTGGGTTGGTTAAAACCGGAAGAGAATTAGTTGAAGATTTAAATTCTTAAACGAAAGACTTAACGTCAATTCGAGTAAAATTCTGCAAGAATTTTGTACCGAGAATCCTTGTTTTGGAAACTTCTCGATACGATTTTTTTCAAAAATCAACTCGAAGTGAAGGTAATTAGTTTTTTTAAGAAAGAATTGATACTTATTGATTCATCTCTAAAAGTGGATCAATATATTCTCTGTCGTTGCTTAATCTAGGAACTTTATTCTGACCTCCTAATTTTCCTCTAGATTCCATCCAATTGTAGAATAATTGAGGTTTTGCAATATGCACCACTGGTTTTTGGAGGGTCATATTATTGTACCTCTTGGCTTCGTAATCGGAGTTTAAAGACTTTAATAGATTATCAAAAATATCGGTGAAATTTTCAAGACTATCTGGTAGTTTGGAGAACTCAAAAATCCATTCATGAGCTCCACTTTTGCCTTCTTGCATAAAAATGGGAGCACCTGTATAATCAGTAATACTTGCTCCTGTTTCTTCACAAGCTTTTGAAAGAGCAGTTTCTACATTATTTATCATTAATTCTTCTCCAAAAGCATTGATATAATGTTTGGTTCTCCCCGAAATTTTAATTCTAAAAGGATCCACACAAGTAAAAACTACAGTATCACCAATCATATAACGCCATAAACCGCCATTTGTAGTAATAACAACAGCATAATTTATTCCCACTTCTACTTGCTCTAAACTTAAAACTTTGGGATTTGATAAATGGAATTCCTCCATTGGAATAAACTCATAGAAGATTCCGTAATCTAACATCAACAGCATTTCGTCAGAATCTGATCTGTCTTGAATTCCAAAGAAACCTTCGGAAGCATTATAAATTTCGTAGTAATTAATCTTTCTACCAATTAATGATTTATACTGCTCTCTGTAAGGTTTAAAACTAATTCCACCATGGAAGAAAACTTCTAAATTAGGCCAAACTTCACCTATGTTTTTCTGTCCCGTTTCGGCTAAAACCCTTTGCAAAAGCACCATCATCCAACTGGGAACTCCAATAATACTTCCTACGTCTTCATTTTTCACTTCAGAAACCATGGCTTTTAGTTTGCTTTCCCATTCAGACATGAGAGAAACTTTTTTACTCGGTGTTGTGGTAATTTCTACCCAAAAAGGAAGATTATCAATAATAATTGCAGATAAATCGCCAAACTTAGTATTGAAATCCTGATACAGTTCTGCACTTCCACCCAACCTAAGGTTTTTACTGCTAAAAAGCTGATTTTCGGGATGATTATTAGCATAAATAGAAACCATATCCTTTCCCGCTTTCATGTGGCAATTCACAAGGCTTTCATCTGAAATAGGAATGAATTTACTTTTAGCATTGGTTGTTCCAGAAGATTTTGCAAAATGTTTGATAACTCCCGGCCAAAGAACATCTTTTTGCCCTTGTCTGGCTTTTTCTATAAAAGGTTCAATGTCTTCATAGTTAACAATAGGAACTTTATTTTTAAAATCCTGGTAATTGGAAATTGAATTAAAACCGTGCTTTTTACCATATTCTGTTTCTTCGGCATGAAAAAGTTGCGAAAACAAAATACCGTTTTGCACATCAATAGGGTTTTTAATAAAATTTTCTATTTGATCTATCCTTTGTTTGATAAACCAATTGACCACGGTGTTAAAAAGTGCCTTAGTTGCCATTCCCAAATATAAAAATAATTGAAGACGTATAAAAGTCTGAACCGCATTATGTTTTAAAAAAAATAAAAAATCCCCTAAGCCAACATTACAATTCCCCCTCAGCGTATAATAAATTGTTTAGATAAGTTGATGATTCTTTGAGCAAGACTTGCTAAATTTTGGGCATTGAGTCACCCCAATATAACTTTCATAATTTTAATACGTTTTTATTGCCTTATTAATAAAGTTTATTGTAATCATGTACAAATAAATTATGAATTACTTACAAACATTGTTGCGGGAAATAAAAGTAAAATTACTTTTATTTCCCGCAACTTGTGTAAGACCTCCGTACATTGTATTTTGTTTCCCGCAGATTGCAGAAGACTTCCTACAATTGTATTTTCTCAAAAACAAGACCGTTTGTAATAAAAATAAAGTGTTGTTAGGGGGAAACAGGCTTGTTTTGAACAAAACTTTGTTTACCATTGCGATAATTTAAACGCAAAGTAAGAATTATTCAATAGCCTATTGAAAATAAGTATAAACAAAGACGTATAGCTCATTTAAGCTACAAAACCAATAAAAAAATCCGCTACAAAATTTCGTAACGGATTTTTATATTTATTGTGCGTATTGACTAGCAATATTCGTCATAAGCAGCTTGAAGGTTTGCAGCTATTGCTCCTGCTGGATTTCCTTCAATATGATGTCTTTCTAGCATGTGAACCAATTCTCCATCTTTAAAAAGTGCCACACATGGTGAGCTTGGAGGGAATGGTGCTAAATGTTTTCTCGCTTCCACTACAGCTTCAGTATCAAAACCTGCAAAAACTGTAGTGATATGATCTGGCTTTTTGTCTCCTTTTAAAGAATAAATAACTCCTGGTCTTGCAGCTCCTGCCGCACAACCACAAACGGAATTAATCATTAAAAGTGTAGTTCCAGGTTGTTTTAATGCATTTTCTACCGCTTCTGGACTTGTTAAATCTTGGAAACCTTTATCTGTAAGTTCAGCCTTCATAGGCATTACTAAATCTGTTGGATACATATTTTTATATTTAAGTTATTTACTAGTACAAATTTAAAAAATAAAATCAATCTTATTGATGCATAAGATTCTATTAGAATTATACCAAATATCTATTTCGGACAATTTGTCAAAAAAAGCCCGAAGTAAAAACACTTCGGACTCTTAATCAAATCGATATGCAAAGGTTGAATATCCGTGCTGTGGAGTTTCGGGATTTGAGGCTTGAGTTATAGAACTTTCAAAGCCCGCATCTCGTATCTCGAAACACTTTTACGAAAGAAGTTTCTTAGCCATTTCAGAAATGCTTTTGCCATCTGATTTTCCAGCTAAGGATTTTGAAGCTACACCCATTACTTTACCTATGTCTTTCATAGATTCAGCTCCTGTTTGGGCAATAATGTTCTTCATTTCCGCTTCTAAGTCTTCCGTAGAAAGTTGTTGTGGTAAAAACTTCTCTATTACTTTCATTTGCGCGTCTTCCACATCTGCTAAATCTTGTCTTCCTTGCGCTGCAAATTGTTCAAAAGAATCTTTACGTTGTTTAATCATTCTCTGTAAAATGGCAATTTCTTGTTCGAAAGAAACCTCTACTCCTCGAGCTTCAGTTTTCAAAAGAAGAATTTGCGCTTTTACAGCTCTAAGAGAATCCAAAGCTACTTTGTCTTTCTCCCTCATGGCTGTTTTTATAGCCTCACTGATTGTATTTTCTAAACTCATTTTTTTAAATTTTCAATTTAAAAAATGTAACAATTTAACAATGTAGCAGTTTAACAATCATTGGTAAATTGGTAAACTGTTACATTAGTACATTTAATTAATCTACGTCTTTGTTCAAAAACTTATTTTCTCTTACCTGCATAGAGCCTTCTCTTTCAGATAAAAAAGAACTTCTGTTTTGGTCGGATGCATTGCTTCCGTCAATAGAAATATTTTTTCTTTTGAAGGCAGGAACGCTTTCAAATTCACTCACTGCATCAAAATTTTGATATCTTGAATTGAATTCTTTTAATTTATTTCTTCTTTCAGATATTTTGTCTTCAGAAGATGTTTTATTAATGAATGTAAACTCAGTTTCTTCATGATAATCTACAGAAACTTCTTCCTGCGTTTTAAATGCTGGAACTTGGAATTCTTCTCTTGCTTCTGTTTTTACTTCCTCTCTAATTTCCTCTTTTGCAGGTGTAAATGAAGTTTCAAACTGTTGAACAGGTTGTTCTTGAACTTCATTTTTAGGCTGACTTAATTCAATTTGAGGTTCATTGATAGGTTCATTAACGAAAAAATTAAATTCAACTGGTTTTTCCTCTGAAAAAGAAGAAGAAGTTGGGAAAGGATTGTCTTCCTTTTTACCTTCCACTTCAAAAGAGAAAGATTCAGCTTCCAAATCATTAGCATCTTCTTCGTAAGAGAACAAATCGAAAGAACGCTCATCTTGTTCGTTGTTCCAGTTTTGTTCAGTTTCCAGAGTTTCTTCCGAATCAAAGAATTTAACTTCTGTAGCTACTTCATCTTCTACCACCATTTGTTCAGCAGTTGTCACTTTAAACTGAGGAGAATTGCTGTCTTCATCCTCTAGCTTAAAAAAATTCGTTTTCCCGAAATCATTAGCATTATTAGAGATTTCTCTTTCTTGCTTAGATTTGAAAGGCGATGGTTTAGAAGAATCTGCAACCGTATCATTCAAACTGATTTTAATTTTCTCAGTTGGTCCTGCAAATTTTTTATTATCGTTAGAAAAACCTGTTGCGATAACAAGAACGCTCACTGCATCTCCTAATTCTTCATCCGATCCAACTCCAAAAATAATATCTGCTGTGTTACCTGCTTCCTCTTGAATGTGATCCATGATAACACCAATCTCGTCCATAGTAACTTCCTCGGAACCACTTCTAATTAACAATAGTACGTTTTTAGCACCTGTAATTTTGTTGTCGTTCAATAATGGGGAATCCAATGCTTTTTTAACAGCTTCTTCAGCTTTATTTTCGCCAGAAGCAATACCGTTAGACATTAATGCTGTTCCTGAATTTTGAAGAACAGATTTAGCATCTCTAAAGTCAATATTTACATCAAAATAACCCGTAATAACTTCCGCCATACCTTTTGCAGCGTTCGTTAATACTTCATCCGCTTTTGAGAAACCAGATTTGAAACCAAGGTTACCAAATTGCTGACGAAGTTTGTCGTTATTAATAACGATAAGTGAATCTACATTATTTCTTAGCTTTTCTAGACCTAGTTCAGCTTGCTCCAATCTTCTTCTCCCTTCAAAACTAAAAGGTACAGTAACAATACCTACGGTAAGGATACCCATTTCTTTAGCTACTTTAGCAATAACGGGAGCTGCACCCGTTCCAGTTCCACCACCCATACCTGCAGTAATGAAAACCATTTTGGTATTTTGTCCCATTGCAGCTTTAATATCATCAATACTTTCGATAGCTGCTTTTTCACCAACTTCTGGATCAGCACCGGCTCCAAGTCCTTCTGTCATGCTTATTCCTAACTGAACTTTATTGGCAACTGGGTTATTATCCAAGGTTTGAGCATCCGTGTTGCAGATTACAAAATCTACTCCGTGGATTCCTTTTTCGTACATGTGTTTTAGTGCGTTGTTACCACCGCCACCAACACCAATCACTTTTATAATTGAAGAATTTCCTTTTGGCAAATCAAATGAAAATCCTTGTGTTCCTATATTTTCCATATTTTTTGTCTTTTTAATAATTATTCAACTTCTTCAAAGAATTTTTTCACTTTCTCCATTAGTGATTGACCGAAAGTAAGTTTATTGCTCTTTTTGTCAGTATTTTCTATTTCTCTAACAGCTATTTCTTCTGTTGCTATGTTTTCTTCTTTATTTACAACGGTTTCGTTAGTATCATTTACAACCTCAAGAATTTCTTCAGCAGGTATAAATATTTTTTTGTCACGGATTTTTAAACTTTCCATTAACAAACCAATTGACGTTGCATATTCAGGACCTTTTAGGAACTGGTTTTTGTCATTGGCGATATACTCATTGGCGAAACCAATACGGCTATCGAAACCTGTAGTGTAATTAGCGAGTTGACGAAGGTGTTTCAAGTTGGAACCACCACCCGTTAAAACAATTCCCGCGATTAATTTTTTCTTTTGTTCAAAAGCTCCATAGGCTTTTAACTCTGTATTCACCATCTCAAGAATTTCTTCCACTCTTGCATTGATAATTTGAGCTAGAGTTTTAAGAGAGATTTCTTTGTCTTGTCTTCCGTGTAAACCAGGAATGGTAACAAAAGTAGAATCTTTCTCTAATTCTGGAACGGCTGAACCAAATTTTACTTTAAGTTGTTCTGCATGTTTCTCGATGATAGAACAGCCTTCTTTAATATCTTCAGTAATAATTCCGCCTCCGTAAGGAATTACACAAGTATGACGAATGATATTGTCTTTAAAAATAGCGATGTCCGTTGTTCCACCTCCTATATCAATGATGGCAACGCCTGCTTCTTTTTCTTCTTTGGTAAGGACCGCTTCAGAAGATGCTAAAGGTTCTAGGGTTAAAGCTTCCATTTCAAGGCCTGCTTCTCTTACACATCTTGCAATGTTTCTTATGCTTCCCATTTGTCCTACTACAACGTGGAAATTCGCTTCCAAACGTTTTCCGTGCATACCAATTGGTTCTTGAATTTCCCCTTCAGAATCTACCTTGTACTCTTGTGGAAGTACATGAATAATTTCTTCACCAGGAAGCATCACCAATTTTTTAACTTGATTTTTTAATGCATCAATATCCTTTTCTGTGATGTACTGATCTGGATGTTCACGCATAATGTAATCTGAATGCTGCAAAGAACGAATGTGTTTCCCTGCAATACCTACAGTTACCTTAGAAATTGGGACTCCAGCGCTGGCTTGAGCTTCTGCCACCGCAGTTTTAATGGAATTGATGGTTTGAGAAATGTTGTTCACAATACCTTTGTGAACTCCAAGACTTTTGGCTTTACCTACACCTAGGACTTCAATTTTTCCATGTGCATTTCGCCGACCAACAATGGCAACAATCTTTGTTGTCCCAATGTCCAGTCCTACAGAATACTCTTGATTTTCCATTTGTTTATATCGATTTGATTTTTGATTAAGCTTTGGGCTTCGTTAATTTATTTTTCTCGTTTGTATTTTTCTTTTTTTCAGAACTTGTTTTAGTTCCTGATTCTTGTTTTTTTGTTGGTATTGTGCTGTTTTCCTTCTTTGGTGTGAGATCTGGATTTTTAGCAACTTCTTTCATACCAACCTGCAAAATACTATCATTCTCCTTAAAATTTGGATTGAGTGTTGCCACAATTTGATTGTTGTATTTTACAGATACTTTATTATATTTTTGGGGATCTTGATAAACTAAATATTTCTCTACAAAAGTTTTAAAACCTTTTACTTTAAAATCTATATTATCTAAATCTCCTATTTCCACTTTGTAGTTTCCATCGCTGGTCAACAAATGATAATCGTCTTTATGTTTTGAGATACCTATGAAATATTTTTTGCTAAAATCGTCATGATTTATTTTAGAAATCAGTTCAGCCAATTTTTCATATTCTTCTTTTTTAACATCACCTGTCACCAACATGCATGGATAAGAATAATTGGAATAAGTAGGAAATTCTACACCTTTCTGATCCACATAAAAATCTTTTCCATCTTTATTGAGTCTGAAAACTGGAACTCTTTGTTTTACATCTAAATTCAGTTTTCCATTAAGATTGAGATAAACATTTGCAGAATCTACCGCTGGAAGACCATTAATTTTTTTCTCCAATTCTGGGATATTGATATCTCCAATTCTTCGAGACGGATTTTCTTTATCTACAATTTTCTTAATGTCATTTTCATCAATAAAATACACCTTACTTCCATCGCTATTAAGCTTTACAGAAATCTTATTATCCTTCATCTTTTGGTTGCTGAATCTCGTCAACGAGAAGCTCAACAGAAACCCTAGAATGATTACTGTGATAAAAATTTTTAATATTCTGTATTTGTTTTTCATATTCTTATAAAAGTTAGAGGTTAGATTTTAGAAGTTAGTTGATAACCAAAATCTCTTACCTTTTACTTAACCACTCACAAACTGGATCATAAAGCGTGTCTATATTTCCTGCTCCAACGGTGAGTACAATATCAAAATCTTTTTCTTTTATTTTTGCAAAAGCATCTTGTAAAGTAGATACTTCTTTCTTTTCTAAATTCACTTTATCCAATAACCAAGAAGAGGTAATTCCTACAAAGTTTTCTTGCAGTTCACGAGCTGGATAAATATCTAAAAGGATAAGCTCATCTGCTTTGCTTAGGCTTTCTGCAAAACCATCTGCAAAATCCCTTGTTCTGCTGAACAAATGTGGTTGGAAAACCACCAACATTTTCTTTTCAGGATAAAACCTTCTCACAGAATCTAAAACAGCATTAATCTCTGTTGGGTGATGTGCATAATCATCGATATAGATTTTATCTCCATAAAAATGCTTGGTATATCTTCTTTTAATCCCTTTGAATGAAGCAATCCCCTTTTTTAGAGTTTCAAAATCAACCTTTAAATTGTGAAGAATAGCCAGAGCCACCGTTGCATTTTCTACATTGTGAATTCCTGGAATTTCCCAAACAAAATCCGTGATTTTTTCGGTTGGAGTATGGAAATCAAAATAAATTTTATCATGATCCATTCTCAAATTATCCGAATAATAATCCGCAACTTCATTCACTGCATAAGTTTTATGAGGCCTTCCAATCTCGATACCTTTTCTTACAAAAAGATGATTATCATGAGGAACTAAAGCTGCAAACTGACGGAAACCTTCTTCAATATGGTTTTTGTCACCATAAATATCCAAATGATCCGCATCTGTGGAAGTTACCACCGCCCAATCTGGTGATAGATTTAGGAAACTTCTGTCGTATTCATCCGCTTCTGCAACCGAATATTTGTTTCCATTATAAAGGAAATTCGATTTAAAATTCTCTGAAATCCCTCCTAAGAAACACGAAAACGGCAAATTAGCTTCTTTTGATAAGTGTGAAATTAGGGTAGACGTTGTTGTTTTACCATGCGTTCCTGCAACAGCTATACATTCAGAGCTTTCTGTAATTAAACCTAAAACTTTTGCTCTTTTTAAAATCTCAAACCCATTCTGACTGAAATAATCAAGGATTCCTAATTTTTTAATAGCTGGTGTGAAAATAACCAACGTGTTTTCTTTGGAAAGTCCTTTGATTTTTTCATCGATATTATCTTCAAAACTAATCTCAATACCCTCTGAAAGAAGTTGTTGGGTGAGTTTTGTATTGGTTTTGTCATAACCCAAAACATTTTTCCCAGAAGCGTGGAAGTAACGAGCCAATGCACTCATTCCGATTCCTCCGATTCCTACGAAATAATAATTTTGGTATGTATTTAAAATATTCATTTTCTTATTGTATTAGTGTATGCATGTAAAGTGTATTTATGAAAATCATTTTTACATTTACAATTCTACTTTCTACATTTGTTTAAAAATTTCATCCACAATTTCTTTAGCTGCGAAAGGTTTTGCAAATGTTTTAATGTTTTGAGACATTTCGTTTCTTAAAGATTGATTTTCACATAATTCTTCAAGGATTGTCCAGAATTTTTCATTCATTTCTGAATCTCTCACCATTCTTGCAGCATTTTTCTCCACCAAATTCATGGCATTTTTAGTTTGATGATCCTCCGCTGCAAACGGAAAAGGAACCAACAAAACCGCTTTTTGAGCCACCGCTAATTCCGAAATAGCTATAGCTCCTGCTCTGGAAACAATAACATCTGCCGCCGAATAAGCGACTTCCATATCGTAAATAAATTCCTTCATTTGGATTTGAGATTGAAGATCTGAAATTTGAATTTCTTTACTCAAAGCATCATAATCTAATTTCCCAGTTTGCCAGATAAGTTGATAGCCTTTTTCTTCTAGCTTCGCTAAATTGTCTTTCCAAGCGTTATTAATAGTTCTTGAACCCAATGAACCCCCCACTGAAAGAATGGTAAGTTTATTTTTATCTAACCCTAACTTTTCTTTTGCTTCAGTGGAATTCATCATCCCTGAAACAATATTCTCGCGAATAGGATTTCCTAAGAAAAAAACCGTTGTATTCGGGAAAAAATGCTCCATATTAGGATAGGCCGTAAACACAGCTTTTGCCTTTTTACCATTTACAGTATTGGTTTTTCCTGGCAAGGAATTCTGTTCTTGAATAAAAGTGGGAATTCCTAGTTTTGAAGCCATGTATAAAGCTGGTCCACTCGCAAAACCTCCTGTTCCCACCACAAAATTGGGCTTGAAGTCTTTAATAATTCTTTTAGCTTTACTAAGACTTGAAATTAATTTAAAAGGAAGTCCAATGTTTTTCAATAGGTTTCCTCTGTCGAATCCTGCGATGTTTAAACCTTCAATTTTATAACCTGCATTCGGAACTTTTTCCATCTCCATTTTACCGTTCGCACCAATGAACAAAAATTCAGCATCAGGAAACCTTTTCTTGATTTCATCTGCAATGGCAATTGCTGGGAAGATATGTCCTCCTGTTCCGCCACCTGATAATATTACTCTTAATTTGTTCATTCTTTTCTGTTTGTAGAAATTGGCCGTTTTTTGTAGGAATTCGTCTCGAGGCGAATTCCTAAAGATCGTAAAACGAATTCCTACGATTACGCAATATCATTAATTTCTTCTACATTTTGTTTTTTTCCCATTCCTTCTTCATCGTATATCTGAATTCTTGAACTTATATTCAATATAATTCCTAATTGTAAATAAGTTACCAACATAGATGTTCCACCATAACTAATTAGTGGCAACGGTTGTCCCGTAACTGGAATTAAATTAACGGCAACAGCAATATTCACTGCGAGCTGCACAAAAATCATTATCCCTAAACTGAGCACCAAAAGCGATCCAAAGAAAGCTGGCATTTTACTAGCAATCATTACAATTCTTACAATCATAATGAGATACAGAGCAATTAGAAACGCACCTCCCAAAAGACCATATTCTTCAATTATAATGGCAAAAATAAAATCTGAAGCGGATTGGGGTAATGTTTGTTTTAATGCACTTTTCCCTGGCCCCATTCCTGTAATTCCACCATGTACAATTGCCGCTTTGGCTTGCATTACTTGATAATTTTTTGCTTTCAAACTTTCATCATCTACATCAGCGGTTTTTGCTTTTGAAGAAGTAAAAGTTTCAATACGACTCATCCAAGTGTGAACACGGTTTCCACCAATCATATTGGTATTTAATGCTACTAATAAAAATAGAATTACCGCTAGCACGGATATAGAAATGAACCCTGCAATATACTTCCAATTGAGCTGACCAATAATAAGAACTGCAATAGAAACCATTAAAATCATTAATGCTGTAGAACCATTGTCTTTTGCTACCAAAATGAAAACCAATAGAATTGGTCCAAAAATATAAAGTATATTTTCAAATGGTAATCGATCTCTTTTGATTTTCTTTGTGAGGTATCTGCACAAATAAATAATCAACATTAAAAAAGCAAAAGAGGAAGGCTGAAAAGAAATTGGTGTTCCAGGTATTTTTAGCCAACGAGAAGCACTAGCGCCATCAATAGTTTGTCCTGAAAACATAGTGAAAACAAGCAATATCACCATAATCCCTAGCAAAAGACTGCTGAGTTTACCAATGTATTCGTATTTTATGGTTCCTACCAACCTCATAATTCCTAAACCTAGAAGTACAAAGAACATGTGTTTTAAAACGTGCCCTGTTGTAGTTCCGTTATTTACAATATATTCTAAGTTGGAACTTGCAGAATATACTGGGAAAATAGAAAATATCGAGATCACAAGAATGACCATCCAAAGTACTTTATCACCCTTCAGAAACTCGAATTTACTTTCGTTATTTTCTATTTTTTGTTCGTTCATTTTGTTGTTAAATGTATAATGTAAAAAGCACACTGACTTTTAACTTATTTTTATTTTTTTAGATGCTTTTTAGAACTTGTTTTTTAAACTGGTCTCCTCTATCTTCATAGCTTTTGAAAAGGTCAAAACTTGCGCAACAAGGCGACAATAAAACCGTATCACCAGTTTTAGCAATGTTTTTACAAACCGCTACTGCTTCTTCCATACTTGATGTATCATAAATAAATTCTTTTTTATCTCTAAAGAATTCTATAATTTTCTGATTATCAAGCCCTAGACAAACTATGGCTTTTACTTTTTTCTTCACCAAGTCATCAATCTCGGAATAATCATTTCCTTTATCTTTTCCACCAACAATCCAAACGGTTGGTGTTTTCATGCTTTCTAAAGCGTAATAAGTAGCATTTACGTTCGTTGCTTTGCTATCATTAATGAACTTTACGCCACCAATTTCTGCTACAAATTCTAAACGATGTTCTACAGCTTGGAAAGTCATTAAAGAATTTCTAATACTTTCGTTACTAATATTTAATAATTTACCAGCAATAGAAGCCGCCAAACTATTAGCCACATTGTGCATTCCCATTAAAGATAACTCATCAATTTTCATTGAGAATTCATCTTGGAGTTTCACCACAATTGAATCTGAATCTATAAAACCTCCTTTATCTAACTTTTCTTTGGTTGAAAAAGGAATTGTCTGAGCTCTTACTTCTAATTTCTCAAGAATATTTTTGCTCATTTCATCATCTTTATTATAGATGAAAAAATTATCATTTTCCTGATTTTCAGTAATTCGGAATTTTGCCATTGCATATTCCTCATAATTGTAATTGTACTGATCCAAATGATCCTGAGACAAATTCAACAACAAAGAAATATAAGGCCTGAAATTCTGAATATCATCCAACTGGAAAGAACTCACTTCCAACACATAATAATCTCTATTATCGTCTGCAACTTGCTTTGCAAAGCTTTTCCCAATGTTTCCACCCAAACCAACGTTTAAGTTGTCGTTTTTTAAAATATGATACACCAAAGAAGTGGTAGTTGTTTTGCCGTTGCTTCCTGTAATGGCGATAATTTTAGCATCTGTAAATTCAGCAGCGAATTCAATTTCTGAAGAAATACGAATTCCTTTTTGTTGAATTTTCAGAATAATATCCGCTTTTTTTGGAACTCCTGGGCTTTTTACAATCCATTCAGCATTTAAAATACGTTCTTCATCATGATTCTCTTCTTCAAAATCTATTTGATTTTCAATAAGAAATTTCTTGTACTCCTCTTTAATAGCTCCTTTGTCTGAAAGAAAAACCTCCAAACCTTTCTTTTTAGCTAAATAAGCAGCACCACAACCGCTTTCACCACCTCCTAAAACAACTATTTTCATACTATAAAGGCTTTTTGCTATATGCTTTAAGCATTATGCTTATTGCCTACAGCTTTTAATTTTATCTAATTTTTAATGTGATTAAACAAACTATCGCCAACATTACACTAATAATAATCATACGGTTTACAATTTTACTCTCGTGAAATCCTTCCTTCTGATAATGGTGATGCAATGGAGACATCTTAAACAATCTATGATTTTGGGCATATTCTATCCCATATTTTCTTTTTCTGTATTTGAAAACAACTACCTGAAGCACTACAGAGATATTTTCTATCAAGAAAATTCCACAAAGCACAGGAATCATGAGTTCTTTTCTTAAAATAATAGCCAAAACAGCAATAACACCTCCCAACATTAAACTTCCTGTATCGCCCATAAAAACCTGAGCAGGATAAGTATTGTACCAAAAGAAACCAATAACAGCTCCCACCATGGCGACTGCAAAAATAGTGGCTTCACCCATATTGGGAAGGAACATAATATTAAGATAATCCGCAAAAATAATGTTCCCAGAAACATAGGCGAAAAATGCCAAAGTAAGCAATATGACAGCACTTGTTCCCGCGGCAAGACCATCAATTCCATCGGTAATATTCGCTCCGTTAGAAACTGCAGTCACAATAAAAATTACCACAGGAATAAAAATTACCCAAGACCATTCGTGAGCTTGTTCTTCATCCATCCAAAATAGAATCCCACTGTAGTCAAATTCATTATTTTTAGCAAAAGGAACCGTAGAAACTGTAGCTTTTTCTGTTGGCATAAAATTGCTCTCAACATCATTCCTGTTAACCACTTTAGCATCAGAATACTTTCTTTTCACCGTAATATCAGGATGAAAATACATTGTAATACCAATAATTAACCCTAAACCAACTTGTCCAATTACTTTGAATTTTCCTTTTAAGCCGTCTTTATTTTTCTTTACTTTCTTTAAATAATCATCTAAAAAGCCAATGGCTCCCATCCAAACGACCGTTACCAAGAGTAAAACGATGTACACATTGGTAATTCTCGTAAATAAAATCACTGGAATAATGGTAGCAATAATAACAATAAGCCCCCCCATTGTAGGGGTTCCCTCCTTTTGTTTTTGTCCGTCCAGTCCTAAATCTCTTACCAACTCTCCCATCTGCTTTCTTCTAAGGTAATTGATAATCCTTTTGCCATACACCAAAGCAATTACAAGCGACATTAAAACCGCCATTCCCGCTCTGAAGGAGATGTATTTCAACATTCCTAATCCTGGAACGTGAATTCCATGCTGGGTAAGATATTCGTAGAGATAGTATAACATATTTTTAGATTTTAAGATTTGAGATTTGAGGTGTGAGATTTTTTATTGTTAAAATTTCCCCATTCCCCAATTTCTTCATCTTTCAATTTTATTTACTCATTAATTTATACAGTTCTGTAATCACTTCTTTGTCATCAAAATGATGTCGAACTCCGTTTATTTCCTGATATGTTTCGTGCCCTTTTCCAGCTACAAGAATTATATCTTTAGGTTCGGCGAATTTTATCGCCATTTTTATCGCTTCTTTTCTATCTGGGATAGAAGTATATTTACTAAAATTTTGTGGTTGAACTCCAGCTTCAATTTCTTTAATAATCGCCAAAGGATCCTCGGTTCTAGGATTATCGGAAGTAATAATTGCTAAAGTTGATTTTCTAGAAGCAATATCTCCCATTTCTGGTCTTTTAGAATGATCCCTATCTCCGCCACAACCGAAAACGGTAATCAATCTTTCGTTTTTAGTACGTATTTCATTAATGCTATCCAACACATTTTCTAAAGCATCTGGAGTATGCGCATAATCTACAATAAAGAAGATTCCTCCGTCTGATTTTAAGGTTTCAAATCTTCCTGAAACACGCTTTAAACTAGAAATTGATTTCAAAATTTCATCTTGCTCAAAACCTAATTCTGCTGCAATAGCAAAAACCAAAAGCAAATTATAAGCATTGAATTTACCAGTAAGTGTTGTCCAAAATTCTTTTCCATTGAAGTTAAGAAGCATTCCGTTGAAATCCACTTCCAAAATTTTCCCATGAAAATCCGCCATGGTTTTCATAGCGTAGGAAACTTTTTTGGCTTTGGAGTTTTGCAACATTACATTGCCATTTTTATCATCAATATTGGTAATCGCAATCGCTGAATCTTCCAATTCATCAAAGAATCTTTTCTTAGCTTTAAGATATTCCTCAAAAGTTTTATGATAATCTAAATGATCATGTGTAAGATTGGTGAAACCTGCAATTTTAAAGTGTAAACCTTCAATTCTGTTTTGTGCAATTCCGTGTGAGCTCACTTCCATAAAAGCATATTCACAACCCTTATCTACAGCATCCGCTAAAATTTTATTAATGGTAATAATATCTGGCGTTGTATGTGTTGCAGGAATTACCTCATCTACCAAACGAATTTCCACCGTTGATAGCAATACAGAAGGATATCCTAAATTTTTAAAAATATCAAAAAGCAAAGTAGCTGTAGAAGTTTTACCATTGGTTCCCGTAACCCCAATTAATTTTAAATTATGTGATGGGTTTCCATAAAAATTAGAAGCCAAATGCCCTAAAGTTTTAGAAGAATCTTTTACTTGAACATAAGTAACATAAGCATTGGTCTCTTCTGGCATTTCTTCACAAACAACAACTTTAGAACCGTTTTTCACGGCTGCATGAATATAATCGTGGCCATCCGAAACCGTTCCTTTGATAGCAACATAAAGAGAATTTTCCGAAGCTTTTCTGCTATCGAAAACAATTTCAGAAACATCAATATGGGTTTCCCCTTGTATATTGATACTTGAAATTCTGTTTAATACATCTAATAATTGCATATCTTTTTAGTTTTGAAGTGAAAGATAAATTCTCTGATTTTTCTTAATGCTTGTACCCTCTAGAGGAAACTGCTCCCTAATTTTCCCTACTCCTTTATAATCCACTCTGTAGCCCATGTTTTCAAGCTGTGGAATAATATTTTTACCTATTAAACCAACTACATTAGGCATCTTTTTATCGTTAACTTTTACTTTCACATTAGGTTCCACCATTTTGTTAAGGTTCACCTTTTTGTCCACCAACATTTCTTTTTCAATATTTTGAGGTGTTTTAAGGAATGTTTTCCCTGCAATTTCTTTAAATACGGGCGCCGAAACCGTTCCTCCGTAAAAACCTTTTGCTGTATTCGGTTCGCTAACCATAACATAACAAGTATATTTTGGTTTATCTGCAGGATAAAAACCCGCAAATGAAGCGCGATACTTCATTGGGCCAGGTAACCAATATTCAAATCTTGCGGTACCTGTTTTCCCAGCCATTTTAAGGTTAGGTGTGAAAATACTTTTTGCTGTTCCTTTTTCAACGGCTTTTGTAAGCGCACTGGTCATCATTCCAATTGCTTTTTCTGAAGCCATTTTCTTAACTAAAATTTGTGGTTTAGCTTCGAAATTCACTTTACCATCCTTCATTATTTTATCTATAAATAAAGGCTTTAGCATTTTCCCATTGTTCGCAATACCATTATAAAAAGTTGCCAATTGTAAAAGATTGATATTGGATGAATATCCGTAAGAAATAGAAGCCAAAGTTGCAGCATTCCATCTCTTATTATCAGGAGTTACAATTTTTGGTTTTGTAATTCCCGGAAGTTCTATATCCATTTTATCAAAAAGCTTCCACTTTTTAAGATGATCTAAGAAAACCTGAGGCTTATCTGCATAATATTGGGTGATAAGTTTTGCTGTTCCCACATTACTAGATTTCGCTAAAACATCACTAATTTCATATGTTCCACCACCGTGACCATCAGAAATTCTTTGTTTAGCGTACGTCCAAACTCCATTACCAACATTTACAGTGGTATTTTCATCTATAAAACCATCATCCATCGCAGCCAATAAAGAAACTGTTTTGAAGGTTGATCCAGGTTCAATATTGTCTTTTATGGCATAATTATAAGCGTCAATATATTCTCCTTCATCAGTTCTTCTTAGGTTGACCATTGCACGAACTTTTCCCGTTTCCACCTCCATTACGATAACTGTACCGTGTTTAGCTTCAAAATTCACCAATTGTTTTTCCAAAGCGGAATGTGCAATATCCTGAATCCTTAAATCCAAAGTTGTGTAAACATCTTGTCCATCTACAGGTTCTTTAACTTTCCAATAATCGATTGGTTTCCATTGAGAAGAATTAATTCTTTGCTCTAACCTTTTACCATTGGTTCCTGTTAGATATTTTGAGAAAGCACCTTCCAAACCAGATTTGTAAGTTCCATTGTCCATTCCAATGGTTCCTTCACCAATTTCTGACGTTGCTAATTCTCGTTTGTAATTTCTATCTACAATAAAACCTCCTTTATTTTTACCTCTTTTAAAGATCGGGAACTTGCGAATTCTATCATACTGATCGAAATCCAAACCTTTCACCAACATATAATATTGGTTTTTCTTTTTCTTTTGAATATCGAATTTTTGACGAAACTCTGATGCAGATTTTCCAAACATTTTAGATAGAGAATCCGTAAGCGCGACAATATTATTATCGTAAACAGTGTCTTTAATAGTTTTGAAATCTAGAAAAATATCATAGCGCATTACCGTAGTCGCCAAAATAGATCCGTCCGAAGCAAAAAGATTTCCACGAGCAGCTTTTAAAGTAGCTTCACGGTAGTTTTTATTGATATAATCATCTTTAATCTCCTGAACATTAGTGTTTTGCAAAACAACTATTCTCCCCAAAAACACCGCAAACAAGCACAAAGCAACCACCGCAAAGAGGTAACCCCATCTTAACGTTCTTTTACGTTTGCTATCGTACTCATTTTGATTTTGCATCTGTAGTATCAGTTTTAATCAACAATTTGTGTGGGTGGTTCTCTAAGGTCAACAAGGAATCCTTCAGCATGGTTTTCCCTAGTTCAGATTCCATTCTTACTTTTATTAATTTACTTTGTGCGTAAGCATTACGAGATTTATACTCTTCTGTTTCCTCCTTCAAATCATTTACAATCTCTATTTTTTTATTCACCAAATGGTTAGAATAAATCATAATCATCATGAGAACAAACAACAATAAAAAGTATTTGTAATGCACTTTTACCTCATCCCTATTCAAGAAGTTACCCTTCATGATATCCATGAAGGTTAATTTTTTTTGAGGGCGATATGTTTGTTTTTTTGCCACAGACTTTGTCCGATTTGTTTTATACTTTTATTCCTGTTCTCATTTTTGCACTTCTCGCACGAGAGTTTTCTTCAATCTCTTCATCTGATGGTACAATTGCTTTATTTTTAATCAGCTCAAAAGCTTTTTTATAATTTCCATAAACATCTCTTTCTGGCTCCCCTTCAAACATTCCGTTTTTAAGGAACCTTTTCACCAGTCTATCCTCTAAAGAATGATAAGAAATTACCACCAATCTTCCGCCTGGTTTTAAAACATTATAAGCTTGTTGCAACATTTCTTTTAAAACATCCAATTCCTGGTTCACCTCAATTCTTACCGCTTGAAAAACTTGTGCAAAAAATTTATTCTGTTTGTGAGGCGGAATAAAACTGAAAAGTTTTTTTAAATCATCAGTCGTTTCCAAAGGCTTGTCTTTTCTCGCATGCACAATGGTTCTCGCTAATTTTCTAGCTTCACGCAACTCACCATAGAGATATAAAATATCCGCTAAATCTCCCTCTTCATATTCATTAATCACTTTTTTAGCATCTAAAGCCTGCATAGAATTCATCCTCATATCCAAAGGTGCGTTAGAACGGGTAGAAAAACCTCTTTCCGCTTTATCAAACTGATGCGAAGAAACTCCCAAATCCGCTAAAACACCATCAACTTGAGATACACCATACATTAACAGAGAATTCTCTAAATACCTAAAATTCTGATTCACCAAAGTAAACCTAGAGTCCTCTAAAGCATTATTTAAAGCATCCGCATCCTGATCGAAACTAAAAAGCCTTCCTTTTTCTGAAAGTCTATTTAAAATTTCTTTTGAATGCCCTCCACCCCCAAACGTACAATCCACATACACACCATCTGGATTCGTCACCAAATCGTCCACACTTTGCTTTAGTAAAACAGGATTATGATACATTTAAAAATATTTCCGTTATTATTCTTTATTTACTCTTCTCCAAAATCACCCATCACATCTTCAGCTAGATTTGCAAAATCCACTTCGTTAGTAGAAATTACGTTTTCGTAAGCTTCTTTATCCCAAATCTCGAACAATTCACCAGCACTTGTAATAACAATGTCTTTTTTAAGTGCTGCAAAATGCATTAAGTCTTTTGAAATCTGCAATCTATCCGCACTATCTAACTCAACGGTCTTCACTCCCGCTGTAAACATCCTGATAAAGTCTGCATTTTTCTTAATGAAGCGATTAAGTTTATTGATTTTCTCCATCAATTTATCCCAAGATCTCATAGGATAAACCTCAAGACAAGACTGGAACACAGAACGCTTCACCACAAAAGTCTTATCCTCAAAGCCCTCCATCTGCTTAGTAAGCGATGATGGCACTTTTAGGCGGCCTTTGTCGTCTATTTTACATTCATATGTACCAATAAAATTCTTCATTTGGAGCAAATTTATATATTTATTTCTAAAAGTTCCCACTTTTTCCCACTTTTTAACTTAATGTTGATAAGTTTTTAACCCACAATAATCCAAAAACCCTAAAACACTGTATTTCACAACATTAATAAATTAACAAATAAAAAATTAGAGATACAAATAAGACCGATCCAAAAAAAATGTATGAAAATATTTTCTCTAGTATTATTTTTATTTTAAATTAGTTATTAGAAAGATTTTTTAAGGTTTAATTCGTATTTTTGCAAGGCTTATTACAGCATACTTATGATATTTAGTACTAAAAAAGAAAAGAAATACACTTACAATGTTGCCGGAGAAGGTCGTCCTTTAGTCTTGTTGCACGGATTAATGGGTGGTCTAAGTAATTTTGATACAATGATGGATTACTTTTCGGATAGAGGGTATCAAGTTTTTGTTCCTCAACTTCCCATTTATGATTTACCCGTGCTGAATACCAATTTAACCACAATAGCAAAATATGTTATTAAGTTTATTGAAGCTCATATTAATGGCAAAGTAACTATTGTTGGGAATTCTATGGGAGGTCATGTGGGGTTAATTTTAACATTAGCACGACCAGATTTAGTAGAAAATCTTGTATTAACTGGAAGTTCTGGTTTATATGAAAGAACATTTGGTGATAGTTTCCCAAGAAAAAGCGACAAAGAATATATTAGAAAGAAAACCGAAGAGGTTTTTTACAATCCTGATGTAGCTACTGATGATTTAGTGGATGAAGTTTTTGCGGTGGTGAACGATAGAATGAAAGGGATAAAAACCGTAATGCTTGCAAGAAGCGCTATTAAACACAATATGCTGAATGATCTTCCGAAAATTAAATGTCCTACATGTCTTATTTGGGGAAAGCAAGACAATGTTACTCCACCTGAAGTGGCAGAAGATATGCACAAATACATTCCGAATTCGGATTTATTTTGGATAGAACATTGTGGACACGCTGCGATGATGGAAAAACCGGACGAGTTTAATGAAATCCTCTACAACTGGTTAAAAGATAAACACTAAAAAAAACAAAACCATTAAGAAAAGATTTATACTTAATGGTTTTTTTATACCATATATATTATGATTATAAAATCTGCTGAATTTGTAAAAAGTAGTAGCAAATGGCAAGAATGCCCTGAACCCATTTTCCCAGAATATGCTTTCATTGGAAGGTCGAATGTTGGAAAATCTTCTTTAATTAACGCAATGCTAAACAGAAAAGATTTAGCAAAAACCTCTGGAACGCCAGGGAAAACACAGCTTATTAATAACTTTATGGTGAACGAAGATTGGTATTTAACAGATTTACCAGGATATGGCTTTGCTAGGGTTTCCAAAGTTCAAAGGAAAGATTTTGAAAAATTAATTACTAATTATATTTTAAACAGAAGAAATCTTGTCAACTTATTTATTTTGGTGGACATAAGACATACTCCACAAAAAATAGATTTGGAATTTATACAATGGGTGGGAGAAAGTGGAATTCCATTTTCAATTATTTTCACGAAAGCAGATAAACTAAAACCAAATGTAATTTTAAAAAATGTAGATGCTTATAAAAACGAACTTCATAAAACTTGGGAAGACCTTCCAGAAATCTATATCACATCAGCAGAAAAAAAGGAAGGAGGCGATGAAATTTTAAAATTTATAGATACTACAAATGCTTTCTTAAAAAACAATAATATTTCTTTCGATGAATAATATAGTTTGGAAAATAAAATCCTTTAACGAACTCACAACTTTAGAGCTTTACAAAATAATACAAGCAAGAATAAGCGTTTTTGTAATTGAACAAGATTGCACTTATGCAGATTGTGATGATAAAGACCAATTGGCTTTGCACATTTGGGCAGAAAAAGATGATGACATCCTCGCTTATTGCAGAGTTTTTGACAAAGGCATTAAATACGAAGAAACCTCCATTGGAAGAGTTCTTTCTACAGAGAAAGGTCGTGGAACAGGCTTAGGAAGGCAATTAGTAGATTATGCAGTTCAAACCATTGAAAACAGATTTCATTCATCTGCAATCAGAATCTCTGCGCAAGATTATCTTATCAAGTTTTATTCAGGTTTTGGATTTATCCCAACCGATAAAAAATACCTTGAAGATACTTTGCCACATACTGAAATGTACAGACCATAAAAAAAACCGAAGAAAATCTTCGGTTTTTTGTTTTATTTAGGTAAACCTTTTCTCAAAGCTTCATTAGCTCTTTCTATCGCTTTTCTTTCTTTCCAATCCATATATCTTTTCTTGTAACGCTTCTTCATAAAGTTATCAAAATTACGTTGCACAGCAAGATTCCAAAGTGAATGTGCTTTAACTGCCCAAGATTTATCCCAAGCTCTTAGAGAAATAGAGAAGCTTCCGTCCAAATATTTCATCCAATGCCACCATCCTGTTGGCATAAATAAAGTATCACCATGTTCTAGGAAACATTCGATACCTTCTACTCCATCTAAAGCTGGAAATTTTGTAAAATCTGGGTTTTCTATATCATAATCCTCCAAAGCATAAGTTGCATAAGGAATTTGATACAATCTAT
Organism: Bacteroidota bacterium; assembly: GCA_023399595.1. Classification (GTDB taxonomy): domain Bacteria; phylum Bacteroidota; class Bacteroidia; order Flavobacteriales; family Weeksellaceae; genus Chryseobacterium. Next base: position 3,478 of record JAEWOR010000063.1, on the reverse strand, counting down.
CTTTCCATTTATAATCGAACAATAAAATATGTTTTCTACCATTGAAATGCGTATGGAAAATATGCGCCATATCTATATCGTAATGAAGAAAAGTAACCGAACCTTTCCCACCGAAAAACATACTCGGATATTTATCTAAAAAACCTCCCATAAGATCTTTTGGAGAAATATAATCTTCTAAAATTTTTGGAGAATACTTAATAGGATCAAAAAAGAAAATCCTTAAATCCGTTGGTTCTTTTTGGATAAGATCTATATAATCTGCAAACTTCATTTCTGTAGCGGGCGCATTAATAGGAGCTGAGGGATCTGCTTTTGCACTGTCATACAACGGAACAGTAACATCACCTACTACCTCTTTAATATAATCCATTGTCCATTTTTGATAAGCAGGCCAATTTTTAGCCATGTTCTTTATGACAACTGGTTTTCTCGCTTTTAAATACTTTTCTTGAAACTCTTCTTGAGAAATTTCATCAATTACATCTATAGGTTTTAAAACAATACCCATCTTACAAAAATTTAATCTACAAAATTATTAAATAATTGTTTATTAATTGTTGTTTAACATTATTTTAATCTATTGTCATTGTTAGAAATTCTAATCAAACTTATTACCACAATTCAATCACTATTTTATTAGTTATAAAACTTTTAACTTATCTTTGGAAAATTAATCTACTATTATTGTAACGAATATCATTAATCATTTACTTATTCTCAAAAAACATCTATGAAACTAAGAGCTACTTTATTTCTTTTACTCATTTCCATTTTTACATGGGCCCAAAAAACCATTTCAGGGAAGGTTACTGACCAAGATGGACAACCACTTCCAAGTGCGAGTGTAACAGTAGAAGAACCTGGACAAGATGCTATTTTGGCTTATTCTATCACTAACTCTAAAGGGGAATACAAAGTAACTTTCACCAGTGGAATGCCCAATGTGGATCTTAAAATAAAGGCTTTCAACCAAAAAACCTTAGTAAAACAAGTGAATAATAGCGATCAGCAGAACATGAATTACAAAATGGACTCTGAAGCTACAGAAATTAAGGAAGTTCAACTGAAAACTAAAATGATTACCGCTAAAGGAGATACTATTTCCTACGACTTAAAAGCCTTTGATAGTAAAGCTGATAGAACTTTAGCGGATGTCATGAAAAAAATACCCGGAATTGAAGTAAATACCGATGGATCAATACTTTATCAAGGAAATGCTATTAATAAATTTTATGTGAACGGCAAAGATTTAATGGAAGGTGGTTACGGAACCATTAATAATTCATTACCCAAAGATGCGGTTTCAAAAGTAGAGGTTTTGGAAAATCACCAACCAATAAAGATGCTGAGCGATAAAATCCCATCCGATCAAGCTGCCATTAACATTAAACTAAAAAACTCGGTGACCATGACTGGTCGTGGTGAAGTAGGAAGTGGATTTGGCGAACCTTGGTTATGGAATGTAAAACTCACCCCAATGTTTTTCGGACAGAAATCTCAATGGGTGCTCAACTACAAAACCAATAATATGGGTGAACAGGTGGAAAATGAAGGAAATATTCTTGGTTTCGGTAGCAGTTGGGAAGGAAGAAGAATGAACGCCTCCCAAAACAATTGGTTGAATGTAGAAACTGCAAGCGTACCCAATCTTCCAGTAAAAAGATATTTAATGAACAATGTGCATTATTTATCTGCTAATTATTTAACCAACCCTTTTAAAGACAAGGAATGGGAACTTAAGCTAAATGCGAATTATACTAATAATACTGTTGATAGAGAAGATGAAGTAGAAGCAACATACTATAACACCGATGGAAGCATAAATTCATTTGTTAAAACTGGAATTAAGAACAGGTTTTATACTGATAAATTGAAAGGAGAAATCATTTTTACTAAAAACGCTAAAAAAGGTTTCTTTAAAAACACCACAAGTTTTACACAATTTTGGAATGCTGATAGAGCCATTGCAAATAGACAAGCAGGAATAGGCTATGAAGCATTAGAATCTCCAACAAGTTCTTTTCAAAACTCATTAAGCAGCATTATTCCTTGGAAAGAAAAGATGATTAATTTCAAATCTTTTATTAATTATCAAGATGACCAACAGACATTGGAAATTACCCCAGCAAATTATTTAGGTTTTAGTTTTATTAATCCTTCCATAAATTCGGTTGTGCAAAACTTTAGAATCAAAGAATTTGAAGCTAACCATTCTGCAAATGTGAGTTTTACTAAAAAAGGTTGGACTTTCACACCAGAAGTAGGATTTAATTTTAATACAAAAACAATGACCTCACAATTAAATGGTCAATTAAATAACTTATCGCCAGATATTTTTGCTAATGATATTAAATTTACTGAAGCCATTCCTTATGGAAGTCTAGGTATAAATTTTAAAAATGAGTCTTGGAGTTTGTTTGCCAATATTCCTGTGAACTTCAATTCCATTAAAATTGAAGATTTAAATACCAATAGAAATGTTGACAAATCTCTTTCTAAGATTACAATTGAACCCAATTTATTTGCACAATATTCTTTTGCATCATTCTGGAAAGCTTCTCTTAGTGGATCAATAGGTAATAACTTTGGTGATATTAACTCAGCGTACGCAGGAACCATACTTCTTTCTCCTACCAATATTAATGCGATGGATCCCAAAAATCCAATCCCAGAAACCAATTCAAAATCTGTTGGAAGTAGAATAGAATATAGAAATCCGTTAAATAATTTATTCTTTAATGTGAATTATAGAATTTCTAATGTAAAAAACAACTTAATTTCTTCCCGTGAAATTAACGAAGGATTTATTTCCACAAAGTTCACTGAGCTAGATAACAATCGTAATAATAATGGACTAAGTGGAGAAATCGGCAAGTATTTTCCAAAATTTAAATCCAATATTTCATTCAGTTATAGCAATCAGACAACAAAATCTCAAAACTTCTTAGGAGACCAACTATTGGACAATAAAAGCAATTCCCAAAGCACTGGTTTGAAGTTTAATAATACTTATTTTTCTTGGTTAAGTGTAGATTACAATATGTCGTTCTCTTGGAGCAATCAAAGAAATAAAGATATCAATCTAAACGAGAATATCTTCAAAATGCAAGGATACAATCACAATCTATCAGTCTTTGGTTATCCTTTAGAAAATCATACTATCGGTTTTAATTGGGATCAAGTAAATTCCATTAATGGAGATACTCACCTTAAAAATGGATTCTTTGATCTTTCATACCAATATTCATGGAGCAAAAAGAAAATTGATTTTGAATTGAAATGGTTAAATATTGCCAATACAAAAGTTTTTGAAAATTACACCATCAATACAAATAACAACAACACTTCTTATACAAAAATTCAGCTTCGTCCATCGCAAGTGATGTTTACGGTGAAGTTTAATTTTAAATAAATTTGGAAATCTTGTAAAGTTTCGGGGCGCCCAAGGCGCGCCCCAAAAGTTTTTTATAATTTG